>PLUI01000196.1:0-40513 GCA_003164855.1 Acidobacteriaceae bacterium
GCAGAACCTCACGGACGAAGTGCTGGAAGAAATTCGCATGCTCACCAACCTGGAGACCTTCACGGAGAAATTGCTCCAGATCGTACTGGTAGGCCAGCCCGAACTGGAGCAAAAGCTGAAGCAGCCGCAGTTGCGGCAGTTGCGGCCGCGGCTGACCCTGCGGGCGAAGACGCATCCGCTCACGCTCGAGGAAACCAAAGCCTACATCCAGCAGCGCTTGCGCATCGCAGGCTCCAGCGGCCAGCAGATCTTCGATCCGGAGGCCGTGGTTGCGATCCATGGTTATGCCAGCGGCATTCCCCGCGTGATCAACCTGTTGTGCGAACACTGCCTGGTGAGCGCGTTCGTGGATCAGCAGAAGGTGATTGGGCCGGCGGTGGTGGAGATTGTGGCCCGGGACTTTGATCTGGGTGACGGCAGCGCCGCGGGAGCAATGACGACGCCTCCCCCGGCTGCGGGCAACGACAAGCTTGATTTGGCAGAAGCCCTGCGGTCCCTGGCTAGTTTAGCCGACCGCTTGCGCGACGAAGACAAGGACCTCCCCAAGGAAAGGAAAATATGAGCAGAATTCACGAAGCGTTAAAGAAAGCCGAGCAGGAGCGGGCTGCACAGGGAGGTCCATCTCAGCCTGGTTATGCGGTCGCGGTCGCCGCCGAGCCCCCGGTCGTGCCTCCGGCGGAAGAGCAGCGCTCAGGAGTGACAGGGGCTTCCCCGATTGGCGGGGTTCCCTTGACTTCAGCGATGCCTGCATTTTCCAGCCCCTTCAGCCTGGAGGCCTTGCTCGCCCGGTGTACTCCGCTGCCCTGGAGTCCAGACGAGAAAACGATGTTGTTTTTCAATGGCGACGACAGTGCGCGCGGCACCGAGGAATTTCGCACCCTGCGTTCCCGTCTCTATCACGCGCGGGAGAAGATGCCGCTGAAAAAAGTGCTGGTAACCAGCGCGCTCCCCAAGGAAGGCAAGTCCTTCACGGCCGCGAACCTGGCTCAGGTGTTGGTGCGTCAGCACGGACGCCGCGTGTTGCTGGTGGACGCCGATCTGCGCGGTCCGCGGCTGCACATGATGTTGGGCACAACCTCGTCTCCAGGCCTCGCAGACTATTTGCAGGGAGGTTGCGACGAGTTTTCGATCATGCAGCGCGGGCCCATGGAAAATCTGTTTTTTGTTCCCAGCGGTCAGGAGATTTCCGATCCCGCCGAACTGGTGTCCAATGGCCGGCTGAGGCTTCTGCTGCAGCGGGTGGAAGCTTTATTCGACTGGATCATCATCGATTCCCCGCCGGCCGTGCCCGTTTCCGACGCCAGCGTGCTGGCCAAGGCCTGCGACGGAGTGTTGATGGTGGTGCGTTCGAACACAACGCCGGTCGATATGGCGCGCCGGGCGCGGCAGGAATTTCCCGATGAGGCACTCGTCGGGGTCGTGCTGAATGGCATCAGTGCGGATGCGATGGCCTACACGCGCTACTACTACGACGCATATCAGAAAAATGGGGTCGAGTCCAAGAGCTAGGGGAATCGGGGAAACGTGATCCGGCTGTTCAAAGTTTATTATCCGCTGCGCGCCCTGGTTTTGGTGGCGGGTGAGGCCCTGATCGTTTGGGTTTCGTTCGTCCTGGGTACGATGCTGCGGACCCAGGATAGCTGGCTGGTGCTCAATGTCGAAGGCGGATACCTCAAGATTCTGGCGGTTACCGGAGTTGTGCTGCTGCTCTCGCACTGGTTCGACCTTTACGATTCTTCCAGCCTGAGCAAGCGCTGGGAACAGAGTCTGCGCATACTGCTGGTGCTGGGATTCGTGGCCCTGGCGCTTTCCGCGATCGGCTTTCTGTTCCCCGAATTTCTGCCGGGGAATGGTTCGGCTCTGGTCGGACTCGTCATCCTGACTTGCACCCTTTTTTGCTGGCGTGGGGCTTACGGCTGGTTGGTGAAACAGCGCTTCCTGCGGGAGCGGGTTTACGTGCTGGGCACGGGAGAACGCGCGGAACGGCTGGTGAACGGTTTGCGCCAGCGCTCCGCCATGGGAATTGAAGTGGTGGGGTGGACGGGAGACGTTGAGGGCGAACTGACCCGGGAGTCGGCGGCATCGCATTTGTTAGCCATGACCTGCGGGGAAGGTGTGCATCGCGTGATCGTTGCGATGCCCGACCGGCGCGGCACATTGCCCGTAGAAGAACTTCTGGACTTGCGTCTTGGCGGCTTGAAAGTCGAAGAAGCGACCTCCTGGCTGGAGAGAATCTCCGGCCGAATCGAAGTCGAGCAGTTGTATCCCAGCTGGCTGATTTTTGCGGAAGGATTTCGCTTCAGCCGTTTCTTCAGGCTGGTGCGCCGTTTGCTGAATTTTTCGGTTGCCTTGATTGCGCTTGTAGTTTCGTTGCCGCTGATTCCATTGATCTGGCTTGCGGTTAAGCTAGATTCGCCGGGGCCGGTGTTTTACCGGCAGCGGCGTGTAGGCCGCCGAGGGAAGGGTTTCTACTGTTACAAGTTCCGCACTATGCGTCAGGATGCGGAAGCCGATACCGGCGCTACGTGGGCGTCCGACGATGACCCGCGGATCACCCGCGTGGGCAAGTTTTTCCGCGATTCGCGGCTCGATGAGATCCCGCAGTTGTGGTGTGTGCTGAAGGGCGATATGCATTTCGTGGGTCCGCGCCCGGAGCGGCCGGAATTTGTCGAGTGGCTGAGCAAAGAGATCCCCTACTACGGTGTGCGCCATGTGGTACGGCCCGGGATCACCGGCTGGGCGCAGGTGCAGTACAAGTACGGCAATACGCTGGAGGACGCGCGCGAGAAATTGCAATATGACTTGTTCTACATCAAGAATGCCTCCATCGGCCTCGACATGCTGATCATGTTCCAAACCATCAAGATTGTCCTGCTGGGACGGGGGGCACAATGAGGTGGTTGTTCTGGTTGTCGGCGGGTTTGATCGGTTACACGTATGTGGGATACGTCGTCTGGTTGTGGTTGCGCGGCCACCTGTATCCACGCCCGGTCCGGAGCGGTCCGCACCAGCCCTCGGTTTCCATCGTGATGGTCGTGCGCGACGAAGAGAAGGTTTTGCGGGAAAAGCTGCGGAACCTGCTTGAACTTGATTATCCCGCACCGATGTATGAGGTGGTAGTGGTTTCGGACGGGTCGGTGGATGGGACAGAAGCCATTCTTCGCGAGTGCAATAATCCCCGGCTGCGCCTCGTAGGAAACCAATTGGCACGGGGAAAAGCTTGTGGGCTGAACGATGGCGTTCAGATGTCGCGGGGAGATCTGGTGATGTTCACGGACGCGCGGCAGAAGATCGAGCCCTGCGCCTTACGCGTGTTGGCTGAGGATTTCGCAGATCCGGAAGTCGGATGCGTAAGCGGAGAATTGATGTTGGGAAATCCAGAATCGGGCGAGGCCACAGAAGGCGTAAGCCTGTATTGGCGGGTGGAAAAAGAAATCCGAAAACTGGAATCGGCATCTGGCTCGGCGGTAGGCGCGACTGGTGCGCTCTATGCAGTGCGCCGCGAACTGCTGGTTTCGCTCCCTGAGGCAACGATTCTGGATGACGTTTATATTCCCATGCAGGTGGCGAAGCAGGGGAATCGCGTGGTGTTCGAGCCTCGCGCCCGCGCTTGGGATAGCGCGGACCTGGGGACGGGCCGAGAGTTTGCCCGCAAGGTACGCACGCTGAACGGCAACTACCAACTGTTGCGATTAGCGCCCTGGCTTTTGAGCAGCAGCAATCCGCTCCGCTTCGAGTTCATCAGTCACAAGCTTCTGCGGCTGGTTTCGCCTTTTGCATTGTTACTGATGTTCGCAAGCTCGGCGCTCCTCCCAGGCTCGGTTTACCGCGTAGCGTGGCTTCTGCAGGTTGTGTTTTACGGACTGAGCTTGCTGGCGCTGCTACGACTTAAGCGGGGTCTGCTGTCCCGCACCGCCAACGTCGCGCTGACCTTTGTGGTGTTAAATACGGCCGCGGTAGTGGCTTTTGCCAACTTCGCGGGTGGGCGGAAGACGGAATGGGGCCGCCGACACGGGGAAGCAAACTGAAATTGGGAATGAGGAGCGCATCGGGTGGCAACTCTGGCAGCGGCAATCGATAAGAAAACGGAGCGGGAGAAGACCAGAAATACGCTGGCGTATGGCGCGCTGCTGCTTTTTACCTTCCTGTACTACACGCGCCCAGAAGAGCTGATTCCCGGCCTGGGCTTCATCCCGTTGGAGAAGATCATTGGTGGGGTTGCGGTCATCGCCCTGATAGTCACGCTGGCCTCCGGGCGGTCCAAGAGAAAGTTTCCCCTGGAGTTCAAGCTGCTCTTGCTTCTCTTCGCCCATCTGACCGTGGCGATTCCCTTCGCCTATTGGCGCATGGGGGCGTTTGCCGTGGTCTTCGAGAAATTCTCGAAGGGTGTAGTGGTTGCGTTCCTGGTCACACTGGTCATCGATAACTTTATGCAGTTGCGCCGGCTTCTCTGGGTGCAGGCGGCTGCGATGATGGCCACAACGGTCGCGTCGATCGCAATCCATCATACGGACCAGGGGCGACTGATCGGTGCGCTGGGGGGAATCTTTGAGAATCCGAATGACTTGGCTATCAACATCGCGATCAATTGGCCGCTGTGCCTGGTCTTCGTCCTTTTGAGCAAGGGGATGGGCAAGACCGCAGTCTGGACGATGGGAATACTAGCCATGCTGCTCGGAGTGGTCCTAACCTACTCGCGCAGCGGCTTGCTGGCGATAGCGGTGGCCGTGGTGATCTGCCTGTGGCAGTTTGGCATAAAGGGCAAGCGCTTTTACTTGATTGCCGGGGCGCTCATCCTCAGCGTCGTGGCGGCGGGCGTGGTGATGGCAACACCTCATTATTTGGCTCGCGTTGCGAGCATCTTTCGGGGAAACATCGAAGGTTCGGGGGACCGTGGGTCATGGGAGGCCCGGCGCGCGTTGCTGGTGGACAGTATTGAGGAGGCGATCCATCATCCTATTTTTGGCATCGGTGCGGGCAACTTTGGTGCGGCAACCCTCACCTGGCGTGTAACGCACAACACGTACACGGAGTTGGCGGCGGAAGGAGGGTCCCCGGCGCTGATTCTCTTCCTCGCAATCCTCTACCTGTCGTTGCGAAACCTCAGAAGGATCCGTCTGCTGCCTGCATACCGAGAGAATCCAGAGATTCGCCTGTTCAATGGAGCCTTGTGGGCGAGTCTACTTGCATTCGCAGTGGGGGCTCTGTTTGCCAGCTTCGAATACCACATTTTTCCCTATTTCATGATGGCATATACATCAGTGTTATATCGCTTGGTTTCGGAGCAGTCTTCCCAATGTGCGAACGAAACGCCGGGGAAACCCCCAACGAAGGGTAGTTTGTGGAAGAGATACGCCGATGAAGACATCTATGGAAACGACAGAACCAAGAAACTGGATCGGACTCGCTGATCAGGTATTGGCAATCCTGCGCTGCTTGTCATGCCAGGGCACGCTTCGCCGGGAGGAGGCTGGCCTGATTTGCGAAGGGTGCGGGCGGCAATATCCAGTGGTGAAAAATGTCGTACGGTTCGTCGATGCTCAGCACTATGCAGGGAGCTTTGGTTTCCAGTGGCTGACTTTCCGGGACGCCCAATTGGACAGCGGCGAAGACCGACGTTCAGAATCCGACTTCCGTCGCAGGACAGGTTTCACACCTGAGGAACTCGCGGGCAAGCTGGTGCTGGACGTGGGATGCGGAATGGGCCGGTTTGCTGAGGTGGCTACACGCTGGGGCGCTCATGTCGTCGGGATCGACCTCAGTCTTGCTGAGGAAGCGGCAGTCGAGAATCTGAGGGACCGGGAAGCTGTTTTTTTCCAGGCGGACGTTTTCCACCTGCCCTTCGCGCCCGCGAGCTTCCATTACATTTACAGCATAGGCGTACTACACCACACTCCGAATTGCGAGCGGGCTTTCAAAGTCCTACCTGGATTGCTGAAGCCCGGCGGCCGTATCGCCATCTGGCTCTACAGCGGGTACCACAAGTGGTACCGAATGAGCGACGTGTACCGGAAGGTGACTCGGCGAATGTCGCCGAAGATCCTCTACCGATTATCTTACGTTGCAGTGCCCATGTACGGTTTGCACCAGTTTCTCCGAGCCATCCCGCTCGTGGGCAAGCCGATCAGCGGGGTGATGAAGTATCTTCTGCCAATGTCGTTCAATCCGGATGCGCAATGGCGCGTCCTCGACACGTTGGATTGGTATTCGCCGTGGTACCAGTCCAAGCACACCTACGAGGAAGTGTTCCGGTGGTTTGAGGACTGCGGGCTGCAAGATCTGCGAGTGATTCTCGAGCCAATTTCAGTGCAGGGAAGGCGGCCGCTGCAGAGTGCGGCATCCGAGAATTCTGAAAAGTCCGAGGTCGACCGATGTGCGGTATAGCGGGCTTTGTCCTTGGGCGAGGGGACACGGCAAGAGCCGGGGAAGTCCGGCGGATGTGCCAGACGATCGTGCATCGTGGACCGGATGACGAAGGCATTTATGTGCGCGGCCCCGCCGGACTCGGCATGCGGCGGCTTAGCATTATTGACGTCTCGGGAGGCCGCCAGCCCATCCACAACGAGGACCAGACGATCTGGGTTGTCTTCAACGGAGAGATCTATAACTTCCCAGAACTGCGGGCCGCGCTGGAAAAGAAAGGCCACAAGTTTTACACCCACACCGATACCGAGGTGATCGTTCATCTTTATGAAGACCTAGGTCCCGAATTCGTCAAGAAACTACGAGGGATGTTTGCCATCGCCCTCTATGATGAGCGCAAACAATATCTCCTGCTGGTTCGCGACCGGCTGGGCAAGAAGCCGTTGCATTACGCACTGGATGGCAGCCGCCTGTATTTCGGCTCTGAGATCAAGGCAATTCTGGCGGTTGCTCCGCACCTGGCGGAAGTAGATCCAGAAGGCGTCCTGCAATTTTTCTATTTCGACTACATTCCCGACCCCTACACGGCATACCGGCGCATTCACAAGCTCCCGCCTGGGCATCTGCTCGAGTTCGAGAAGGAAAGCGTGCGGGTGCAGCAATACTGGGACCTTCCGGAATACGGCACAAACCAAATCAGTTCCGAAGAGGAATGTCTGGACGAACTGGAACGGCGGCTGGCCGATGCGGTGCGCATTCGATTGGTCAGCGAAGTCCCGCTGGGGGCCCTGTTGAGTGGGGGCGTGGATTCTTCAATTGTGGTGGCCCTGATGGCGCGGGCCAGCTCGTCTCCGGTGAGGACTTTCTCGATCGGGTTCGAGAATGAGGACTTTAACGAGCTCGAATACGCGAGGATCGTGGCGAAGCGGTTCGGGACAGAGCATCACGAAATGGTGGTCAAGCCGAACCTCTGGGAGACGTTGCAGAAACTGACGGGCATGATGGAAGAGCCGTTCGGCGACTCCTCCATGATCCCGACTTACCACGTATCGGTGATGGCGCGAAAGCATGTGACGGTGGCATTGGCGGGCGATGGGGGCGACGAATTGTTCGCGGGCTATGGGCGTTACGTGGTCAGCCTGAAGCGGCGGCACTTCGACCACATTCCGGTCTGGGCTGGCCAACAGTATCGCAGCCACGTGTATCCCCACTTACCGGCGAGGATGCGGGGTCGCAGGCTGAGTTGGAATTTGTCGCTGAAGTCCTGCGACCGGTATCTGGACGGCGTGTCATTTCTCCCCGCCTTGCAGCGGGACCAATCGCTGTTCTCTCTGGACTTTCAGGCGCTGGCTTCGCGCTTGCCCGATCCATTTCAGCCGTTTCGCGAGTACTACGATCACGGACCGGCGAAGGATCCGCTGAGCCGTCTCCTCTACCTGGACACGAAGACCTACATGACGGCTGACGTGCTGGCGAAGGTGGATCGCATGAGCATGGCAGCGTCGCTAGAAGTGCGGGCGCCGATTCTCGACCACGAGTTCGTTGAGTGGGTCACCAGTCTTCCCGCAAAGTGGAAGTACCGCGGCGGGACGCGGAAGTACATCCTGAAGAAACTGGCGGAACGGGTGGGGATTCCGCGGGAACTGCTGCACCGGTCCAAGCAGGGATTTGCGCTGCCTCTAGTGCACTGGATGCGGCAGGACATGAAAAACGAATTGCACCAGATATTGCTGGACCCTCGCAGTCTGCAACGAGGCTATTTCAACTCCGATGCCGTGCGGGCAATAGTCGAAGCGCACGTCTCGGGCGAAAGGGATTACTCCGGAGTCCTCTGGCAACTGCTGGTGTTCGAGTTGTGGCACCGGAATTTTCTGGAGCTAGTGCCGGGTGTGGTCGAGGCCCGAGCCTGGGATGCGGCGACCGGAGTGCCGGCGGATGCGAGGCCACAACCGGGAACTCCCGATGCGGTTCAAAACGGTGCCGACTACCAGGCGATGCTGCCTGCGAAAAAGCAGGAGCGCCTGAGAGTGGTAATCGTGGCACCGTCGCTCCGCAAGGTCGGGGGGCAAGCAGTACAAGCTGATCTCCTGGTGCGGAACTGGAGAAACGATGCCTCCGTAGAAGCGAAGTTTATGCCCATTGAACCGGAGTTCCCGGAGTGGGTCCGCTGGATAGAGCGCGTGCCATTTGTGCGGACGGTTGTCGGCGCCCCGTTTTATTGGGCAAGGTTGTGGAGATCGATGAGTGATGCGGACCTGGTGCACATTTTTTCTGCGTCCTACTGGTCCTTCTGGCTGGCGCCGGTTCCAGCCTGGATTGTCGCTCGGCTGCGAGGAAAGAAAACGATTGTGAACTACCGGAGTGGGGAGGCACAAGACCACCTTTCGCGTTCCCGGCTGGCGCGAGCCATGTTGCGCCGAATGGGAAGGAAAATCGTCCCTTCGGCATACCTGCGGGATGTCTTCCGCGAATTCGGCATCAGGGCCGAGGTGATTCCGAACCTGGTAGACGGAGAACGGATCCCGTATCGCGAACGGAGCGAGGTGCGCCCGGTCCTGATTTGCACGCGAGGCTGCGAGCCGTACTATGCGGTGGACGATATCGTGCGGGCGTTCGGATTGGTGCAGAAGGCCTACCCGGAGGCGGAGCTGATCCTCGCGGGTGGAGGTTCACTCGAACCGAAGGTGCAGGAACTGGTCGGGGTGTTGCGGCTGAACCATGTGGAATTTGTGGGAATAGTTTCGCGGGAACAGATTGGGGCCTGGTACGACCGCTCCGATATTTTTGTCAACGCCTCGATTCTGGACAACATGCCGGTCTCGGTGCTGGAGGCATTCGCGGCGGGACTTCCCGTAGTGAGCACGGCGCCGGACGGGATTCGCTACATTGTGGAGCATGAGCGGACAGGATTGCTTTCACCGCCGCGCGACTGGCGGCAGCTCGGCGAAAACGTCCTCAGGCTGCTCCGCGAGCCGGGATTGGCGCGAACGCTCGCTGGGAATGCGCGGTGCCAGGCGCAAGACTACCGCTGGGAAACAGTCCGGGAACAGTGGCTTGATATCTATTGCGCAGTGGCTCGAGGAGACCGCCAGGACGAAGGAAGCGGCGCGGAGCGGAAGTCGGTTGCCGTGGAGGTTAAGTGACGGCAGGCGTGGGTGTATTTGGGAGAGATCAGGAGCGAGATGCGGATTGGGACGGAATAATTTGCTTTGCCAACGATTGGTATGCAGATCCTCTGAGCAAGAAGCATCTGATGTTGCGCTTTGCGCGCAACCGGCGAATCCTCTGGGTCAATTCCGTCAACAACCGCCGGCCCCAGATGGCGAGCAAGGACTTCCGGCGAGTGTTCCAGAAGTTGGCGGGGTTTCGCCAAGGACTGGTGCAGGTGCAAGAAGGAATTTGGGTTCTAACCCCGCTCTACATACCTTTTCACGGCAATCCTGCGGTTCGCGGATTTAACCGAAAGTTGCTGGGAGTGCAGATTCGGCGTGCCCTGGCGGAGTTGCAGATCCGGCGTGCGATCACCTACACCTTTGCTCCAACCTCGGCAGACGTTGTGGGGACTCTGGGCGAAGACACCATTGTGTATCACTGCGTGGACGAGTTTTCTGCGTTCAGCGATGCCGGAGCGGAAGTGGCGGAGCGCGAACTGGAATTGCTCGGCAAAGCGGATCTCGTTTTGTGTTCCGCGGCCGGGCTGTACGAGCGCAAGAAAAAATATAATCTCCATACCTACCTGGTTGCCCATGGGGTGGACTATGAGTTTTTCCGCAAGGCCACGAGCACCGATACTCCAATCGCACATGAGTTGCAGTCGTTGCCGAAACCCATTCTGGGTTTCACTGGGCTGCTGGCAGACTGGGTGGATTTAGCTCTGCTGGCACAACTTGCTAGACGGCGGCCGGAATGGTCAATTGTGCTGATTGGACGCTCCGATGTTGATCTGAAGGTTTTTGATGGCTTGAGCAATGTGCATTTGCTGGGGCATCGGCCATACGAGCGGCTCCCCGAGTTTCTGCGCGGGTTTGACGTGGCCCTTCTGCCGTTTGTGAATAACGAGCTGACAGTGAATGCGAATCCGCTGAAGCTGCGCGAATACCTTGCCGCCGGATTGCCGGTGATCGCGTCTCCGATTCCGGAGGTGGCCCAATATGCTGGCCTTGTGGCTCTGGCGAGCACAGCGGAAGAATATGAGCGGGAGATCGACGCGGTTTTGAAGAAGGGGGAGTCAGGACCTTCGGCGGATCGTTCCGCTAGGATGGCGTCGGAATCCTGGGACGCCAAAGTGATAGCGATTGAGGAACTATTGCGTAAGGCCAACGGTTCTGTCAGCCGGAATCGAAACGAAGCCAGATCCTGAGTGCATGGTTCATCATTCCATGGTTCATCATTTCCGAAGAAAATCTCTGCACGCGAGAAACCCGGACGATGCGGGACAAGATTGAATTTCGAGGCAAGACTCGGTTGAGTTCAACCTCGCGGAGTCTTGGCTGGAGAAGGACTCTCCAGGATTCTTTGGCGTAGACGGTCGTAGAGCGTGTTGCCGAGCACGCGGCGAGAGGCGACTCGGAGGAAGTCGCGGAACTGGAGCTGCCAGAGGTTCTTGCCATGGCACAAATCCTGAAATGCCGCGAGCTCCGTGGCACGCATGACTGCGACGCGGGCGAGGTGAAACGGGTCGGAGCCGCGTCGGTTGGCGGCAATGCGGCTGCTGGAGACACTACGGTAGCCTGCTTGCTCGGCGACCCGGGCAACCTGCGGGCTCCAGCGGCCGCCGGGACACGAGAAGTGGTACACGGGGCGCCCCAGGATATCCTCAAGCTGCGTCTTGGCATCGGTGATCTCGCGACGCAAGCCAGCTTCGTCGAGATCGTCAAGGTATGAATGGGTCATGGAGTGGCAGCCAATGTCAAACCCCGCATTTCCGATCTCTCTCGCCTGGCTCGGGACGAGGTAGCCGGGACGGCCTAGAAATCCCAATGTGATGTAGAAGGTCGCACCAAAGCCGGTCTTCTGGAGTAGGGGAGCCGCGACGCTCAAGTCGCTTTCGCAGCCGTCGTCGAAGGTGATCACGATTCCTCGGGGATGGTGTTCAGTCAGAGCCTCGGAAACAGAAAGCCCGCTGATTCCCTCCCTCCGCAACCAATCCATCTGTTCACGGAACTTCTGTTCGGTGAGGACGTAGCGCACATAACCCGGCTCGCTCTGGGAGAGCGGCCGGCCAGGGGTCTCGAGCTCGTGATACATGAGGTAGAGAGTCTCGTCGGGAGGCATAGGTGGTTCTCAGAAGATACGTCGCATCTGGGCCTTGACGGAAGCGGGTACTGTGATACCGAGGCGGTCGATGACACTCTTGCCAGCTTTGACGAAGTTGCGCATGCGGTCAGACTTGGCGTGCTGCGCCGCAAAGCGAGCAACGAGTTCGGGAGAGAGTTCACCTGAGGCGGGCAAGCGAAGATCGTCCTTCAGGCCGAAGTAGGTGCCTGCCGACAGTGCTCCGAGCACAGCCTCGCGTGTGTGCGAATCGCACTCGATCTGGGTGAACAAGCCGCGGAATTGTCTTCTCCAGTGCAGATCCTGTCCATAGAAGGCCCGCATACTGGGGCGGCGATGGCGCAGGCGGAGGAGTAAATCGAAGGTTGCGGGACGAGGGGCGTAGCGGCCGTCGTACTTTGAATTCCAAGTCTCGATGCCCAGAGGAAGCACGTCAAAGCTCTCGATTGAGGAAAACATGGCGTCTTTGGGATGGGCAATCACGGCGAGACCGCCATGCTCCTCGATATGCCGGATTACTTTTTGCGGATCTTTGGTGTGGACTAGCGTCGTGGCGCCATATCCCAGGATGTGCATGCGCTGTTCGCACTCGTACTCGAGCCCGCAGATAAAGCTGAACTGCTCGTCCGAAAGGGCGGCGCACTCGCGTATATAGTCGGCGAGCTTGAGCTCATCGAAACTCTCAGCATGATCGGTCATGCAGAGCACAGAGCATCCCAGTCCGGAGAAAATCCGCTTGATCTCAGACAGAGTAAACTCGCCGTCGGAGTAGGTGCTGTGGGCATGCAGAGCAGCTTTCAACATCATGCGAGCCCTCGTTGGAAGCCGAACTCCCGGAGTTGCTGGCCAAAGCGGATCCAGTCGCCCAGTTCCGGAAGAGGATCACGCCACATGAAATTATCATGGAAGGTGCCAAGCCGGGGCGTCAATTCCGCAAGCAGCGTGGTCCAGCGGCCGGGAAAGACTCCCGGATAGCCGGGCGGACATCCGCTCCAGACCTCGACGAGGTGGCGGAAGTCACCTACCAACCAGCGGCAACGAACGCCAACTTTGTAGGGTGACGGGGGCTCGACATCGCCGAATTCGGCCATGTGGGCGAGCAACGCGGGAAAATCCGCTCCCGCCGAGCAGGCTAGCGGCAGGGAGTGCCAAAAGCGGCCATTGACCTCCAAGAATACGGGGACGCCATCGTCACGAAGACGAAATTCAATCATAGCGACTCCATGCCAGTTCAGAGCGCGAAGCATAGCCAGGCCGAAATCGCGGACCTTAGAGTCTGGCGGAACGCTCTCGCGTAAAGCGCTGCCGGAGCCGGTGGGATGAACGTCGCGGATGCGCCGATGAGCGAATTCGGCGCGCAGCCGGCCACGATTCATGAGCGCAAAGTATCCTGTGCCGGTTCCCTCCACAAAGTCCTGCACCAGGACGGATGAGCAGTTCTGGCGCAGCTCCGAAAACGCCTCCTGCATCTGGGCAACATCACGCGCGTAGCGCGGGCGCCCCGTAGCGCGCATCCTTCCCTGCGCCATGGATTCCTCGGACGTGCGTGGCTTGAGAACTACGGGGAATCGCAAAGCCTGAACGGAGTCGGGGATTGCTTCGCTGCAGCTAACAGTCAAAGTCGTGGGAACTACCATGCCGAGTGATCGGGCCAGATCGGTCGTTTGGCTCTTGTCGACGGCGCGAAGAAGGTCGCCATGCGTCGGGAGCACGAACCGTGCACCGATGGCGGCAAAACGCTCGCGGTGAGCCGAGATCATTAGGGTGGTCGCCTCGGTCATAGGAAGTACAAGTGTACCGGGTTCCTTTTGAGACTCCGCGAGCAAATCATCGAGAAACTGATCGGGGTGCAATTGCGGCGATGCGTACTGAAATGTGCCGGCACAGAAGCGAGACCATCCCGCCTTGGACCAGGAGTGCGATTCTCCCACCCGGACCGAGTGGCCTTGGCGGGCAAGCGACCGCACACAGGCGACAGCCTGGTTCTGATTGCCATCGAGAACCAGAATCCTCACGGGCTAACGCTACCCCCTGTTAGTGTGGTCATGTGGCATCGGCACAGCGCTCTAGACCAGCGGAAACGTAATTTGGTTGGCCCAGGAGGATAGACTGCACCAGAGACTGTCTGCACCGTAATGCAGTAATCTCTGCGCCGGTTCCGGGCCCTCCTGTATTCTATCAATTCAAAGTTACGCGAAGGGTTCGCCACTGACGGCCTGCGTGGCCATGGCCCACCTGGGAGATCTCTAGTTGCCGGAACTTGCGCGGGATCACTTCAATCCAAAAGCAGCGGACGCGTTGAAACCCGCGCGACCGGGCGTCTGCCTGATGACGAACTCGCTAGAGGTCGGAGGAAGTGAACAGCAGTTCGTGGTCTTGGTGGAGGCACTAAGCCGAGAACGATTTGATGTACAGCCCGCATGTTTGCGGCGCGTCGGAGGGCTGGTTTCGCGGGTGGGGGAGATTCCCGAATTTCCTCCTGGAGGGAGCCTGTTCCGTATGCAGTCCCATCGCGCCCGGCTGGCGATCGCGCGCTACATGCGGCGGAACGGATCAGTAGTCGCACACGCGTTTGATTTCTATACCAACCTGATGATGTTGCCGGCGGCGCGCTTGGCAGGTGTAGCTGTAGTCTTGGGAAGCCACAGGCAATTGGGAGACCTGCTGACCCCAGCGCAATTCTGGACGCAGTTACAGGTATTCCGGATGTGCGACCGGGTACTGTGCAACTCGCGCGCTGCGGCAGAGCGGCTGCGCAACGCGGGTCTGCCCGAGCGCAAGCTGGAAATCATTCCGAACGGGCTGCCGGAGCGGCTGTTCGAGCGGTCGGAGCCGGCGATTCCCCGCCGGCCGGGAGTATTGCGTGTAGGGATGATCGCGAGAATGAACGATCCGGTGAAGAACCATTCCACTTTTCTGCGTGCCGCCGCCCGTGTGGCGAGAGAGCTGCCCGAGGTGGAGTTCCTGCTAGTGGGCGACGGACCGCTCCGACCGGGACTGGAGGCGATGGCCGCCGAACTAGGGATTACCGACAGGGTCGAGTTCGCCGGTGAGCGCCACGATATTTCAGCTATTCTGTCGAGCGTGGATGTGAGCGTGCTGATCTCCTCGTCGGAGAGTTTGTCCAACGTGATCCTGGAGTCGATGGCAGCGGGTGTGCCGGTGGTCGCGACCGACGTCGGTGGGAACCCGGAACTGGTGAAAGACGGAGAGACTGGGATGCTGGTCCCTCTGGGGAATGAAGATCGGCTCGTGGAGGTGCTGCTACGACTGGTGCGCAACAAGGACCTGCGGCTCCACTGCGCGCAGCGCGGCCGCGAGTTTTCGCGGTCGTCTTTTCACATCGACGTAATCTGCCGCCGTTACGAAGAGTTGTACCTATCGTTGCTGAAGGAGAAAGGCGTGAGAGTAGTCCGCTTTGATCAATAAAGCGACGGACCGGCTAACGATGAATTCTTCCCTGAGCAAAGGCAGGCGTCCGGTGTTTGTGCTGGGTTGCCCCCGCTCGGGAACGACCCTCCTCTACCACATGATCCTGTCGGCCGGCAATTTCGCCGTCTATGAAACCGAATCCAACGTCTTCAACCTGCTCGTGCCGCACTTCGGCGATCTGAGTGTCCGGCGCAACCGCCAGGCGCTCATGAAAGTCTGGCTCGGGAGCAAGCTGTTCACACGCTCTGGGCTGGAAGCGAGGGAGATCGAGGAAAAGATTCTGGACGAGTGCAGAAGCGGGGGAGACTTCCTGCGGATCGTGATGGAGGAGATAGCTCGCAAACAGGGCGTAGAGCGCTGGGCGGAATGCACGCCGGACCATATGTTTTACCTCCCTGCGATCAAGCGGGCGTTCCCAGAGGCGCTGGTTGTGCACATTCTGCGGGATGGACGAGATGCGGCACTCTCGCTCGAGAAGCAAGGCTGGATCCGTCCGTTTGCTTGGGACCGGGGCAAGAGCGTGCTTGTCGCGGGGCTATATTGGCAGTGGATGGTCAACAAGGGGAGAGCAAGCGGGCGCGCGCTGGGGGCTGATTACACCGAGATTCATTTTGAGGAATTGATCCAGAATCCGCGTCCAGTCTTGGCGAGGCTCAGTGAGTTCATCGAGCACGACCTCGACTATGACAGGATTCTCAAGGTAGGGATCGGGTCGGTGAGAGATCCGAACACGTCGTTCCAAAAAGCATCTGACAACAAGGAGTTCAACCCGGTGGGGCGATGGCGGAGACATTTTGCAATCGAGGAACTCGCTGTGTTCGAGAGCATGGTTGGGCGGACGCTGGAAAGTCTGGGCTATGAGCTGGCGACGAAAGAAACGCAGAGGGATGAGTCTGGATGGAAAGGGATGCGGGTTGCCTACGAAAGCCGACACGCGGCAAAGCTGTGGCTGAAGCAACATACTCCCCTGGGGAAGATACTCATCAGTGACGACCTGTCGTGGTTATGAGTGGGCGAGTTTGTGCGATCATGCTGCATCTCCCGCCGACAGCAGTGCTCTTTCAACTACCGGCGAGTTTCTTGAGCCTCCAATGCGAGCGGCTTGGCAGCATTTGCTGAAACGCGATGACAGTGGCGCGGGTGCTCCTAAGAAGAACGCACGTTAAACTGGCTGGAAGCTGTCGCCAACGAGGAACCGCCGGACTTTCTCAGCGGGAACGAGTCGCGATCGACAAAGACACGGAACCACAATTCCAGGTTGAGGAGCCTCCAGATACGGTTGGAGTTGTCGCGGGTGCGGCTGCGATGTTCGGCAAAGATTCTGCGTATCGCGTCCGGCTGAAAAAGGTTGCGCCGTGTACTTCGTGGTTCCATCAACAGGTTTTCCAGTTCTTGCAGCTGTTCTCCCACGAGCCATTCCGACCATGGCGTAGGAAAACCCATCTTCCGGCGGTAGATGATTGAGTGGGGTAGAAGACCCTCCACCGCGGACTTCAGAATGCTTTTTCCTTCAAGGCCTTTCAGCGCATGCGAAGACGGGATCCCGGCGGCGAATTCCACCAGAAGATGATCCAGGAATGGCACGCGGCTCTCGAGGGAGGCCGCCATGCTCATCTGGTCTTGCTTCATGAGCAACTCCACAAGATAAGTATTGATGTCGGTGTAAAGCAGGCGCTTCAGCAAAGTTCCCGAAGAGCGCTCCCAAAACGTCATGGAGCCAGAGCAGGCGGAGTCCGCGTAGCTCTGGAGTTCAGGGCTGAGTAGTTGCTTCTGCTCCGCCGCCGAGAAGGCCGAATAGAAGTTATCGAAGTAGAAGGAGGGCCACGAGGCTCCGTCGCGGCCGAGGAAAGTATGTTCGACTTTCCTGCGCAGTGTTGCTCCTAGCTTTGCAGAGTGAATCTGTCCGCGAACGAAAGCCCGCAAAATCGACGGTGTGACGCGACGGTAGATCGCGTCCATGCGGGCGTTCCAAACCGTCCACGCATAACGGGTGTAGCCGGCGAGTGTTTCGTCGCTACCCTCACCCGTCAGAACGACCGTAACATGTTCGCGGGTGAACTTGGCGAGATGATACAGCGCGACACTGGATGTCCAGCAGACCGGTTCGTCCTCATGCCAGATCACGTCCGGCAAGCTGTCGAAGAACTGCTTTCGTGTGACTTGGATCTCATGATGCTGTGAGCCGATGTGGTCGGAGACAATTTTGGCGTAAGGGAGTTCACTGTAGGCCTGCTCGGCATATCCCACTGCGAAAGTCTGGATAGGCTCGCGGCGGCTTTTTGCGGTTAGGGCAGCGACCACACTGGAGTCGAGACCTCCGCTTAGAAATACTCCCAAGGGCACGTCACTCATCAGATGCGAGGAGACCGCCTCCTCTAACAACTCGCGATACCGGCGGACATAATAGCTGCGCTCGCGGGGCTGGGGATCTTCGGCGACCGATAAATCCCAGTAGCGGCGGATGGTCAGCCCACCATTTTCGGTAAGTTCGAGAGTGTGCCCGGCTGGGAGCTTGTGGATTCCGGAGAAGAGAGTCTGCTCGCCGGCAATGTAGCCGAACGCGAGATATTCGGGCAACACACTGGGGTGGAATTCTGCGCGAATGCCCGGGTGAGCGAGGATAGCCTTGATCTCAGAGCCAAAAATGAAGATCTCATCCCGCATGCAATAGTAAAAGGGCTTGATTCCAAGACGGTCGCGGGCGCCGAAGAGCAAGTGGCGAACCTTGTCCCAGATAACGAACGCGAACATGCCGCGCAGATGTTGCACGCAGTCCTGTCCGTACTCCTCATAGAGGTGCACGATGCTTTCCGTATCGCTTTGTGTGCGGTAGATATGGCCGCGCGCGAGCATTTTTTGGCGGAGTTCGGTGTGGTTATAGATTTCGCCGTTGTACACGATCCAGATGGATCCGTCCTCATTGGAAAGAGGCTGGTGACCGGTTTTGATATCAATGATGCTGAGGCGACGCATGCCGAGGCTGGCATTATCGGAGACCAAGGTCCCGGCATCGTCGGGACCACGATGCACGATCTGCTTGTTCATTTCGAGCAGCGCGGCGTCGTTGGCACGCTGACCGGTTGCGAAGTGAAAGATGCCGCAGATGCCGCACATATCAGTCGTTTATCGAACCGGAGCGTGGGCCGCGTTTGGCCGTCACCGCCCTGGGGCTGAGGGAGACGACCTCCATAACCGCATCTCTGCTTGCCAACTCGCACCGGAGCACAGGTTGGCTGCTGGACCAGAGGCGCTGGCCTTGCCAATCGACGAAGGATGCATTGCAGAGCAGAAGAGACTCCAAACTATCCCCGTTTGAATGATAGCAGAGCAAGTCAGCGTCGCTGGACCATCCAAGAAGTGACCAGGAGCGCGCGGAGGGCGCAAATAGGGCACCGCACCGATCTTGATCGTGGAAGTAACTGTAACCTCGCACCGCGGATTCTTCGACAGCGTCGAACTGCAGCGACGGCGTATCACCCGCCCGGTTGGCGGAGGCAGGTTGCAGGAACGCGGCGAACTCTGTGGGAAGTGGCCCCGCGAAGCGGAGGTGTACGGTTTTTGCCGGAATCCTGACCCCATAGGCGGGGGCCCACCATTCGTCGCACAGGTCCTGGGACCAGCCCGGCGCGCCCGCGACGACAAAGCGCAGTCCCTTAGCAAGTTCTTCGGCGAAGATGTACTCACTGTTCAGAGAAATCTTCGGGCCGAGATGCCAAGCCAGATCAAGGGTGTGGCTTCCAGAACCGAGAGCGATATCACGGATCAGCCAGCCCAGCCCTTTGAAATGTACGACCCAGCGTTCATGGGTGACGGGCGGCTGCAGCCGCCTGTAACCGGTGTGGCTGCCCCTGAAGACTTCAAAGTTGTGGCCTACGATCCAGCGCTCGACATGGGTGTCCGGAAGAGAAGTCCAGGAAAAGGGGCCGTTGGCTTGGGCCTGATCGAGCCCATCCACCGAGAGTGTGTTGTGGGCGCGGGTGGAACGGAACCAACTGCGGCCGCTGCCGTCTCCGCAATACTCGAACGTGCCGGGATCGCATAAGAATTCTTGGCCGTTCGCTGAGAGATGGACGCTGAGTGCATCGGCGTGACCGTGACCGGCGTTGTGCGTGCCCTGTGGTCCGGCATCGATGACCAGCTGAGTCAGCGGATCGTCCGCACCCAGCATTACGTAGATCCCACTTTCGGCTAGAACGCCCGAACTCGCAGTCGGGGCGGTAAGGGGGATTTCGTCGAAGAGCCGAACGGCGCCGGGACCCATTAGCCAAAGAGTTTCCTCGCGCAGGCTTCCGCAGGCGGACTTGAAGTCTCCACGATTGAAAAGCACAGCGCCGGTCGAGAGCGGGTCGAGCAGGTGCTCGCGGCGATTGCGATTTGGGTCAAAGACGCGACCGCCGTCGTCGTCGCCGAAGCTTGGTGGCGATCCGGACTGGCTCAAGAGACGCAAGGCCTCGAGCATCCTGATGAGGGTCCGGTCAAACCAGTCCGGAATCTCTATGCGGTTGCGGGCGGCCAGCATGCGGGCATGCAGGAAAAAGTCGAGGGCGTAGACATGGTAATAGGTGGACTGCTCGAAATGAAAGCCATCGAGATGGATCTGCCGGACTGCCTCTTCGAGGATGATCCGCCAGCCAATCTGTTGCCAACGGCGAGCGCCGGAGAGCCGGGGGCACATGGTACCCAAGAAAAACAATGCGACCGTTTCGCCCAGAAGGTGGGTGTTGGGAGAGGTGTAGGTGGAAAGAAAACGCGCGATGTAACGGGCATTGACGGAGAATGCGCGGAGCAGGTCCCGGGGAAACTCCGACGGTACGACATCGCAACCTGCGAGGAGGAACGAAACCCAGAGCCACGAGAGGCTGCGGAAACCTACCTCCAGGCTAGAGCTCCAATTGATCCCGATGGGATAAGCGTTCTGCTCTTGCCAGGAATACCACTGCGCGAAGCATTCACGCGCAAACCGGGGATCGTTGGTCAGCCGATAGGCCTTGGCGAGAACCACCAGGTGCTGGTGCCGGCTCAGCTCCCATGTAACTTTGGCGTCTCCGACTTGGCTGGGATCGAAATAGTTGATGCGAAAAGCGGGCTTGCGGGGCGAACGTGTCTGATGCACGGCGTCGAGGTGCCAGTCGATACTCGGTCCGTAATCCAGATTGGAGTATCCGAGAAGGCGAAACTGATGTGAGCAAATGTTCTCGGCTTGCTGAACGATCGACGCGACATCATGCGGCAGGCGCGCGCGCAGGTCGGCGAGCACAGCAGGGATCTCGGAAGGTTCGATGAGGAAATGCGTGTCCGGCGCGGAGATGGTGGGCTCCTCGTGGAATGCAAATCCAGCGTAGGAGCGCAGCACGTCAGCGCGTTTGTCGAACGCCTGCCGTAACCGGGAAGAGATTTCGGCGGCATCCATGGCTCGCAGGCGAGTCGCGACGTCCTGCCATCTCCGGCTATGCATCTGCGAGCTGAAGGTTTGCGTCAGGCTGCGGTAAACCGAGTAAACTTCCGAAGAGAAGTTCGTCACAGGTGATCGGCGCAATTTTCAAGAAGTTCGGACACGCGGCTAGAAAAGTCGGGATCTTGGTGATGGCACCTCGCGAGTTGTGTTCGGTCCCAGCGTCTCCGTGAGCTGCCATTAGATAACTCCCTTCGTAGCGGCGTTGATAAGGTCAATGTCTGCGCCGATGTCCTTTTGATCGGTCCCGGCAGCGGCGTACTTTGAGGGACCTTTACACCCAGAGTCTTTCCCCCTGCAAAGGCGAAATTCGTCAACCCCGCTATTACCTTTCGCGAAACCAACCGCTTCCTCATCCTTGGGGAAGAAGTTGCCTGGAGGCCACGCGCCAAACCCGTTAATGATGGCATTGTTGGTGAAGGTGATCGAGTCAGCGCATTCCTTCAAGATGTCGGCAGGACTTCGCCGGTCGGGCTGGAAGACGCAGTCGGCCGCGCCGCCTCCGGTGGAAGTAAGCTGCTTCTCGTTTGCGCCGATCAGATTGTTGGTGAAGGTAAAGTTCCGTATCTTCTCACCCCTGATCCCCATGTTCAGGAAGATGCGAGAAGAAACCGCTGTGATGTGGTCCATCTTAAGGTCTTTCAACGTGGGTGCGTTAGAGATCAGCACAATGAAAGCCCCGAAGCCGCCGTACTTCTTGCCGTCGATATCGTCGATCACGATGTCGTGAATGCTATAGCGTTCGCCGGCCGTGGCTACGGCACCGCCGACGGCTGGGACGTTGGCGATCTGAAAGCCGCTGCCCACGTGGGCGATCTTGCNNCGTAACCCGGCAGAGGGGACAAAGATTATCGTGCCCGTTGCCGTTGTTCTGATTCTTGGGCGTAAGGAGGATAGAAAAGCCGGTCTGGGAAAAGCCGCCCCAGCTGTTTTCCAAGACGTTGCCCTCGAATAAAACACGCTGCGCGTTCTTCAACTCGAAATGGTTTTTTACGATGAACGGTTTCCCGCTGGCGCCACCGAGAAAGCCGGGTTGCCCAGACATCCAGATGAGGGGCTTGGAAAGGTAGTTGCGACGGATCTCAATATCGGCCGGGGTCGCGGTAGCTTCAGAACCTCCAAATAGAATGTTTTCACCCGAGGCCTCAAGGAAGTTATTGATGATCTGGTAAGGACCCATCGGCAGGTCCCCAGCGCCGCCCGAGATCGCCTGGGCATCCGTACACGACCCCTTTGCGACGCAATGAAAATCGCTGAAGAATGAATCCACAACCGCCATATAAGTGGTGCCGCCGAAGTAAAGGCCGCGGGTCGTTTCGTCCTGGGCCGTGCCGTGCATCCAAACCCGGTCGAAGATGATATGGTTGGCCGCCACCGAACCCTCGGGCCCGGCGAGAGCGGTGACCCTGGCGCCGGGAGACTCGCGGGTGACTTCAATGCCGATGAATCGATAGTGGTTCGCGCCGTCGGCAAAGAGAAGTGGACCGGACCCACCTCGACCGACGAAGACAATCTTGGCCATCGCGTTTGTTGTTAAAGCGCAATGGAAATCCGGCCGCCCGGGAAGGGAGGCTACCCCGGCATAGCAAGGCGTGAGGCGAGTTCCCTCGGGAGGAAGAGAATCGTCGGGAGCGCTGGTGCGGATGATGATCCAGTGCGCGTCGTCGCAAGGCTTTTTTGGAAGCAGGAACTGTCCCGCGAAAATGGCACCGGCTTCTAGTTTGAGAACGTCGCCACACGCCGCGCCGTCGAGCGCTGCCTGTAGATTGCCATCATTTTTTATCAGGTGGACGCTGCCAGGAGCGGGAGTATCGGAAAGCGCGCTTTTTACGTATACGCGAGGCAGTTCGGCAGGGCTATCAAACTTAGTTTCAACAGTAGGTTGTGCTGCCGACGCCGCAGACTGCGTCCCGAACGCAAGATGGGGAATAGAGCAAGCGAACGCTATAGCCAGCAGGCAAACTCGGCGCAGAACTCTCATGCACAAATCCGAACCCGGCCCCGCACTCAACAAACCTCCCTTGTTGGCAAATGAACTGGCGGGATGATACTCCCGAAAGCCTTGGAAGTCGCGGTGAAACCGGGTCGAGCGCACTGCCATTTCGTTCCGATGATATCACGACAAAAAGACGCCGCCTTTGAGGAAGGGAACGCTCAGCAGCCTTGTGGAGGGGGTTGATGATCCAGTGCTGCTCATCGCAAGCCTGACGGTCGCTACCGCCTTCACGGTAATCGTGCGCCGACGATTTGATTCTTGCTCGGCGCACGGCTATCGGAGTGAATGCAAGGAAATCGTCTTCCCGGTTCTTGCGGTCAACCCATCCGTCGTCAGCGTAAATGGACGATGAAAGTGTCGCACCGCGGGTGCCCCAAAGAATCCAGTCCCAAGCCTAACAGCATGCCGCTGGCAATCATCGCCCAGTTTCCGTCCTGCGAAACGCTCATGATGCTGTACTGGCAGCCAAATTCGTAATCACCCTGTCCCCCGCAGGTCGCATACGCCGAGTCGGAAGTAGTGTTGCAGCTATAGGTATGCCCGAAGTAGGTGCGTGCATGTGCTGGCATCTGCCCGGCGGGGTTGTCAGGATAATCAGCGAAGATCGCGTTGCCGCCCACAATGGGGCAGCCATTCGGACTTCCACAACCCGCGTCCTGTCCCTCAGACAGCAAGCCGTAAGTAGTTTGTACGTAGGGGTAGTCGTCCCCTTTGTCTGGTTGGGGCCAATAGCCGTGCGCTGACCAAAGCGGCCCAGTGGAATGCTGGGTATAGGTCAGGACATCCGAGACGGCGCGAGTAGAAACTACGGATCCCGACTCCGAGCTCATGAGCCTGCTGGTCCCTACGGAGTCGTGGCCGCCACAATATAAGCCGCCTGAGCCGGAAATGTTAGTGCTGCAATACTGGGTGTACTGTGTTCCGGGTGCCCAGATCGAGAAGATAGTGCCGACACTGTTACCTGCGCACGCTCCATGCTTCCACGCTGGCAGAGATTCACTGATGACAAGTTGCGTTCCGTCTCCTGACATCTGAGCATCGTGGACGTAACCACCCCAGCAACTGCAGTTTGTTCCATTGGTGCAAGTTGTCGCAGAAGCCAGCGTTCCCGTGGGCGGTGTAGATGGGCCGCACCCAGAGTTACAAAATGCCCAGTAGGTCCCGGTGCTAGTATTCTCGACCGCGCATCCTAGCGTCTTGTCGTAAACGACCGCCCAAGTTCCGGTGCCTTGCCCTCCGCTGTTACTCAAAACCAACCCAAATCGACTATCGTCGTTCTTGATGCCGAGGATACCGCTCCACGTAGCTCCGAAAGGGTAAGGCAGGCCGGGGCACGTCGTCCCGTTGGCGAAATCAAACAGTAGCGTATGCGTGAAGGTCTTGTTGTAGGGAAGCGTGATCGTGTTCTCATAGACCTGCGTATCGCTCACGACGTTATAGAAAACATTGTCCGTGACCTTAGAGAACGCGAAGGGCCCGGGAACTCCGATGCCACCCGATCCTGTGATATTTCCAGTATTTAGCACTTGGGCACAATTGCCGCTCACATTCAGATTCAGAAGATAAACGTAGCCGGACTCCGTCGTGCCGACAAAGTCGCTATTCTTCGACCACATGATGTCATTGTCGCCGCCGGAGTAGGTATTATTCCCAACTGACTTTCCACCAAGCGTGGTCGAGTCTGTGGCGCGAGTGTAGCAGTCTAGAGGCGCAGGATTATAGCTTGTGTCGTAGCTTGTCCAGTTCACGCCGATGGTGCCGGTGAAGAGAGGTTTAATTGTCCCAGGATTTGCTGTAGACGTAGTGGAGCAGTAGAAGGGGGCTCCGCATAGTGTGGTGTCCGACACGGACAGTGTGAGCACCGCGGTCGCGGAGCTCGATGCGGCATCGGTAACCTTCGCCGTGAAGGAATACTCTCCCGACTGGGTGGTCGTACCGCCGAGCGCACCGGTCGTGGTCTGGAGCTTGATGCCGGGCGCGAGGGACCCTCCAGAGATCGTCCATTGGTAAGGGGGAGTTCCGCCGCTCGCCGAAAGATTCTCCTGGTAAACGGTGTTGATCATCGCTCCGCTCAGCGATGAAGTTGCGATCTCGAGTTGCGGCGTACTCTGAATCGTTACCAAGCTGGTGGCATGTTGAGTCGAGTCCGCGACGCTAGTCGCCGTAATGGTAATCTGGGTCTGGTTCCTGGAAGCTGGCGCGGTGAAAACGCCATTGGAGGAGATCGAACCGACCGATGCCGACCATGTCACGGCAGAGTTGCTAGTCCCGCGTAAGGTTGCAGTGAATCGCTGTTGCGCGCTCGGAGCCAGAGTGGCGGTGCTAGGCACAATCACTACTTGGACCTGCTCCGTAGCTGGGGCACTCGGGGTACTCTGGGACAAACTAGTCGAGCTACAACCGACCGCAATGGTCAACACCTCGCAGGCGAGCATAAGTATCGCCATGCGTTGGAGGGTCGAACTAAACTTCCCCCGCGGGAACGTGAAGCTAGGGACTGTTCTTTGTATGGGCAAAAGAATGACCTCAATTCGGACTTTGGGGGACCTAGGCCGTTCGGGTCCTGTGTCACATTCGGACTGTAGTGAAGATCAAGCATCCGCTGTAGATCACGGTTGGCCGATGCCCTTCGGGCGTACAGAAGTACATGTGTTTTAGTCAGAAGGACATGCGCCGAAGGTTCGGACGGAAGGGGGACAAAATGTCGTGCGCGGCAGCGCATGGCGAGAATCGATGAGAAGTAGATCGGAAGCCACGAGCGAGATCGGAATCTGTGGGGATATTCGATGCCGTGACGCCACCCCCAGGCTTGCTGGATACAAGCGTGGAAACCGGCATCCTTCCCAGGCTCAGGCTCTAACTTCTCGTCTCTAAAATCGATGACTTAAGTTCTTGGGCGGGCGCCCAAGCCAAGCTTGTGCCCGGGATCCGGTAAAGAAGGCATCGTTTCGCCAGGTTTTCAAGATAAGAAGCAAGGGGTTTGAATTTCCCCTTCCCTCCGTAGTCATGCCAGAATACGATTCCGCGGTCGGACATCATTTTTGCCATCTTGAGTGTGTCATTTTGTACGTGAGCGACGTCGTGGGCCCCATCGATAAGTCCGAGGTCTACACAATCGAGGTAAGGTAACGGATCGAAGTCCATGGAGTCGCATAAGAGTTGGGTATATCGGCACAGCCCTAGAGCTTGCGGAACTAACGCAAGATGCCGACTTGCCACCAACTCCTTGTCGCTGGCAATAGGAGTCTGGCTCGTTTCCGCGCCGGGGGGCAAGTCCAACGTCACGATGCGCGCGTCCGGGTCTGAATTGAGCTCGAATACCGCTGTGGTAAGGCCGCTGTAGCTACCCACCTCAAATATGTTTTTCGGCTTTAGGATTTTGGTCACGCGAGCCAGGATGACTAACTCATTGAAACTCATTCCGCCCCCCGCATGGTAGGCTGGAATTGTGATGGTCAGGTTCTGCGCAGGAGTGACGGGCGCGCGGCAGGGAAGTCCATTTCCGACCAGTTCGTCGTACTTCCTCAAGCAGTGAGAAATATAGATTCGCAGCTCTGAGGGACGCCGAAGCGCGAGGCTGAGGGTACTCAGACTGATGCAAGACAAACCATCGAAAACTTCACTCACATTCATCGGTGAATTGCCTCCAACCACGATGGGAGCCAAGCGGCGGAACGGCTGCGAAACAGCCCGGATCTTAGTAAGCACGAGACGATCAGTCAACGGCGAAACTCACATCGGCGCCTCTAGCTTCGCCTCGCTCGAAGCGCTGATGGCCGGATCGCTTAAGCCAAAGTTTGCAGTATGAATGGTCTTGTTTGCTCTCAGCCACTGGGCTAGTCTATACAGTTTTGATGAACCGCGTTTGGAGGGGGAATGGGGGGATTGATCCGGCGTGCCAAGACTTATGCCAAGAATGTGACGGAAGTTGTCTTAGGCAGAAAAGCGGCGGGGCGGGGCCTGACCGTGTATCCCGATGACGTTTTCGTGGTTTCTTATTTGAGGTCAGGCAGTACATGGGCCCGGTTTCTTTTTGGCAACCTCGTCCAAGACGAGCCTGTCACGTTTGCGAATGTGAACCGCCTCGTGCCCCTGATTGACGATTATCCGGACCGTGTTCTCCGCCGGTTGCCGCGGCTGATCAAGAGTCACGAGTGTTTCGATCCTCGTTATCCCCGGGTGATTCATATTGTCCGCGACCCAAGGGATGTTGCGGTTTCGTTTTATTACTTCCTTATCAAGGTTGGCCAACTGGCGGACGGCTACCCGATGGATGAGTTTGTAGATCGCTATCTTTCGGCCCATACAGTCGGCTACGCCGATCGTCTTGGTTCTTGGGAAGATCACACCCTGAGTTGGTTGCGTCTGCGCAAGGGCAAGCCTGGCTATCGATGTGTGCGATACGAGGACTTATTGTCGGACACAGGTGAAGAACTGAGAAGTCTGGTGGATGTGTTGCGCATCGATGTTCAGCCAGAAAGAATTGAACGAGCTGTCAGACTCAGTTCTGCTGCTCAGATGCGTTCTCTCGAGCAGAAGCAGTGGAAAGAATGGTATACGACGAGGAATACGCGAAGAGATATTCCTTTCGTTCGTGATGCCAAGTCTGGCGGCTGGCGAGAAAAACTTCCTCCCGCATCCGCGAACAAGATCGAAGCGGCGTGGGGCGCCACCATGGAAGAACTTGGCTACGAAGTTTCCGGCTGTCGAGCAGCACGCACACCTTGAAGCAATCGATGTGGAACCCTAGCCGTACGAAACAACCGCTCACCTCGTGCATGCACTAGAACGTCTGGGACGGGGGGAATTCTTTCAAACCTCTTCTTCCTGGCGATAGGTCTCGATGAGGCCAACCGCAACCTGGTTCGCGGTGTCCTGATCATGAATGCCGTCGACCTGCCAGGCTTTGCGCGTCCAAATTGCCCACAGAATTCCCACGCCATACACAGCCGATCCCACCACCAAGTGAATCGCCAGTTGGAGATACGTATGGGCCACGAACCAATACCGCATGAGCAACAGAACAGCAACCAATGGCGCACACAGAGTCAGAGGCAACAGAAATGCCTGGCGCAGGTAAACGCCGATGCGCAGCTTCAGCACGCGGCAAAGATGCTGGGGCAGGAAGAATAGAGTTGTACAAGCCAGCGGAATGGCGGTGCCAAATGCATCCCCCAGGATGCCGAACCGCCTGACCAGGAGAATGCTGAGGAGCAGATTCGCACTGCCCTCCAAGAGCGAAACGACCGCCAGAGTTCTATGCTTGGCCATGCCAAACAGAACGCGGCCGGAAGCGGCCTGCGCCAACATCAAGGTAAAGGGGAACACCAGCACCAGCAAGACGGGATAGCTGGTGGCCACATAGCGAGCTCCCACCCATGCCTCGATCACCGACTTGCCCAAAATGATGAGGACAGCGGCGATAGGAAAGATGATCAGGGCGCAAGCCCGGTTCCCGGCAACAAATATCTTTCTCAGCCCCGTCAAGTCCCCGGTTGCATCGGACTTGCTTGACATGGGCACGAACACTTGCGCCAAGCTGCCGACAACCTCGCTGGCATAGTCCACCAAACGTGATCCGATGGTGAAGTAGGTGATTGCAGCGGAGGAAACAAACGTGCCGATGACCAGTGCGTCCGTCCTAAAACGCAATCGGCTGGCCACAATGACGATAAAAGTCGTGCCGCTGTAACTCGCAATGCGTCTCAAGCTCTCGCGATTCACATGCTCGGGGCCGAAACGCACAGGCAGAATGCGGAGCACGATGGTTGCATTGACCAGCGCAGCCAGTAACGGTAGTGAAACCGTGATCAAGGCAACCGCCAACAATCCCCGGCCGTGCCGGAGAGCAATAACAATCAGCAAAGCCCTCGCCAGCGTGGCACTCACACTGGTGAAGTTCAATACATAGAACCGCTGCAGGCCTTCTAGAATGCCGCCGAACACGCCCAAAGGAAAACCCAGCGCTACAGCCGAACCCACAATCAAGATCAGCCATTGCGCGAGATGTACGGAGTTGCCTGGGATGCGAAAGATTGAGGCTGCGCAGAATCTGATTGCGACCGTGAGAAGGATCGCAACCACACCGATTCCGCTATAAGTGAAGAGCGCAGTATTAATGAGGCGGTTTAGTTCGTCGCTTTCATCTGTGGCGGAATACTTGGCGACGTAGCGAATGATAGATGAGCGAATCCCGAGATCGAAGAGTCCGTAATAGCCCGTGATGGAGAAGATCAACACCCAGAGACCGAAGGCCTCATCTCCCAAATGGTGAAGGATGTATGGCGAGAGAAAGATGCCAACGAGAATATTGAGGCCAAGGGCAAACCAGCTTGAGCCGACATTCTTGAAAATCGCGATTTTGTCCAGTTTTTTCATGGATTTTCAATGGGAACCCGGACGGGCACGAAGCCTCCTTGTACGACACCTCGCCCCGGGATCATAGAGGCGGCCGCTCTATGCAAACCATACTGGAAGACTGAAGAGAGAGATCACGGTCCCGGTTTCCTTCCCCCGGAGACTCGGGCGCAACGAACGGCGCGGGCGGAGCATCGCAAGAATCGAATTCCGTCACAACCTGGGAAGGAGCTTCCATCTATGCAGATCTTCCACTTGAGGTCGCGGTGTGTTCCCGGTTGAAGCTTTCTTCGAGCTGGCGAGCGTGTCCACTCCGAGCACTGACTTGCTCGATACAGGCGGCGAGCTTTTCGCCCAGCACGCCAACGTGCGGTTCACGCAGCAAGTAAAGGTGATCAAAATCGATCTCGTGAACTTCCACGCCGCTCCTGCTACGTGCTCCCCATCCCATCAGAGGGTCCTTAACATAGAAGAAAGGCTGCTTCGGGCGCTTGAACAGGACGACCGGCGCGTGGAAGCAGGTGGGAACGTAATTACTCGGCCAATAGGTCTCCTGCCAGTCGCTCCGGACCGGGGCTCTCCCCATCAACTTCCGTATTTGAGTGGTCGCCGCCCGCCGGTAGAGATGAAGTTGTTCTACAAAGCTAAGGCGAGCCACCTGCCGCAGGCGTAGTTGGAAATAGGAGACTTGCGCCAGCCACGGCCGCAGGCTGTGCTGCATGACCCAAGTATCGATGGTAGCAAATAGCGCGACTTCTTGATTTTGAGCCTCAAGCTCCAGAACTACACGTTCCCCGATGTGAACGCCACCGCATAGACCGCCCAGGCAATACGGACCTTCCGGCTGCACACTCCGCATGGCGGCGGCATACTCGCGGGCCATCGATTCCATTTCCTGCTCGGTGTAAGGCCGCTTGCCAACGATCGGAGCATGTCCTTGAATCTTGTAGACCGGCTGATGGGATCCCATGTGGCGAGCCAGTATGGCATACCCCAAAGATTCTTCTCCCGGCGGGACGATGGCAAAGAAGGGCAGCCGGCTGCTCTCTCCCCGCTGAATTTCCATGACCACCGGATCGCTGGCATCTCCCTGCTCATCAATAAGCCGCGCCAAAGATTCCACCGTTGCTCCGCGGAAAAGAGCAGAAAGTGGAAGTTCCTTTCCAGTCGTTCTCTCCACTTCCGCTAAAACGCGAGCGGCCGTCAGGGAATGTCCGCCGAGATCGAAGAAATTATCGCGAACGCCGATCTTCGGAATGCCCAGCACCGTCTGCCAGATCTTAACGAACTTCGACTCCAGTTCATTCCTCGGCGCCACAAGCTTTTCACCGTCCGTGGTATGCCAGTCCGGAGCCGGAAGCAGGCGGCGGTTTATTTTCCCGTTGGGACTCAGTGGGAGAGCTCGCAACTGGACAAAGGCGCTCGGAACCATATATTCGGGCAAGCGTTGTCTGGCCAGATCCTTCAGAAGGGCTCCGGAAATCGATGTCCCTGAAGGTACGACATAAGCCACCAAGCGCTTATCGCCAGGATTATCTTCTCGCACGATTACTACGACAGACTGAACCGAGGGATGTTTCGCCAGTACTGCCTCAATCTCTCCCAACTCGATGCGGAAGCCGCGCAGCTTGACCTGGTTGTCGATTCGCCCCAGGTATTGGATGTTGCCATCCGCCAGGAAACGGGCGAGGTCGCCCGTGCGGTACATGCGCGCGCCAGATTCCTTCGAGAAAGGATTCGGGATAAACCGCTCCTTGGTGAGATCCTCCCGCCCAAAATAACCTCTCGCCAGGCCATCGCCAGCCAGATACAACTCGCCCGGAACGCCGATCGGCAGCAATTGGCGGCTTTCATCAAGAATGTACGCCTGAGTATTAGGAAGAGGCCGGCCAATGGTGACCTTGCCCCCGCGCGGGACCAATGTGTAAGTCGAGTAGGTCGTGTCTTCGGTGGGGCCATAGAGGTTATAGACCTTCGCGACTCCTGTTCTTTCGTAGATTTGCCGGGCCAAGATGGAAGGCAGCGCCTCGCCCGCCAGGTTGACTACTTGCACGGACGCCGGAATGCCCTCCATCCGAACCAACTCGGCAATCGCAGAGGGCACAGTGTTAATCAGAGTCACTTCCTGCGCGGCTGGCAATTTTGGCAGCGCCAACGCATTCTGCGCAATCATGACCTTGCCCCCCTGGCTGAGCGGCACAAAGATCTCAAAAACGGAGAGGTCGAAGCAGATCGATGTCGAGAACAGTGTTCCCGCAATTTCCTCTGGCGGGAATATTTCTCGCGCCCATTGGATGAAGGTCGCGGCGCTGCGGTGCTCAATGGCAACTCCCTTCGGCCTGCCCGTAGAACCGGACGTAAACAGGACATACCCCAGATTATTCGCAGTGGCAGTGGGGGCGGGATTCGTTGCCGGCTGGGTGGAAATTTTGGGCCAGTCTCTATCCAAGAGAATCAGGCGCGCCACATGGTCAGGGAGTGTGTTTGCGGTTCTCTCCTGGGCAAGCAAGATCGGGGCCCTGGCGTCTTCGAGAATGGCGGCCAACCTGTCCTCGGGATAGGCCGGATCCAGTGGCACGTAGGCGCCGCCAGCCTTTAGGACTCCCAGAATTCCGACCAGCATGTCAATGGACCGCTCGAGGCAAACTCCAACCAGCATTTCCGGAACAACGCCTTGCTGGCGCAAATAGTGAGCCAGCAGATTCGCGCGCGCGTTCAGTTCGCGGTAGGTCAGGCGCTCATGCTCACAAATCACGGAAATCGCTTCCGGTGTGCGTTCCACCTGGGCTTCGAAGAAATCGTGAATGCACAGATCGCGGCGGTAGTCCTTAGCTGTCGCATTAAACTCGACCAGGATCTTGCGTCGTTCGGATTCAGCTAATGGCGTAATATCGAAAACTGGACGCGCTGGATCAGCCGCCAAACCTGCCAGCAGCGTGCAGAACTGCTCCACCATCCGGGCCACGGTGGCCGCTTTAAAAAGATCGGTATTGTAACTCAGCTTCCCCTCGATTGAATCCGAGTGCTCTACCAGATCAAGAGACATCTCGAATCTTTCCGTTCCGCTCTCTATGTCGAACGGGGTAGCAGTGACTCCATCAGTCCAGTAGTTTTCGTCGCGCGGTTGGCGGAGGCTGAACGCAATCTGGAACACCGGATTGCGGCTCAAATCCCGTTCCAGCGGCAATTGTTCCAGCAGGAGCTCAAAGGGGACTTGATGGGAGAATGCTTCCTCGACGACATCGCGGATTCCAGTCAGCAGTTTGCTGAAGCTGGGTCCACCTGAGAGGTCGGTGCGCAGCGCAATCATGTTTTCGATCGGACCCACGAGGTCGGCCAGTTCGGAATCGCTTCGCCCCGGGATCGCGGTGCCCACGACCAGATCATCCTGACTGCTGTAACGGGACAAGAGAACGTTGAAAGCAGCAAACAACGTCGCGAACAGCGTTGCGTCATGGCTCTTCCCGAGATTCCGGAGTTGCTCCAGGACCGACTTCCCAATCGAGAAAGCCTGGGATGCTCCGGAGAAGGTTTGCTCGGTTGGGCGCGTTCGGTCGAGGGGCAGATCGAGGCTGACGGGAGCTCCGTCAAGTTGCTGCTTCAAGTACGAGATCTGTTGCTCCGAAAGCGCGCACTGGCGGGAAACAAATTCGCTGTACTGCATTGGTGCCTGCCTGGCTGCCCAATGCTCGCCGATTTGAGAAGTCCCAAGCTGCAACGCCGTTTCGCGCAAAAGAACTCCGAGTGAAGCTTCGTCGCATACGATGCGATGGGCAACCAGGAGAAACACATATTCCAAGGGCGCCAAGCGCCAAAGAGAAGCGCGCAGGAGCGGACCACGGGAGAGATCGAAGGGCCGTCGCACCTCCTCTCGCGCCAGTTGCGACAGCCTGACCTCGCGTTCTTCGGGAGAAATGCCTGCCAAGTCCAGAGGGCTCAATTGCGGGAAAAAAGACGTCACAACGACTGGCTGCGGTACACCTTCAACGAGGTGGAATTCGGTTCGAAGAATCTCGTGCTGTTGAACTGCTTCGCGGAACGCACTTCCGAGTTTTTCGACTTCGAGCGGTCCCGTGAGGCGTAACCCGCGTGCGACGTTGTGGGCCGGATTGCGAGGGAGCAGTCGCTCCAGTACCCACAGCCGCTGCTGAGAGATGGACAGCCCGCTCTGACCGGGCGAAGAGGTTCGGTCCTGTCGCGCTGCGGGGTCCGATCTCATTCTTCAGTCGCCAACTTCGAATCGCCAAGATTCCCGCGTCTATCTTCCCAGCATTTCTGGGAAGTTGCAAGCCCTTGCCGGCCAGTCAGGTCCCTTGGAGAACAGACTGTAACCCATTGAAATGGTTGCCGTTATATCCCGCTCCGGGACCTTGCTTGTGGCCCAGTTTGGTGCCGAACATGCCGCAGGGTAAGAGAAAATCTCTTCAGCCATGTGGTCCGGATTTCAGAATCGCGGGTTCGCAATGTTCGCGAACTGCAGCAAGAAGTTCTTCCCGCAAGTATGGCCCTGAGGCCAGCAGGCCGGAAAGCAACGGATTCTTGCTATTGCAACGCAAGGGCAGGTTCTCGAGAGTGCCGACAAACCCTCCAGCACTCAGCACCAAAGCCGCTCCCGCGGCCACGTCCCATTCGTTCTTGGGAGTTAGAGTAAAGGTTACATCTGCCAGTCCCATCGAGACTAGGGCCAGCTTGTAGGCCACGGAGCCCATCGGCCGAATCTTAAACTCAGAGTTCTCAAAGGGCTTCCATTCGCCGCGCTTGACCTCGCTGCGGCTTGCGAGAACCAAGGCGCCCTCCAGAGTCTTGCGCTGGCTGGGCTGGGATTGCTTTCCGTTGTAAGTGACACCGGATTCGATCGATCCCAGGAAGGTCTCGTCAGTTGCAGGATTGTAGATTCCGCCAGCCACGGGGCGGCCATTCTCGACGAACCCAATGGAAACGCAAAACTCCGGAATCCCCTTAACGAATTCGCGCGTGCCATCAAGAGGATCGACCACCCAAACATGGGAACGCTGCAGGCGGATGGGATCGTCCACGCTCTCTTCCGAAAGCCAGCCTTCTCCTTCGCGCAGCAGTTCTTTGCGCAGAACGGCATCGAGGGCGCGATCGGCTTCGGTCACCGGATCGTGTCCGATTTTGTATTCAGTCTCGATTGCTCCGGGAGTGAAACGGGCAAAAACCGCACGGGAAGCCTCCAGCGCAGCGTGGATGCGTTTCAATATGTCTGCGTAGGATTTTAATTCCATAATCACACGTAAATCTCTCTTATATGTGCGTTCGTCCCTTGCAAAAGGCACCCCCCGAGAACTGACAACTAAGAAGTGTTCTCAAGCCATGAGCATGCGCGCGCCCGTCGCCAGCAACACCGCGCAAAGAATACGCCGGAGCCACGGAACCGGAACCCGCGTACTCAGGTAAGAACCCAGCAGTCCTCCTGGTATCGAGCCCAACACGAGCGCTCCGACGAGGTGGACGTCAACATTGTGCATCCGAAAATGGAGCAGACTGGTTACGCCGGTGAGCAGCAAGGCGTGCACGATGTCGGTGCCCACCATGACNNGAGCCGACCGAAGTGATGCCCACCAGAAAACCCGCCACCAGCCCGATCACCGACATTCCAACGAACGACTTCACGGTCGCTGGCTTCACGACCGCTGTTGGGATGCGGTCTTCGATTTTCTTCTGGAAGAACAAGAAAGTAGGAATGCAGATCAGCAGCACTCCCACGGCAACGGTGATGAAGTGATTGACGCCGTTGCCGTAGTGGTTACGCAAATAAACCAGGAGACTTACGCCCCCATAGGATCCCGGAGCGCTGCCGATGATCAGCGCCAGGACGACCTTGCGCCGAACCGTGCCCCTGCGCAGGTGGACAATACTGGCGCCGATCTTAGTTACAAAGTTGAAGAGTGCGTCCGATCCAACGGCGCGTATCGCAGGCACGTGCAAACCAAAGATTAGGATCGGGAGCAGCAGAACGCCGCCCCCGACTCCCGTCATCCCGATGAGGGTCCCAACTCCAAAACCAACCAGGCTCTTGATCAGCAGATCCATGACAAACCGGTTTCAGCCTTTCAATGATTCGCAGTGACGGAGTTTAGGCCGACTCCGCGGCTGTTCCGATAAAGCCTTCCCGCTCGAGGTGCAGAATGATTTCCTGCGCCGCTTCTTCGGCAGACAACTCACCCGTGTTGATGGTGACATCGGCGTCGGAAGGAGCTTCGTAAGGATCCGAAATACCCGTGAACTCCTTGAGAATTCCCGCGCGCGCCTTGGCATACAGGCCCTTCCGATCGCGTTGTTCGCAGACTTCGACGGACGTGGCAATGTGGACCAGGATGAAGCCGCCGTAGGGTTCAATCATCTGTCGGACATGCTTACGCGTAGCGTCGTAGGGAGCAATGGGTGCGCAAACGGCGATCCCGCCGTTCTTGGTGATTTCCGAGGCGACGTATCCGATACGACGGATGTTGATGTCGCGATGTTCTTTCGAGAAACCGAGTTCGGAAGACAGGTGCTTGCGTACCAGATCGCCATCGAGAAGCGTGACCGGACGCCCGCCCGTTTCGAGGAATTTCGTCAGCAACACATTCGCGATCGTCGACTTGCCTGAACCCGAAAGGCCAGTGAAAAAAATGGTCACGCCTTGTTTGTGGCGGGGCGGGAAGCTCTTGCGCAATTCCGCCACGACTTCGGGATATGTGAACCACGCGGGAATCTCGCGGCCTTCGTTCAAACGTTGCCGAAGCTCGGTGCCGGAGATGTTCAGCACCCGATCGCCTTTCTTAACTTCGTCATCGGGAACGTATTTATCCTGGTCCTCGAGATAGACCATCATGTTGAACGGAACCATGGTGACGGCTATATCGGCCTCGTGTTTCTTGAACACCTCCTGTGCCTCGTAGGGGCCGTAGAACGGCTTGCCGTCGGTGTCTTTACCCGGTCCGGCGTGATCGCGGCCGACAATGAAATGCGAGCAGCCGTGATTCTTGCGAATGATAGCGTGCCAAATGGCCTCACGTGGTCCGCCCATGCGCATGGCGAGCGGCAGCAGAGAAAGTTTTGCGGTCGACTGCGGGAATTTCGAGAGCAGCAGTTGATAGCAGCGCACGCGCGTGTAGTAATCCACATCGCCAGGCTTCGTCATCCCAACTACGGGGTGAATCAGCAGGTTGGCTTCAACTTGCTTGGCGGCGCGGAAAGCGAGTTCAACGTGGGCGCGGTGCATAGGATTACGCGTCTGGAAGGCCACAACGCGGCGCCAGCCCTCGCGGGCAAACTCGGCGCGAACTTCGGCTGGGGTCAAACGGAGGCTGCGAAAATCGTAATGCGGAGGAATCTGCGTGCCTTCGACTTTTCCGCCGACGTACCAGGGATTCGATCTGTTGATGGCATAATCTGCGCCGGGATGTGCTGCGCTTGTACTGGCAAAGACTGCTTTGGCTTCAGCCTTACGATCGGGCTGCCAGACGTCTTCCACGTGCAGAACACCCAGCATTACGCCTTCCGGATCGCGCAGCGCAACTTTGCTGGTGCCGGGCGTAAGCTTCTTCGCAAAATCTTCGGTGACATCCAGAGTAATGGGCATCGGCCAGATGAGGCCACTGGACAGTCGCATGTTGTGGCAGACGCCCTCGTAATCGGCCCGCGTCATAAAGCCGCGCAGCGGAGAGAATCCTCCGGTGATCAGCAACTCGAGATCGCAAAGCTGGCGGGCAGTCAGATCCCAGGAAGGCCACTCTTTAGAATGAGCCTTCAGTTCGGCGATGCCTTCGGGCTGCGGGATTAGGTTAATCAGTTCACCGCCGTGGGGCGGAATGAGATGGCTGGCTGAAGCGGTCAAGTGCAATTCCTCCGGAATTCTTATTGTCTATTACCTTTATCGTATTTAGCTGGATTACTTCCAGCTTTTGTCTGGGCGGACTGAAATCGATTGCAGATCCAAGGGAGAGGACAACCCAACGGCTTTACTTAACAGAGTATCACTTTTCTAAGATCACAAGAAAGTCGGATTTTGTTCCGGTGAATGACGAGATAGTGGAGCAGTTAGAATACCGAAGGACTTTACAGGCACTCGCGTAAATACATGAAGCATAATGGCCTTTGGCCCGATCCTAGAAAGCCGGATTAACAAGCTTACCAGATGTGAAAAAGTTTGCAGCAATGGCCAGAGCAATTCCACGAAGGAAATAAGGCGCAACCTTAATTTCAGAACCAGTGTTTCAGGTGCCAGCCTCTTCCGCGCACGCAGAGGGCGGCGCTGTAGCCCGCTCCTGCCGGCACTTCTCGCAAGAACCAACGCTCAGCTTCTGTAGTGTCCGGACGCGTGGCGACCAGTACGCTTGTCTCCGAAGACTCAAGAGACACATCAAATTGGCTGAGGGGAAGCGATAATCCATCCCCTGTGGCCTTAATGTAGGCCTCTTTTCGCGTCCAGCAGCGAAAAAAGGCATCTACGATTTCACGCTTGGGCAGAGCAGCAAGTTGTTCCCGCTCACGCGCAGAGAAGAACCGTTGGGCGATCGGTTCGACATCGAAGTCCTGACGAACTTGCTCCACATCCACGCCAAGTTCCCGCCGAAGACTAAAAGCATAAAGTGCGATGCCTCCCGAGTGGGATACGTTAAACGTCATCCTGCTGGATGCGTGCTCTCCTGCAAGGGAAGGTTTTGCTGTCTTGGAATAGGAGAAATTAAACTCGCTTGGGTTGGCGTTTAAGTAGGCTGCCAGAATTCTCCGCAAGAGGGCGCGGGACGCAATGAACAGTTGACGGTCCTTCGAAAAATGAAATCGGGAAGCGCGCTCTTTTTCATCAAGGGAAAGCACTTCTTCCCAACGGGATTGGTCGCCACGAATAGCCTCTAGATCGACTCGCCAAAGCTGTACTTCATTTTCAGGAAGGTTTCGAGGCGCCCTGATCTGAAAACTCGAGTCGGTAATGTTCATGTCCTGGCTCATGCGTCCCGCGTGGTCCTTGCGGTATGTTGTGCCTACTACTTAACACATAATATGCGAGACGACTGGGAAATCATTCCCAGGAAAGGCAATGCACGCCCGGAGGGAAGCTATCGTATTGGTAGTTGTACCTGCCTCAGAGGCAGTGCGTCCGTCGATCGACTGGATCTTGCCGGTGCGGTCGTAGGTATGAATACCTGTAAGTCCTTGCCACTGTACCGGAAGTAACCTGTTGACGTTACCGCAACTGAAACCTTTCTGTGCGCAAACGTGTTCTAATGGGAGAAGCGCAAATATTCCCCAGCGGCGGGGTGTTCCATGATGAAGTGTAGGATCGTATTTTTTTGTGCATTCGGGCTAGGCTTGGTCGCTCTGGCGGCAGCCCAGAATACTCAAGTTCGCTCCTCTTACGCCAAGTCGACTCCAGATCCCCTGCAGGGCTCAATCAAACCACTGACTCCAAAATCTGCTATGCCGTCGAGTCGAAAATCATCGACTGCGGTGGTGCCGCCTCCGTCCGCAACTACTGGAAAGACGAATGCAGAGCTCAGTCGAGTGGAGCGCGAGAAGATCAAAACCGGTAGTTCCCAGAGTGGTAGTAAGGAAGCTCCAAAGGTAGCTTTCGTACCGAAATCTACTGAAGAGAATCCAGCAATTAACTATAAGTATCAAACGCCGGCGGGTGGAATGAAGGCGACGACCCCTGGCGCCAATGCCAAAGGATCGAGCACACCGCGCGTTACGAAGAAAAATTAGCCGGTCGGATTCGCGGATTCTCTAATCCGCACGCGGCAACTTGCCTCGTATTGTGCCAGTCGCTAACGGTGCCGCCGGGCTAGTCGCATTCCGTGGGCAAGGAGAATGTTCTTTCACTGGATGTGTTGAAGAAGGCGGAAGAAATTGAGAAGCTGGCGCACAGCGTGAAAGAAAAGATGGAAGGGCCGAACTAAAAACATCGACGCCTGAGCGGTAGTCCGGTTGAGCCGAAGCTGAGCGCACCGAGCGTCGCGGGAATGGCAGCTTGATGCTCTCCAGTCCCCGCTGACTGCATCTGCCCTGCGCCGATGGGCTGGTTGGCGACGGTGTTGTAAGCGTAGCCGAGAATCCTTCCGGACACCTGACCGTTCCCAAAGCCACAGGCGGTCGAGAGTTGAACCCAGCCGTAATGGATTTCTCCACTGATCGAGAAGCGAACTCCCAAATAGGCGGTGAGAGGCTGACCATAGGAAGCCTTGAAATTTCCCTCGCATCCGTCCTTCCTACGGCGACCGTTATGAGACATCACGGATCGAAGTAGAGATCCATTGGTGGCGAAGGGTTTGACCGTTCCAATTTCCATTCCCTTGGTGAGCGGCCGTTTGATCGCAGCGGCGCCCGCGGCAGAGTACCACCCCGCTCCGCCCTGGTAGTACTCTGGCTCGCAGAGCCGAGGGAGTAGCCGGATCCTCCTGCAACAATGGTGAGATCCGTAATTCCGTCGTTGTTCAGATCCAGATGAATCGGAGGTTGCGTGTCTCGAACCTCTCCGTAGAAAGGAATATTCGCGGCGGTGTATACGATGGTGTTATCCAAGGCGGTTTGGCCCAAGGCCGCCACGGCACTCCCGCGGCGCCGGCAACGAGTGAGTAGGCGGCCAGCCGGCGATCCAGGAAAGCGGAGACGTGGGCTGTCTTTCTTGGCTTTTGAAATGGTCTTTGAAATGGCTTTTGGACGGAATTCGGCGCCAGATGCGAGGGCATAAAACGCTCCAAGTCTCAAGAATGAGAACTTCGAACGACCGACCACCAGGGCATTGTCGAAGCATGAGGCCAGCTTGCCAATGGTTAATCCTCCTGAATCCTTTCAGCGCCCAGCGCAAAAACAGCCTCACTCTATCCCGCGTGAGTACCAGCACGGGAGCTCAATCTTATCCGTGGTCATCGCGTAAATCGCTTGTTTCTTGGTCTAACCAGTTGCTCTTGCTGACTGACGTGGTTATTTCACTACTACAATGTGGTGTTCTTCATGGTGGCACGCGCTACACAGTGTGATCAGATTCTGTTCTGAATCGTCCCCCGATCGGCTGCGGAATTCTCTGTGGTGAACCTCGATATTCGACATAGCGCCGCACGATTGACACCGCCACCCGTCACGGCGTAGAACTTGCTGCCGCAGCCTCTCGTACGGCACCAGGTCCAGGCGCAAGGGCGTCAGTTTTGGGCCAATCGAGGTCATGACACCTCAATGCACCGCCTGCTCCAGAAATGCCTGCCGCTGCTCCTCAGGCAGAAATCTGAAGAACCTGGTCATGGAGAACAGCAGCATCTCCGGATCTCCGTGGTCCAGGTTGGCGCCGGCAAGGAAGTCCGCACAGATCATTTCCAGACAGTAACCGCGAGACCGATCGCTACCCAGCATCAGAGCCGCCGTTTCGATCGCCCGATCGATGACCGGCATCTGGCTTTTGTACAGCTTGAAATAGATAATTTCCCACGGCTCCGTTTCCTTTCCCGTTAATTCTTTCTCGACCTCCTGCTTGAATTCCTCCTTCGGCATTTGAGCCGCTTTGTGCAACCAGGTTGCACAATCGAAGTGCTGTTTATCCCTTCTGGCCACCTTCGCCAACTCCAGACCCTTCGTCCAGCCCACTTCCTTCAACTGCTTTCTCGCCTGCGGCGGCAGATGTTCGTGGATCGACATCAGGT
>PLUI01000196.1:40618-40837 GCA_003164855.1 Acidobacteriaceae bacterium
GACGCCGCACCAAAGCCGCGTCGGCCATCGCTTGCTTTCCAAGACAAAGTCCAACATAGGGACAGTTGCTGCAGGGATTCTGGGGAAAGCGAATGCCGCTGTGCGGTAGAAAGTCCGCCGACTCAATGCGGCGGATCGTGTCCTCGACGAGATGCCCGAACTCCGCGCGCTGTGCATCGGTGATGGTTGTGCGCAGGTACTGAACCTCGACCAGTCGTT
>PLUI01000255.1 GCA_003164855.1 Acidobacteriaceae bacterium
GGCACCACCTTCAAAGCCTATCGCCGCGAGATCCTCGAGCAAGTTCCGCTCTACGGCGAGTTGCACCGCTTCATTCCAGCTCTGGCTTCGTGGTATGGCGCCTCGATCTGCGAAGTTCCCATCCGCAATGTGAACCGCGAACGCGGCGTTTCGCACTACGGCATTTCCCGCACCTTCCGCGTTTTCTTCGACCTGATTACGATTCGCTTTTTGCTACGCTACCTTTCCCGCCCGCTGCACTTCTTCGGGACTCTGGGCGTCGTCAGCATGTTCAGCGGCAGCGCTCTTGTAGTTTGGCTGGCAGNNCGCCATGTTCCTGTCATGGGCGCTCACGGTCCGCTGATGATGGCCTCCATGGGTCTGCTGCTCGGCGGCTTGAACCTGCTCGCCATCGGCCTGCTCGGCGAGATGCAGGTCCGCCACTACCACGAACCCCGCCACCGCGCCCCCTACTCCGTCGACCGCGTCCTCCGTTCGCAGAACGAAGAACACAGCGTCTCGGAATAATCCCCGATTTCCCCGGACGGAAAGGGAAGGGCACGAGTNNTTCAATGCTGGCTTTAGCCGCTTCCTATCAAAGATCATCCCATCAAAGATCAATCCCATCTTGGCCCTGGCTGCCCCTTGCGCAACCACTCAATGAAGTCCGTGCCCGGAGGCACGCCTCCCAGTTCGCGCAACCGTGTCGCATTTTGTCCGCGGTGATAATGGCTGTGCATCGCCGCCTGAGTCAGCGCCTGGCGAACGCTGATCTTCGCCGCCGGCTGAAACCACGGCACCTCAATCGTCTCCTCCAAAGCGACGTCATCCATCCCGCCGAGTTCCGCCGCCATATCCGCGTGATACTTCCGCGCAAAAACCTTCAGATCCCCGATGTCTGGGTAGTTGTCCACTTTCGTGATCACAAACTGCGCCGTCCGCGGTCCCACCACCCACAAAAACGCAGCCTGCACCTGATGGATATGGTGCAGCCTCTCCCGAATCGCCTTATCTGCGAGCGCCGCTGCATGACCCTCCAGCGCCCGCCAATGTTCAGCGTCGGCCCACTCCTGGTGCGAGTAAAGTTCGTCGAGGTAAGAAGGCATAAGATTCCACCGGGTCGGCTCATAATGTTTGACAGCTGCGCCGCATAAATCTCCCGGAAGCTGTCTCGTATGGACGCCTAGCCTATTCGCGCCGCCAAATAGTCAGTCCGCCCGCTCCTGCCGCCAGCATGCCTAGAGACGCTGGATCAGTGGCGGAACGGGTCTTCTCCGCGCCGACCTCCGTCTGGCCCGTCGTGATTGCTTTCCCGGCGACCGTCTCGTACGCGTAGCCGGTAAGCACGGCTTCGACCTTGTACAACTGGCAAGTTGTGCTCAGCCGCGCCCATCCAAAGTGTGTCTCGCCATCGATCGTAAACTTAAAGCCGAGGAAACGTCCTTGAACCGTGTTCCATTCGCCGCCGCAGTAAAACGATCCGACTTGATCTGTTCCGAAGGCCATCGATTTCTGCCCCGCCGAAAATGCTGCCGAGTAACCAACCTTAACTCCTTGCCCCAGGTCCGAAGCCGAACCGTGTCCAACAATCTCGTTCACACCTTCTGGAATGATCTTGAGATCATCCCTGCGGGCAGAGACGCCGGATATGTACAGTCGGTTTTGGAAGGTGAAATCGACCGTTCCATCGTGGTTGAGATCCAGCCCGACCGTGCGGTTAGGTGCGATTGTCACGTGCGCGGGCGTGTAAACAATTTCGGCCTCGGTAGGTTCCGCCAAGGCCAGGATTCCTACTCCGGCCGCGCTGGCTGCGAGGCCGTAAAAATGAACCTGTTGCCGGATCGCCTTAGGCAAATTCGCGATCGTCCGGAGACCCTGCTTTGATCGCTCCATGGGAAGTCTCCTCGAAACACGCGGACCATTATCCGTCCGCTTATTTGCCCGTGCAACGAAAATCCGATCACGAATCCCCGCCTTCGTAAACCTGCCCCTCTACTGCTCGCGGCGTATAATATGCGGTTTGGCTCTTAATTAAAGGAGCGCAGATCTTCATGGCGCCAACTACACTACACGAATTGCAACTCGCCCGCCGCATGTCCCGGCTGGGCACCGAAACCGCCTTCGAAGTTCTGAACAAAGCGCGCGCCCTGGAGCGTCAAGGCAAGAGCATCATCCACCTGGAAATCGGCGAGCCCGATTTCGACACTCCCGCCAACGTGATCGAAGCCGGCGTCCACGCCCTCCATCACGGTTGGACTCATTACGGCCCATCCGCCGGCTTGCCCGAACTCCGCCAGACCATCGCCGACTATGTCAGCCGCACTCGCGGAGTCAAAGTCTCACCCGACGAAGTAGTCGTTGTTCCGGGAGGTAAACCGATTATTTTCTTCACCATAATGTCTTTAATCGATGAAGAAGATGAGGTCATCTATCCCAATCCCGGCTTCCCCATTTATGAGTCGATGATCCACTACGTCGGCGGCAAGGCCGTGCCCGTCCAACTGCGCGAGGAACACGATTTCTCCCTCGACGTAAGCGAACTCGCGCCTCTCATCACCGACCGCACCAAACTCATCATTCTCAATTCACCGCAGAATCCCACCGGCGG
>PLUI01000156.1:0-141 GCA_003164855.1 Acidobacteriaceae bacterium
TCGACAACCTGCTCACCGGCCGACGAGCAAACATTGACCATCTCCGGAACGAACCGGCTTTCGAGTTCGTCGAAAAAGACATCTGCGAACCCTTCGACGTTGGCAAAGTCGATTACGTTTTCCACTTCGCCAGCCCCGCCA
>PLUI01000156.1:185-3351 GCA_003164855.1 Acidobacteriaceae bacterium
GCCCGCGCGGCGTCTACGACGAAGCCAAGCGCTTCGCCGAAGCCATGACCATGGCCTATCACCGCTATCACAAAGTCGATACGCGCATCGTCCGCATCTTCAACACCTACGGCCCGCGTCTGCAGTTGAACGACGGCCGCGTGGTCTCGAATTTCATGAAGCAAGCACTGCGCGGCGAACCGCTCACCGTCTACGGCACCGGCAGCCAGACCCGCAGCTTCTGCTACGTCAGCGACGAAATCGACGGCTTCATCCGCCTCTCGAAATCCTCCGAACATCTGCCCGTCAACATCGGCAACCCCAACGAGTTCACCATCCTCGAATGCGCCCAGCACGTAATAAAGGTGACCGGATCGAAAAGCAAAATCGCCTACGAACCCCTGCCCCCGGACGATCCCAAACAGCGCCGGCCCGACATCACCAAGGCCCGCCAACTTCTCGGCTGGGAACCAAAGATTCAACTCGAAGAAGGCCTGCGTCTCTCGCTGGATTATTTCCGGAAGGCCGTAGCGCAAGAAACCACCGCTGCACGCTAGGGCTTTGCTGACAATCTTGTCGGACCAGAAAAATAAATACAGGAAAAGAGCCCCGCTCTTGTCAGCGGGGCTCCTCTGCAAAGCAACTGCATTCGGCGTCACGTAGACCGTTCCCTACCAATAGATCTCAGTGAATCCGTCCTCATACGCTGTGATGGTTGTCTCGCTGCCACCGTTGTAGATACCATCCAGTTGAAGGTTGAGCAGGAGCGTACCTGCCGTCCAGGTATCCGTGAAGTATGAGTCCTCTTTCAGATTCAGGGGCGATGTGGTTCCATCGAAGGTGATCGAATCGTAGTACACGCTTCCACCTGAAGTGTCATCTCGATGCTCGGCGAGTTGCACGTGGTGCCACTTGTCTGCCGTCCAAGGTGCGCTGCACGCAACGGACGACTTAACCCATTCGTCTGCGCCGGCATTGTTGATCGTGTATTCCCACACGTTGTCTGTAAACGAGCACTGCAGGCCAAAGATCCAAAGATCTCCATTGGTGTCCGCCTGGTTGTTATCCATCTCGACGTTCTCGATGTTAGTCGGGTCGACGATATAGATGTAAGTGTCGTAGACAAAGTGAGTGGCGGTTGTACTATTACCAAATGTTTCGGAGAAGCGCTCCCCTGGAGTTCCGCCTGTGGTGTCGTAGGGATGCTCGTTGACGTAATACAGCCGGGATTCGCCGTCAATGGTTAGTCCGGACGTGGTGACCGTGTAAGTGGTGGAGTCTGAGCCTGTGCAAAGCCCACTGATGGTAGATGGGCAGGTACACTCAGCCGTTCCAGCGTCCCAGTCCCAGAACCATCCTACTAGACCGTAGGTTGATTTTTGCGTTGCGGGGCAAGCATTGGGGCTCCAGCCGTTAGAGTTCGCAACGTCATCAATGTTCGCTACGGTAGTCGTGGCTGCACCGATCACGGTGATGTTGACGTCGTTCTCGGTACAGGCGCCAGCGGTTGACCAGGCCTTAAAGCGAATGATGTATGCCACTCCGGGCGATGGCTGCGCACTAAACCGATAGTCGGTGGTATTGATTTTAGTGCTCGTGCCGTTGTTGGGACTTGGAGCCTGAAATGGACTACTGTTAATTGAATATTCAAAAAGCGTGATGTCGCTGGATCCGGCGCACTCGGTTACGCTGGCGGTGAGCTGGACAGGTACTGATGTCAAGGTTGAATTGTTTGTGGGTGAGGTGACCGTGATCTGGGCCCGAGCGTTAGTCCCGGAGATGGCGAGGCCGGCGGCGCATACCAGCGCCGCAAGGATGGGGGATTTGTACTGCATGGACTGCGTCCTTTCTGAGGTACAGGTAAGGGTTAGGTGCAGGAAAGATGGAGTGGAGTTGCCAAGAAAGTAAACTTATGAAAACGCTCCGCACTAACTACTCGCTGCTCTGCGCCGTGGCCGCCACGAAATCAATCAGCTGCTGCACGCCATGCCGTTCATCCTTGGTGTTCAGATGGAACAGCACTCCCATCCCGTAGCCGGGATGCGAGGCCCTCACTTCCCCGCTCAACCGCAACTTCATCTCCTGCGTACGCACCGTGATCTCCACTGCGGTGCCCGGCGGAAAAGCCAAAGGCATTTCCAGGTAGCATCCGCCCGGGCTCAGATCGCTCAGCTGGCAGTAGTTGCGTACCGAGCTGCCCTGTTGGTACACCTCAGCTCCCAGACGGCAGGCATAGCGGGCTTGTCTACGGCGGCTGGTCGTCCCCGAGCGCAGTCGAGCGCCGGCTTTATCGTCGTGGTCTTTCGTGTCCTGCTTTTCCCTGGGCGGTTCCTCAACCGGCCGATCCGGCACCGCATCTAAACACGGCTGCATCGAGTGCTCCACTTCCACCACCTCCGCGGCCAACTCCCGCTTCAGTGCAGCGGCCAGGTTTACCTCCAACCACTCGTGCAGAACCCGCCGCGAAGTTTGCGGCACATCCACAAACTGGACCCCCGCCCGCCCGTTCCAATCCTGCCAGACCACTAGGCCGGAGAGCCGCACCCGCGCGGTGTGCCCCGGCAATTGAAATTGAAAATAGACTTTGCTGGCCGGCGGAAACCTCTTACCGAAATTTACGGCCATGCCATCTTCGGACAGATCCACCAGCGTCCCTCTCTGCTGCTCCCCGCCGGCGTAGTCGACCGTCGCTTGAGTGTGTACCGGAGCCCTTGCCTTGCTGCGCTTGTCCCGGTACAGCACGGCGTGCGCCGCCCGCAGGCTGCTCATGACCCGCTCGTAGGACAATGGCTTGTCGAGCACAAAGTTGACCCCGAGGGAAAACATCTCCCGGATGTCATCCTGCTCCGCCACCACCACCGCCAGGGTCGACTCGTTCGCTCGCGAAGAACGGCACTCCCGCAATATGGCAACCACGTCCGACTTCTCTCCGCAATCGACAACGAGTAGATCAAAACGGTCCTGCGCCAGCCTCACCACCGCGCGCGCGGCGCGGGCTGAACAGCTCGACCGCCTCGGCGACCCGCAGGCGATCGGGCAGCGCCGAGTCCTGAAGCTGGCTGCCGATCAGTGGCCGCAGTCGCTCGGCCTCGGTCACCGGGTCCAGCCCGAGCACGCGAAGCGTGCCCGCGTCGGGTCGCCGGAGACCCTGGATGCACTCCACCGTCGTCGTCTTACCGGCGCCGTT
>PLUI01000029.1 GCA_003164855.1 Acidobacteriaceae bacterium
GGTGATTTTGTCGGCGAAAGCGGGAAGTTTCCTGATCATCGACGCACCTCAGCCCTCGGATGCGATTCTGGTGCTAGCCGGGGAAACGGACAAGCGTCCGCAACGCGCTCTGGAGCTGCTATCCCAAGGGTATGGAAAGCGAATCGTGCTGGACGTGCCCAACAACGCGAAGCTCTACGAATTCACCCAGACTCAGTTGGCGCAGAAGTACATCCAGGATCTGCCGCAGGCGGCGTCGGTCAGCATCTGCCCGATCGACGGGCTGTCGACCAAAGATGAATCTAAAGATGCCGAGAAATGTTTGCAGCGCGAAGGCGCCAGGCACGTGCTGATCGTCACGTCGGATTTTCATACTCGCCGGGCCCTGGATGTTTTCCGGCGAGAGTTTCCCGGCCATGAGTACTCGGTCGCCGCGGCGCGCAATGACGAGGGATTCGGAAGCAGGTGGTGGACGCATCGCCAGTGGGCAAAAACTTTCGTGGATGAATGGCTGCGCTTGATCTGGTGGAAGGCGGTTGATCAGTGGAGATAAGTCAGTCTTCAGTATTCAGTGTCCTGTGAAGCGCGAGATTTTTTCTGAACACTGGCCACTAAGCACTGACCACTTTCTTAAAGTTTTCCACTGTTTCCTCGATTCGCAAGCACAAAAGCCATTGACTGCCAAGAACTTTGGAGGGTACCATTCGTTGACAGTCACCTTAAACGTTAATAACGGAGCGTGGGATGGGCATGTCTGCGTTCAGCAGAATGGTCAGTTACGTGCTACTGCTGGGATTTCCTGCTTCATCGTTCGCCGCCGATTCTGGCGCGGCCATGCTTTACACTCACGGGGCGGCTTGGTTGAACGGCGCCCACGTGCCAGCTTCTTCCGCAATCTTTACCGGTGACTTGGTGCAAACCCGCTCTGATTCCGGGGCCAACATCAACGCGCCCGGTTCCAGCATTACCGTTCTCGGCGACTCCCTGGTGCAGTTCGAAGGCGCCTCATTGAAGGTGGAGCACGGCAGCGTAGATGTCGCCACCTCGAAAGGTGTGGCAACTACCNNTCTCCACATCCAAGGGCGTGGCCACTACCGCTGGCGATGTACGGGTGGCGCCGGTCTCCAATGCGTGGACTGAATTCAATGTGACGGACGTGGATGGCACGGTAAAGATCGCGGCGAATAAGGGCGATCTGCTCGTCACCGACGATAACGGCACCGTCACTCTGCCGCAGGGCCAGCAAACCACGCGCGACGAGCAGTCCGCTCAGTCGGCGGATACGAACACAAACCCAGACACAAACACAAACAAAGACAAGAAGAAAAAGAAGAAGCGTGGTGAAGGCGCCGCACCGGGAGCCACGGGCGGCGTGCTGGACTCTCCCGTTGCCGTCGGCGTAGGTTCGGCAGTCATCGTTGGGGTTACGACGTGGGTGCTCTTGCAAGGTACCAGTCCGGTCAGCCCGTCTTCGCCAAACTAGCCAGGGGTTTCAGAGATTCATCAAACAAACAGGCCGTCCGGCGACGCTGGGCGGCCCGATGCTTTTTACGGAGCAGTTGACGCCGGCCCGGGAAAAACCTAACCTTGAAATGTATGTACAATTAATGTACACTGAAAGCGCTTGACGCAGCACCGCGACTTCGACTGGGACGAACACAACGAACCGCACCTCGCAAAGCATAAGATCAGCCGCCTCGATGCGGAGGATGTGCTTACGGGAGACCACATTCTTCTGGAGTACCAAATGGAAGGCGGGGAGCAGCGGTGGATTGGGTAGGAGCAACCCGCGCGGGCCGAATCTTGAACATTGTGTTCGCGGTTCGAGGCGAGACCATGCGTCCAATCACAGGCTGGGTGGCCGACAACGAAACCGCCGAACTCTTTCTTGGAGAGTGGGGACCGGAGTGATATGGCAAAAGCGAAAATGAAACAGGTCGTGGTTCCAAAGTTTTCCAGTGAGGTTGAAGAAGCGACGTGGTGGGATGCGCATCGCTCCGAGGTCGAAGCCGAAATACGGCGGAGGATGAAACAAAGCAAGCCGCTGACCCTCAGTAGCCTTCCGCACCGCTCAGAGCCGTCTCAACCAATCACCCTGCGCATTCGCAAAGAGGACTTGGAAACGGCGCGCCGATTGGCGGCACGCAAGGGCGTAGGGTACCAGACTTACATCAAAATGCTGTTGCGCGAGGCGCTGGCAGAGAATGCTGCGCGAAAGTAGAACTGTCATTGCCAGGTGCAGGGAACAGAGGACGTTCCGCTTGAGACTTTTTTGGGTCGGCTAGAAGTAAGAGTTCAGAAGTTCGTGGCAGGCTGGTGCAATGATTCCTGCGGCACTTCTTCGGGAGGCTTGCTGCGCGCCGCGCGGCGTTTGCGGGCGGGTTTTACGAAGGGCTCCGAGGCTGCGATGGTGCACAGCACATAGAACAGCGCGGCGTTGGCGGGAATTTGCAGATTGAAGTCGACGGCGCTGTGGACCAGGATGCCGCTGAGGCCGAGCAAACAAGCCAGAGTCACTGCGCCGCTCATTTCCGTGGGCCAGTTTCTGATTTTCTTGAAGGCCCTGACGTAAAGCGTCACCACAAACCAGAGCATAGTGGCGAACCCAAGCAGACCCATTTCTACCAGCAGTTGCAAGTAATCGTTGTGCGCTTCGTTGACGAAGAAATTGGTGTAGAAGGTGCGGAATTCCGGATACACGATGGGGAACGTTCCCAAACCCCAGCCCAGGACAGGCTTCTTCAGGAACATGCGAAGCCCGTCGCGGTTGATGTAAGTGCGAATGTCGCTGGAAAGTTCAGTGTGCCCCGGACCGGCGGTTGCGATGCGCTGGCTGAGTTCGCCTCCTCCAATCCAGACCAGCAGTCCGACGACGATGGCGAGAAAGACGGCGATGCCGATGGCCGTGCGCAGGCTGCGCTTTTGCCGAACGAGCGATGCCGCCAGGATGATCAGTTCCGCGACAATTGCAATCATGCCGCCGCGCGATCCGGAGAGAAAAATTGTTCCCACCATCACGGCCGCGGTTGCGGCAGCCACGGCGCGGACTTTGGGAGGCGCCAGCCGCGTCAGAGAAACGATGAGCGGAATCGGTACCAGCATTTCCATCAGCCCGGCATAGTGGTTGTGGTTTACGTAGGGACCATAGATCCAGCCGCCACTTCGCGGCTGGCGCATCCAGTAAAGTTTGCCGTTCGAGGAGATGCCCTGCAGCAGCGCGAAGCCGGCGAGCGCGGCTCCGTAGACCGAGAAAATGAGCGCCAGGCTGCGCGCCTGAGCGCCGCGAAGCAGTGTCTGTCCGGCAAGGAAGCACAGCATCGCGTAGGCAAAATACTGTAAAGCCAGCGCCGCCGTGTCATGCGGATACGCGGTCACGCGGAAGGCGAGCTGGGCCACGATGAGCGCAGCGAACACTCCCATGGGTAGAAAGAGCGGGTTCCATCCGACCTTTATTTGCCCGTCCAGTACGGTCCCTTTGCCGATCCAAAACAAAAACAACGCTACGGATCCCGCCTCGAGCACGAAGATGGACCACGGCTCGACTGCGCCAAAGGCAAGCGGTCCGAACAAGAGCAGCCCGAAGATCCCGTACAGCAGCGCCTTCTCGGCTTGCGCCGAGCGTTCGCGGCGATGAATTTCGGTAATGTTGGACGGGCTCATGAAAATGAATGCATCCGATTCGAGAGGTTACTGCCGCTTGGGCGTCAGGCGGAAATCGTCGACCCAGAGCTTACCACGGATCGGACTACCTTCCGGCAATCGCCGAATGTGCAATATCACGAGTTTGGTATCGTCTCCGGTGGTGAATTCTCCGGTCGCAGATTTCCAGAACCCAGCTTCCTTCAGTTCGTCGCTGTCATACAGGACGGCCCTGGTATAGACGTCCTGAATCGTGAAGTGAGGCGCACCCGCACCCTCGATCTCGCCGTTTTTATAATACGCAGAAAAATCGTACGAACTATTGGGCTGAACCGCGATGAACTGGCGAATGCCCGCATCATTCACTCCGGGGCCATCGAAAGTGATGAGCAGGGAACGGTGGCCACCGTGGAAATCGCTGGGGTCGAGGGTGAGGGTGACGCTCTGCTGTTTCTCATACTGCCAGTCGAATCCGCCGTTCAGAATTTCCAGACTGAAATCGCCGTTAACAATTAAGTTGCGTCCCGAGGGCACGTAGGCGGAGAGGCCGAAACGCCGGGCCGCTTGCTGCCACACCAGGCGCGCCTGATCCACGTCTTTGTGGTTGAAGAGGTACTGAAGATATTCGATGACGTAGCGAAGGTCAAAGGTCTGCGGCGTTGCCACCAGCGCTGCGGGCACCATGGCGGTCAGTTTGCGGTTACTCACGTANNCCCTGTTTACGCATCAGCAGATTTAAAAATGCGAGGTACGCGTCTGGCCCGGGCGGGACAACGTCGCGCAGGAGCGCATCGACGTCCGGATTGATTCTCCAGCAGAATTGGATGGCAGGATCGGCCAGCGTCGGTTCATTCTGCAGGACCACGCGGAATTCGCGGAGCGCCTTGGCATCGTCGCCCTGCACCAGATAAAAGTTAGCGGCTTCCCAAGCTACGTCCGGGGTGGTGGGATCGGCTTGAATGGCGTGTTCCAGGGCCAAGGTTTGATTTGAAACGTC
>PLUI01000155.1 GCA_003164855.1 Acidobacteriaceae bacterium
TTTCGCCCGACGGCAAGTGGGTTGCCTTCGCCGACCATGAGAATAACGGCGGCGACGATGAGGGCTCGATCGCGGTGATTGCATCGGATGGAAAAGTAAAAGAGAAGAAGCTGTCTTCGGGCTGGTCGTCGATCGAAGGACTCTTTTGGTCTCCGACTGGCGATGAAGTCTGGTTCGCTTCGACGAACAGTGGAAGCGGCGAGGAGCCGCGAGCTGTAACCCTTTCCGGCAAGCTCCGGACAATCACAAACGTGCCCGGCGGCATGTGGCTGGAAGATATTCGGAATGGAACGGTCCTGGCCATAACCCATCAGCAACGGGTTGGGATTCGAGGTATAAGTCCGGGGGGAAAAGAAGAGCGGGAACTGGGGTGGTTCGGCTGGTCGCTGCTGAGTGAGATTAGCCAGGACGGACACAAGATTTTATTTACCGAGGCAGGCGATGCAGGCGGGCCGGACTACACAGTATTTCTGCGCGACACCGATGGATCGCCGCCCTCGCGCATTGGCGAAGGAGACGCCATGGCTATTTCTCCCGACGGAAAATGGGCGATCACGAAACCGCCGAAGGGCGGACAGATGAATCTTGTGCCGACGGGAGCCGGTGAGTCGAAACCGCTTACGCATGACGCCATCACCTACGACACCGTGCGCTGGCTTCCAGATGGCAAACGGCTATTGGCGAGCGGAATCGAAGCCGGGCACGGAGCCCGTGATTACACGATCGATCTGAGCAGCGGCGACGCGAAGCCGATCACTCCGGAAGGCGTTGCGGGTGTGCATCTCTCGCCCGACGGCCGGAGCACGGCCGTGTTGGAATCCGACGGAAAATGGGGAGTTTGGCCGCTGGATGGAGGCGGCATTCGTCCGATCCCAGGGCTTGATGCTGCTTACGTGGTGGTTGGCTGGTCGCCTGATGGGGGATCGGTGTACGCGTTCTCCAGTCGAGAGAACGAGAAGACCGCAAAGGTCTACAAAGTGAATGTCGTAACCGGAAAAATGGAGTTTTGGAGAACATTCGGCGGAGAAACAGCCGCAGGAGTGAAGGGAGTTGGAGGCCTTCGGTTGTCGAGAGACGGGACGGCATACGCATACGTGTACTCGAATGTTCTCTCGCAAGCGTTTGTGGTGACGGGATTGAAGTAAGGCGGGGCAAATTATCCGGCCAGACTTTCAATTGTTTCCACTGCCTCAGATGAAAGCGACAGAGCGGAGCTAGCGAGATCCTGTTTCATGTGCTCGGGGTTGGAAGTTCCGGTGAGGGGCAGCATTCCGACCGCGCGAGCGAACGCGAAAATAATCTGGGCCGGAGTGGCACTCTCACACGCGGCTACACCACTTACAACCGGATGACGCAGCACCTCCACATTCGCTGTGAGCAGCGAAAAACCCTGATAGACAATTTTTCTTTGGCGACAGAATAAGCGCACATTGCGGTCCCAGCCAAGGCGGGCGTAACAGCGATTCTGGACGAAGGCGGGAATCTCGGAGTGAGCCGCCGCCATCTGCTCCAAGTGCCGCAAGGCGACATTGCTCACTCCGAGCAGGCGCGTGCGTCCGCCATCGCGCTCTTTCGTCATCGCTTCCCAGACCTCGGCGTCCGCGTCGGTCCAGTCATAGCCCGAGGATGGGCCGTGCAGCACGTAGCTGTCGACATGATTCGTGCCGAGATGTTCGAGTGAACTGGCCATGGATTGCGCGACCTGCGCAGAAAGCCTGGCTGCGGGATCGTAGGGCAGGCGGTGGTCCTGGCCGGGGCGGTAGGTGAATTTTGTTTGCAGAAAAAGATCTTCGCGGGTGACGATGCCCGCGCGATAGGCGGCGGCCAAACCCTGGCCCACGCCCTCTTCGAAGTAATGACGCCGCTGGTTGGCGGTATCGATGCCGCGGAATCCGGCGCGCAGGGCGAGTTCGACCAGGACGGGAGTGCGTTCTTCCTTCCAGGCGGTGCCGTAGAGAAAACCGGGAATGGATCCAGGGAGCGGCGTGGGCATGGCAGCTATTCTGGCACGAGCGTGGGCGGAGAAGTAAGCTCCGAGGTGGGGCGCCCGCGTCTCCGCTCTTACCGAGGGGCGTCCGCTTCTGCGTTGAGCGGAAAAGGCGGGCGAGCTCCGTTCCCCATTCCCCTGAATTATGACGTTCGCAATAAATTCGCCGCAAAACACGGAGTCAGCGCCTTTCTCAGACGGCGACGCTTTTGTCGCAACCCGAGGTTTGCGCCGCCGCATCATAGGTACTCGTTTGGAGGATATATGCCGCAGTTTCAGGGTAAGTTGAGGTATTGGTTAGCCACAAGTCGCAGCAGCGCACTAAACACACTTATAGCGGTGGTCCTAGTGTCAGGTTTATCACGATCCATGTTTGCGCAGTCCACAACTACTTGCACAAGTCCGCAGTGGGACATACTTCAGATTATGCGCATGCAGACTACCTGGGCGCAAGATCAGTACTATCTCAGCGGCGTAAGTCAAACTAACTCGCCGGTGTATATGTATCAGGCTGCAAGCAGCGTAACGACTAACGGATCAGGCGAGTGGACGGGCGGCAAGGAAAACTACATCAAGACTTATGCACTCCCTCCAGCGAATCCGCCCGACCCTCACTCTGTGTGTACCAGCGATTGCGGGTCGTACGCGCCTCCGAAGATGGTGCCAAACACTACAACTGGGGACAGTCCCGAATATTGGGGGTATCCGGCCGACGTCGATTTATTCGATGCGAACTACATCTATCTCTGGATTACAGAGATTGATTGGAACAATCCATATTCCTTCAAGAAGTTCAATTCGGACAGTTCGGATTATTCGTTCCGCTTTGCCCCCCGTTGCGGAGTTCCGGGAGAGGTTACCCTGGACGATCCCGCTCCGAATAACGCGAGCGATCCGACCAATAATCCAAGCAGTGCGTTCGAAATATTGCCCGCGAACGTATACGACGGTTCGCTTATTGATTCGAGCAACGAAACCTTTACCAGTGCAGACTGCACGAGCGGGTTCAAGTGGGACAACTTAGGATATGCATTTACACAGGTGGATGCCGCTAAAACCGGTTTCACCATGAATGATCATGTCAATGGTACGCGGTCTCTCAGTTATCTCCCAATTGTGTATTGGTATAACTGCAATAGCAGCTATGCGAGTTGCGGGAATCACGAGGAGTTTGACTACGGGTACTATCCCAGCGCGCAAGACTACTACGGGCTAGTGCAATGGCTGCATTACACAGGAACCGCCACCAGCCCGGACGAGAGTGCAACCTTCAACAATATGTACCAGTACACGGGAGCAAGCGATGGTCATTACGAATACACAAACATAAATTTCCCAGCGTCGACATGCTTTTAGGCGGGTCGAACTGAGAATGAGTGGTTGGAGCAAGCGGTGAGAAGCAGGTTCCTCCTGTCTCGCTGTGTGCCCTCCTTCAAGTGAAAGTCAAAGGCGACGGACAGGAGTGTCTGTCCCACACGAGCAAAATGCAAAGCCGGGGACGATTGCTCGTCCCCGGCGTGACTTTCTTTGTGTTGCTTGCGAAGGTTATTGCTGCTGTGCCTGCACTTCGTCCAACTCCACGCCATCTCCGGCGTGAACATCTTCCATGGCGAACACGATCATTCCAGTTGCGGTTGTGGGCGTGGTTCCGATTACGACGATCTCGCCCACGGCGCGCCGTGGCAGGTCGCGGACGTGAATGACCGGGCCGTTCCCTTTGGTGAACATAGAGGGATCGACCGAAGCCTGCTTCATCTGCGTGTCTTCACTCAGCGCAGCCTTGAACGAAAGCGAATCCACGGGATCGTTCAGGTCGGCTTCGTAAGTGCGCACGGCGCGGAAATAGTCGCCCACCTTTACGCCCTGGTTCGTTCCTACGTTGATGTAGACTTTCTGGCCCGTGCCCAGCTCGGAATCAAAATCTCTTCCCATTACGATGCGGCCGGAAACTTTGCTGGAGGTCGGCAGGAAGCGGTCAAAGCGCAGCGGCGGATGAAAATTCACCATAGCTTTTTCCGCGAAAGGAATGGCGGTGTCTCCCGGATTGATCGGATCGCAGGCGTATTCGATCTGCGCCACGGCCGCCTTGCTGCGGGTATCGACGATGCGCACCCGGCCAATTTCCCCATACGGCTGTCCGGTTGCCTTCATCAGCTTGCGCTGACCGGGGTACATTTCATACTCATCAATGTCCCGCAGGGCGCGGATGATCTCATACTCAGCGCCGGCAGTGTAGCCCGTGCCCAATAAATAAACGAGGTCACCCTTGGTGAACTTGGTTGTAGTGGGGGTTTGCAGTCCGCCGGCCACGAAGTTCGAATCGGGCAGAAGTTGGCGATTAATGAAACCAGCGCAGTAAACATCTGCGTAAGTGGGCATTTGCACCCGCTCGATAGGGAAAGTGGCCGTTGTAGGGGCCGTCCCCTGAAGCGTGGGGGCGCTCAAGTCATTCGTGTCGGCCGCCGTTTGAGCCCAAGTTGCGGTCGCGACCACCAACAATAACCATCCTATTTTCTTCATGTTACCTCCGAGAAGAGACACGCGGGGTGCTCTTCCGCAGTCAAATGCCATGGGAGCAATGCTCCAGTTGGAAGGTAACAAGGGGGTAAGAGGGGGTCAAGGTTACGAGGGTGTCAGGCGGAATGTGAAAACAGTTTTTTTCTCGCGAACCGTGAATACACAGTTGCATCTCTAATTCGACCCCTGTAAGATTCGCGCCGAGCCTATTGCTGCAATCCGTACCTGTTGAGTTAATCCGAACCTGTTGATTCAAGATGATTTCTGCTCCTAAAAGTTATCCACCCCGGCTGTTGCCCTTACGGCTGCCGCGGGTTTGCGTCGCCGTGGTCGCCTCCGACCCCACCGAACTGGTCGAGAAGGCGGAGGGACTGATTCGGGATAACTCCTTTCTGGAGTTTAGGTTAGATCATCTATCAAAGCCAGCTTTGGCGCTTCCCAAGATTAAGCATTTTATGGAGACTCACTCCGGCATCACGGTGATCGTGACCTGCCGGAGGGTCGCCAGCGGAGGCAAGTTTCGCGGTTCCATCGCCTCCCAACTTGACATCCTGGCGAAAGCATCGGCGACCGGATGCCAGCTGATCGATGTCGAACTCCAGACGGCGCTAAAGTGCAAGCCCGATCAGTTGCAGAAGCTGCGGACTCGCGCCGCGCTCATCCTGTCTTTTCACGACTTTCGCGGAACCAAGAAGCTCGACAAGACTCTGGAAAAGATGCGCGCCTTCCCCGCCGATTTCTATAAAGTCGTCAGCACGGCGGCCACGCTCTCCGACAACGTTTCCATGATCCAGTTTCTCGGCCGCGAAAGCGACAACCATTCCATCGTCGGCGTCTGCATGGGAGAACAGGGCATTATCAGCCGCGTGCTCGGAGTGCGCGCCGGCAGCGTGTTTACCTTCGCGGCCGTCAGTGCAGGAGAAGAAACCGCTCCCGGACAAGTCACCGCGCAGGAGCTGCGCAGCATTTACCGCATCGAACAGCTCGACGCCGCTACCCGCGTGTACGGCGTCGCCGGAGATCCGGTGGCCCACTCGCTTTCGCCCGCCATTATGAATGCGGCCTTCCGCCGCGAGAACGTCAACGCCGTCTACCTCGCGCTGCATGCTAAGACACTGAAAGACCTGCTCACCTGCGTGCGCGAGATTCCCATCCACGGCCTCAGCATCACCATGCCGTATAAGGAAACGATCCTTCCTTATTTAGATAACACGGATTCCCATACCACGAAGATTGGCGCCTGCAACACGGTGGTGCGCGCGCAGGATGGCAAACTCTACGGCTTTAATACGGATACTTCCGGAGTGGTGCGCCCCCTGGAACGCCGCCTGAGCACGATTCAAGACGCAAAAATCCTCGTCCTCGGCGCCGGAGGGGCGGCTCGCGCTGCGGTATTTGGACTGAAAGAACGCGGAGCCGAAGTTTACATTCTGAACCGGAACGTGGCGGCGGGGCAAAAGCTGGCGCGGCGAGCCCACGCGCGCTCGGTGAAGCGCGCCGACCTGAAGAAATATTCTTTCGACGTGATCATCAACGCCACGCCGGTGGGCATGGGCAACACCCGCGAAACTCCGCTGCAGGAAAAAGAAATCAACGCCCGCTACGTCTTCGACATGATCTACGACCCGTTCGAAACCCGCCTGCTGCAACTGGCCAAAGAGCGCGGGGCGCAGATCATCCCCGGCATCGAAATGTTCGTCCACCAGGCCGCCCGGCAGTTCGAAATCTGGACCGGTAAGCCCGCGCCGCAGGACGACATGCTGCAGGTGGTGATGCTGGCGATGCAAGAGCGGGCAAGAGCGGCGGCAGCAGCGAAGAGGAAGTAGGACAGTCTAAGCAGGTTTCTATTTGACACTCTCCGCGCGGGGTGAGAAGATTACGCCCCAGCCGCCTCCCCCTGTATTCGCCGGGTGTTACCGGTTCATCTTAAAGAGGTTTCCATGCGATTACGTCGGACTGCCTTCACATTTCTGGTCTCGTTGTTGCTTCTGCAACTCCCGGTTGGCGCTTCTGAAGGGGGCAAGCCACTACGTGTTTCAGACTTGCCTGCGTCCGCACGGGCCGGCATCATCCGCGCCCTCGCCCGCAACGCTCCTGCCGAGCTGACCGGCTCAGACGCCGGTGATAGCGAACTGTTTGCGTGGTCGGTCGCAATAAGCGGGTCTACGGTGGCAGTTGGAGCGCCCATTGCTACCGTGAATGACGCATCCCATGTGGGTTCGGTTTACGTCTTCGTTAAACCCGCCAGCGGATGGGAAAATATGACGCAGGTTGCGAAGCTCACGGCCACCGATGGAGTGTCCTACATGGAGCTGGGCTATTCAGTTGCGATTTATAACAACACGATTGTTGCCGGATGCAATTCAAATGTAGCACAGTATCCGGCATACGTTTTCGTGAAACCCCCGAGCGGCTGGGCAGACATGACGCAAACCGCGGAACTCAGTCCCACCGATGGATCTAACTCCGACGTTTTTGGAAATTCCGTAGCAGTGAGCGGGAACACGATTGTGGTCGGGTCCAATATGGGGGCATACGTCTATATGCGCCCGGCGGGCGGTTGGACCAACGCGACGCAGACCGCGAAGCTTACGAATGTGGCCATGGAGGATTTTGGCCCATCCGTGGCAATCAATGGAAACACAATCGTTGTAGGCGCTCCGGGTGCTAACCAAGGGCTCGGATCGGCGTATGTGTTTGGCGAGCCCGCAGGCGGCTGGACCAACACGTCTGTATACGAGGCCGAACTAACGGCATCCGATGCTGCTGCGAACTCGCAATTCGGGATTTCTGTGGCGATTAGTGGCGACACAGTTGTTGTCGGATCGCCCCAAGCCCTCGGCACAGGGGAATCGCCACCAGGAGCCGTTTACGTTTACGTCGAGCCGGCGGGCGGCTGGATCTCGAACACGGAAACCGCGGAACTGACGGTTGCCAACGAACCGACGGAGGAACTAGGTTACTCGGTTGGAATCAGCGGTAGAGCAATCGTAGCTGGGGCGCCGGACGGTAAAGGCGCCAAGGGCCTGGCCTACGTATTTACCGAGCCGGCGGGCGGGTGGGTGACAACCTCCGAATACACCAGTCGTCTGTCTGCCGGAAGTGGCACGAATGAAGTTCTCGGTTTTTCAATGGCGATTAGCGGAGCGACCGTGGTGGCAGGCGCTCCCGGGGCTGCTGTCGGTTCCGATGGCGAGGAGGGGGCTGCGTTCGTTTTCGTACTTGGGCCCTAGTGAGCCGTCCGCCGGAAGACCAATTCCTCCTCGGCTTCCGAAGGCGTGATATCCCAGACACCACAAAGCCGGGCTGGTTGACCCGGCTCTCTTTGCGTGGAACTGGTTCGGTGAGTTGGAGATCCCCTAGCGTTTCCCGGCGGAAACTGCTTGGGCCAACCTGTCTGCCAACCACAGCTTGATGAGCGACTGGCGCGTTACGCCCAGGCGGCGAGCTTCGCGGTCCAGCGAGTCCACCATCCAAGCCGGGAAATCGACGTTCACACGCTTCGGATCGGTACCAACGCGGCGCGCCTGGCTGAGATCAAGTTGATCTACGATTTCCTCACTGGCATCGAATTTTCGATCAAATGTCTTGGCTTTCATAAATCGCTGCCTCCTCATCCCGAGACGGCCTCACCGAGATCAGCCGGATATTTTCTCCTCGCCGAGTGATCACCGCTGACCAGTGCTTCTCGCCGATCTTGCCAATCAGCAACCATCTCGGTTCGTCGACGGTACGCGCCGGAATTTCTACCAGCGCGGAGTCCGCCCAAAGGGCCTGCTCTTCTTCGAAATCGATGCCGTGCTTGCGCTTGTTCTGGACGCTCTTATCCGAGTCGTACTCGAACCTCGTAGGCTATCGCGTTCGACGGGGTATAGTAAAGGTATAAATACTATACTACAAGCTACCTGTCAGCCTTGCGGGCGAAAGGAGGTCGAGCTGCGCTCGACAGACAGCGGCTGACGCTACATGAGCATGCGGCCGCCTTTACTCCGCAGGAGCCACAGACACCACAAAGCCGGGCTGGTTGGCCCGGCTCTCTTTGCGTGGAACTGGTTCGGCAAACCTTGGTTCGACTGGCCGATCCAGGATGTCAAAATCTCGAATCTCTTCGTGCTTTGCTCCGCGGGGTCACCGGCCCGCAGGGCGCAATTCTTACATCACTAGCGCGAGGTTCTCCAGTTCATATTGCAGAACCGGCAGAGCGCACCCTGCCATCTCCACCCGGCCGGCCGCATCGAGTGCAGCTTTGGGCGAGACTCCGTAGCCGCGGCCCATCAGGAATACCTGCAGCAGTTCGGCGGCTTCGTAGGAATCGATCATGCCGCCCTGGAGCAGATCACTTCGCAAGGCTGCCAGTTCGGTCGCCGTGAACCTGTCTTTATCGTTATTGATTCTGTCGTTCATTGCCTGCTCAAACCCGGTTTCCCACATGGCCGTCATCACCTCCGACTCCGACCTACTTACCACAGTTACTACTTAGACTCATCGGCAGCCATTGAAGTTGCATGCAATTATGCTGCCGCAGCTGCCTTCTAGTTCCAAATACGGAAAGCCAGCCGGTTTAGTTTCATAAACCCCTCTGGATACGGGAAGTTGCGAGAATCCTAACGGAACGTCCCTGACCATCGTAAGGTTCCCGAGGTACTCTCCGAATCTCAAAACTGACACAGAGTGTCAATTCGGGCGGGAAATCGCACAGTCTGTCAATCCGCTGCCTGGAAAGTCGACAATCGAAAGTCCATGCCGACCCACGCAGAGCCCCGCGCAGAGGAAGATACACGCGGGGGATGTCACAGATGTCAAGGCGGCGTAAAAATTTAAGCTTGGGACAGACGTGCCCCTGAGGCAGTAGTTCGGAATCGTGAACATCGGTCACGATTTCCGAAGGCGGCGATCGAAATCAAGCGTTCTCGATCGTAGCCTCGTCCACCAGCATGATGGGAATGTCGTCCTTCACGGCATACACCCGGTGGCATTCCGTACACTTCAAACTCTCCGGATTCTGCCGGTACTCGAGGGCCCGCCTGCACGCCGGACAGACCAGAATTTCCAGCAACTCCTTTGCAATCATGAGGAGCATTGTACGCCGAAAGCGCAAAACGATTTCACCACAGAGTCACAGAGACACGGAGGAAAACAAGAACCAGGGGATTCTCTGTGCCGGAGCCTGCCGTGGGCAAAGTCGGAGGATGTCTCTGTGCGAAGACTCTTTTGTCCCGCTGCCATGCGATAGAATCTCAGCCAAGCAGATTATGCCCGCTAGAATCCTCGATGGTACAAAGATCGCCAGCGACATCCGTAGTGAAGTCGCTGCGGAAGTGAAGACCATGACGTCGGCGGGAGTTCGTCCCGGTCTGGCCGTCGTCCTTGCCGGCCACAATCCGGCGTCGGAGATTTACGTTCGCGGCAAGGTGAAAGCCTGCGAAGAAGTTGGGATTTACAGCGAACAGCACACGCCGGCGGAAAGCGCGACTACATCTGAACTGCTCGCTCTGATCGAAGACCTGAACCGGCGCGACGAGATCGACGGCATCCTGGTGCAGTTGCCTTTGCCCCGGCAAGTGGACTCCAAGCAGGTGTTGATGGCGGTCGATCCTGCCAAAGATGTTGACGGCTTCCATCCCGTCAACGTTGGCTTTCTTTCGACCCAGCGTCCCGGATTGGTGCCCTGTACGCCAGCCGGAGTAATCGAAATTCTAAAGCGCAGCAACATTGCCATCGCCGGACAGGAAGCCGTGGTGGTGGGCCGCAGCGACATCGTCGGCAAACCGGCCGCCATGCTGCTGCTCAATGCCAACGCCACGGTTACGGTATGCCATTCGAAGACGCATGATCTGCCTGCGGTCTGCCGCCGCGCCGATATTCTGGTAGCCGCCATCGGCCGCGCTGGTATGATTACCCGCGACTTCGTGAAGCCGGGCGCCACGGTGATTGACGTCGGCATGAATAAGGTAACGGACGCGGCGGAGTTTCAGCGGCTTTTTGCGGGCAACCTAAGGCGGGAAGAAGCTTTCAGGACGAAGGGATCGACGCTGGCCGGCGATGTGCATCCCGAGGTGGGTGAGATTGCGGGAGCGCTGACTCCCGTGCCCGGCGGCGTCGGACCGCTGACCATCGCGATGCTGATGTATAACACGGTGAAAGCCGCGAAGATGCGCAGAGGCAACGGCGTCGGGGAGTTATCACGCGCCTGAAAAGCGATTCCACCGCCGAGAACGCGGAGAGCGCAGAGAAACAAATTTCAAGATATTAGTCTCTCGGCGTTCTCTGCGATCTCGGCGGTAAGTTTGTTTGAGAGACTTCATGCTAAAAGTCGGCCTTACCGGCGGCATCGCGTCGGGCAAATCAGTGGTCGGTGAGATGTTCGTCGCCCTTGGCGCGCGCCTGGTCCAGGCCGACCGGATCGCGCACGATCTCATGCTTCCGGGCCAGCCGGTTTACAACCAGGTGGTGCGCCACTTCGGCGGCGGAATTCTGAATCCTGACCTCAGCGTAAACCGCGCCAAGCTGGCAGACGCTGCCTTTGGTCCGGGCACCGGATCGGCCGGATCGGCGCAGGCGAATTCAGCCACGGCACCTGCCGCCGTAATTTCATCTCGAAGCCCGTCCCGCGTGGAAGAGTTGAATCGAATCGTGCATCCCGCGGTGATACGCAGCCAGGAAGAATGGATGGAAGAGATGGGGCGGCAAGAGCCGCATGCCGTAGCCATCGTGGAAGCCGCGCTCATTCTCGAGGCTGGCGCCGCGAAGCGTTTCGACCGTCTGCTCGTGGTCACATGCAGCAACGAGCAGCGCATCGCCCGCTTCGCCGCGCGCCATAAATTGGCACTCGATGCCGCCCGCAAGGAAGTCGAGCGCCGCATGGCCGCACAACTACCCGAAGCGGAAAAAATCAAAGCCGCCGACTACGTAATTGACAACTCCGGATCGCTTGAGCAGACGCGAGAGCAGGTGCGGCAGGTCTGGGAACAGCTCCGCTCCGAGGCCGTCACCAGGGACTAAAGAATCCCTGGCTGCCTCCCGCCGAACGTTCTACAGGTTCACTGCGACGTCAGCTTGCCGTTGACTGCTCCGGGTGTGCGTTAGCAACTGGAACGGAAGCTCCGCCAACCTCTGAGATGGGATAGTACGGAATGATTGCAGATATTCATTTGACAACCTTGGCAAACGGAACTACGATCCAAGCGTTTTCTTCCCCAGTCTCGTGCTACGGGCCCGACTGCGTCGTTGATTTATCCCTTGCCAAAATACAACCATCTCCCCCTTAAGGAGATTGAGATATGAAACGTCAGAATATCGCCAAGCAGTCGCTTCCCGTAGCCGCTTTACTCATGCTATGTGCGAGCGCAACCTTATCCGTCGCCCAAAGCGAGGGCATCCTTCACCATTCGCCGGAGGCTCCACCGACGGCTTCGAGCCCTATGCTGGTCTAATTGCCGATGCAGCCGGAAACTTCTACGGCACTGCTGCCTATGATGGTCCGGGTGGTCAAGGCATTGTATTTGAGCTCACTCCACCTTCGGGTTCGGGCGGCACTTGGACGGAAAATATTCTGTGGCCCTTCAGCGGTGCGAGCGACGGTGCGACGCCAACCTCCAATCTAATAATGGATTCCTCAGGCGCGATCTACGGAACCACCGTCTTTGGAGGGACCTACAACTGCGGCACATTTTTCCAACTGACCCCGCCCAGTGCAGGTGGAACTGCGTGGAGCGAGAGCTCACTTTATCAATTCCCGTGTTTTGGGACCGCAAATGCGACCCAGGATCCAACAACGATAGCTCAAGATCCGGCTACAGGCGTTTTTTACGGAACCCTCCAGGCCGGCGGTCCTCACGAGGGCGGCTCGGTTTATAAACTGGCGCTTTCCGGTGGGGTCTGGGCCTACACCACACTTCATAATTTCAACGACAATTCGAGCGATCCCGGCTATGCCAATGGATGCAATCCGTGGACCTTGATTTTCGGTCCGGATGACAATCTCTATGGAATAGCCCTCTTTTGCGGGCTGGGTGGTGGCACAGTCTATCGGCTCTATCCCACGGGCGGCGCCACGGGTTGGGGGTTCAACCTGATCTACAGCTTTGGTGCAAGCAGCACGAGCCTGAACGGCGCCTACCCATATGGTTTGTTGATCGGGCTAAACGGAGTGCTTTACGGCGGCACCGCTGAGGGCGGAAGTTCCGCCTATGGGACGATCTACTCGCTGACGCGGCCGCAGGCAGGGACTGGCGGGCCATGGACGGAAGCCATACTTCTCAATTTCGCTTTGTCGGACGGTAATGATCCTACCGCGGGAGTGATCCTCGGGCCTGCCGGCGGTCTTTACGGTACCACCTCCGGAGGCGGTTACTACGGAGGCCTTTGCGGTTTTTATCTTGGCTGCGGAACAGTCTTCCAGTTGACGCCCGGACCCGACGGCGTGTGGACGGAAACCGTACTGCACAACTTCGCTCCAACCGGTGGCGATGCGATCAACCCCAATCCCGGCCCACTTCTGGAGCGCGACGGCGACCTCTACGGAACAACATACAACGGCGGCGCCGATGGCGACGGTGCCGTATACGCCATTCATCCGTAGGCCGAAACGTTAAGAAACTTTGCCCCATTTCTCGTGTTCTTCGCGAGAAGTGGGGCTTTCTATTAAACCCGCTTTCGTGCCTGAGCGGGAGATTCGTTAGAATTGAATTTATGGGTTGAGTTACGACTGAAATTTCAGTCCGATCGGTTGAACAAGGTTTGCCTTTATGAAACTCATACGACCTGCAATCTTCGCGCTGCTGTTCGCGGGCGCATTTTTCTACTTCACCACCTGGCGTTCGAATGCGCACCCGAGCCTGCTTCATCCCACGGAATGGCTGGCTCACCCGGCGCAGGTGGAGATTA
>PLUI01000125.1 GCA_003164855.1 Acidobacteriaceae bacterium
TTCAAGGGCAAACCGCGACCGCTCGAGACTAGTACCAGGACTTTTCCTTTTGTCGCCATTTTGTTCTCCTTCTTGAAATCCATGAGACCATCTGGAATCAACCATGGGTCTGGCCGCGGAGGATTATACCGGACGAGAATCTCCCGTCGCAATTCTCGATCCGTGGCTGGAATTATGGTGAATTGACTGATTCTCGACAAGCATTCATGGCCATTATGAATCCTGCAAGTCACGCACGATTGCATGGTTGGTGATAAATGACCGGCATTGTTATGGAATCATCACACTCGTTGACCGGGACGATGAAGCGTAATCGGCATGTTTTCAGACTTCCTGTTCGGTAACATGATCCGACGTGATGCCTGGCGGCCTTTGTGGCGCTGGCTGCTGGTGCCACATTTGCGGGTTATGCGTTTGAGGTGTTCGGCGGGAAGATAATTCCCCAAAAGGTTTCCGCCCGTTCGTCCTGCTCGACGAACTCGATGGCGTACGTGGAAACGCCCTCCAGTGCCGCCACCTGCGCAACTACGCGGGCCGAGAGTTTGGTGCCTTGCCTGTTATTTACGGAGACGACCGAGCCCACCAGAAGTTCACGACTGAGTTGAACGGCAGCGCCGTGCTTATTCAATTTCGTGGCCTTGGCCTGCATCGTAAAGGAACATTTCTGCCGATCTTCCCCGGATAACCCGACAGAAGCGTGTAGCGCCATGCGATTGCTTCGGCGTTTTGCGATCTGGCTGCGGCTGGGGGTTGCATTAGCGGCCACGTCTGGACGGTGTGATTTCGGGCGGGGATGTGAAGGTTTCAGGTTCATTCTGATCGGGACATTAGAATGTGCTCTTGGTCGCTGCAATGTGCCGTTCGTCACCTCGCCAGGTTACCCCGTACAACTCCTTGATTCTTCAAACTGAGAGAGGCGCTGTGTCATGCCAGGAAATAGGACATGTACCAGACCTGCTATTGGCGGATGAGCTTTCTTGCTCGGAATGACAAATTGTTTCTTGTCATCAAGAATTGTTTATTGTGGGCTGAGAATGCCGGCGGGACGCCGGCGCTACGAAATCTTGTCAAGGGGGTGACACGATACATATCTGGGTATCTGCATGAAGGGAAAGGGAAAATATTTCGGGCTATTGTGTCCCATTTAGGATATGCAATATGTTATAATAGGAATATAGAGTAAGAATTTATTTGGATGGGCGGCCTGTGTGGTTTACGGGTCGAGCGTCCGGCGGAATCCTGAATCGCGGCCTTTTACGAGGCCGCGATTTTTATTTGGGGAAGAAACGAATGAAGAACCGGAAGCGGATGGGTGGACAGATCAAGGGGCGCAGGGAGCGGGGGGAGTGGGCCGAAATGTACTTCATGATGCTGGCACTGGAGCGGGACATGAAAGTGTCGAGGCCGTTTGGGCTTGGGGGAGATATGACGTAGGAGTGGAGAGCGATCACGGGGTGGTGCGGGTGCAGGTGAAGTCGACGATTTACCGGCGGCGTGGGGATTGTTACAGCTTGAACGTGATGGGCCCGAAGCGGAAGCCGTATGCGCCGGGGACGGTGGATTTTTTCGCGATCCTGCTGATACCGATTGACGACTGGTACATCATTCCATTCGAGGCGATGGGGAGGAAGAATTCGACGATTCATTTCACTCCGAAGAGCAAGCGGCAGAAGTATGGGAAGTTTCAGGAGGCGTGGGGATTGTTGCGGGGGGTGGAGATTGGGCTTCGCGGTGCGGCGGGGAAGGTGAGGACTTGGGAGCGGAGGGGAGACCAGGGTTCCTCGCTGGGCTCGGAATGACAAACTTTTTTCTGCGATTAGAAGTTTTGCGATCGGAAGTTTTGCGATTTGAGGTTTTTGCGATGAGAAAGGGGACGATGCGATGGCGACGGTGGATGGAGATGCGGGGAAGTATTCGCGAAGAGAGTGTGGCTTAAGTACGTTTGAGTTGGCTGCGAAAATAGTGGTGATCCTGCTGGCACTGGTGGGATGGAGTCGAGGGCAGAGTTTGCAGCCGGGAGGGGCACAGGGGTTTCCGCAGGCAATTTATGCGGTGCAGGTGCCGCAACCGACGGGAACCAATAGCGCGGCTTATCTGGCGGTGCTGGCGCAGAACAATATGCTGCTGAGCGGGCAGAGCGTGATCGTAGGACTGGGAAATTCGGCGTCGAGCCCGCTGTATCTGGACAGGGAGACGGGGAGCGGGGCGTGCGCTGTGGCGATTGACTTCACGGCGCTGGATGCGGTTGTGGCGAGCTATCCGACGAATCTTCTGTTGGCTGAGGCGACGGAGGGTGGAACGAATACATGGACGCCGGCATGCGTATGGTCGCAGGCGCAGGCGGACGCTTCTTATCTGGCTTATGCACAGAACGCGGCGTATTTGCCGGGCGAATATATTTTTCAGTCGGGAAACTATTGGCAGCTACAGGCGGGATGCTGGAGTGGCTCGGGGTACGACAATACTTGCCGCACGGGAACAACCGCGGCGAGTTTTACGGGGGCGGGTCCGGTGAACGATGGCGCGGTGGTGTGGGTGAAGATTGGGGCGCACGCACCGCTGCAGGATGGGTATTGCGGCGGGAGTTATCAGTGCGGGTCGACGGTGAGCTGCTATGGGGCGAATGGGAGCAGTCCGATTGTGATTAATTCTGCGAACCTTGGGCCCTGCAGTTTGACGGAACTATATGAGTCGCAGCCGATTCCTTCGGAGTTGCCGCTGCGGAATTGGGCGGAGCAGGTGATTGCGGCGGCGATTCCGCATTACAACGGGAAGATTGGGTACGTGCGGGTGGGATCTCCGGCGGGGGGAGAGTTGTCGCCGATTGGGATCGGGTCCGGGCTGTGGCCGAACTACGGATCGACGGCGGGGCAGCAGCGCGCGCAATATCTGAGTTGGGTGAAGGATTTGGATGGGTTCGTGGCGGGGGCGGGCGGGACGATGAATCTGGATACAGACCTGAATTGTGCGGGCTATCCGGCGGATTGCAGTTATGCGGACCAGGAGGCGCAGCTGGCGCACGATAACAATTTCAACATGATGGGGACGAATGGATATCAGGTGAACGATGTTTTGAATCTGGAGGGAGTGGGGACGAACAATTGCGGGTTTCCGTTGGGCGCGGGGGCGGGATGCACGTCCGGAGACTGGGCTTACAACTGCGGCAAGTTCACGACGAATCAGGCGGGGAATGCCATGGGATGTTTGTTGCAGACGCTGACGGGAACGACGGTGATCGATTGCGCTGCGGGGCTGACGGGACCGATTGCGGCGTTGCCGGCGGGATCGACTTACTGCGCGGCAGGATTTCCCGGGCTGATGCCTTTCCTGGGGAGTTTGTGCAAGACCGGAGTGGGTAGTCCGGCGCAGAAGGTGTGTGTGCATACGCTGGAAGTTTACACGAATGGACCGAGCAGCGGGGCGATGCCGACGTATCCGGCTGGCGACGTGTTGCTGGCGCTGGATATGAGTTATTCGACGACGACGAATGGAGTAGCGGCCTACGCGGGTTATCAATTGGCTTACGCGTCGGCGTTTGGGCAATTTCTGGCCAGTCCGAGCGTGTACGGCGGAGCGGGAGGAAGCGGGACGGGCGGGACGCAGGTATCGGTGATCGGGCGGCCTCCGAACTAATCGTCCGGGCCTGGGCGTCGAATTATCGCGCGACAGGCAGGTCGGAGTTCCAACTATCGGCGACGATGAGCCATGCACCCAGCCTGCGCCAGGCATGAACGTACTTGCCGCGGTCGGCGCGGATGGTACCGTCGGGCTGGTGGATGGCGACGGAGTAGCGGCCGATTTCCATGGCGAGGTCGCCGAAGGTTTCGACGCGAACGGTCTCCAAGCGAAGGTCTTCATATCCAGCATCGCAGAGCTGGTGGAGAATGCGCTCGACGGCTTTGGGGCCATAGGCGGCGGGGTAGTGCGGGGCCATGAATGCGCCGTCGGGAGCGAAGAGGGCAGCGGCCTGGTCGTAGTTGCCGGTGTTAAAGGAAGTTACATAATCCTGAACGAGGTTGCGGATCAGGGACTGGACATCCATGAACGGACGAGAATCCGCCAGGGAGCTGGAATAGGGCCGGTACATCTACTACCTCCTGGGGGAAGGCCAAGAGCAGAGTTCTCGGCCGGGGAGAACAGTTGCTCTTCAGTGCACAGGCATTCTAGCGCAATAATCTGTGGAAAGAAGAACTTTTTTCGGGTGGTTTTGGGCGGCTCAGGGGAATGCCGTAGAAGAGGCAGAAGAGTAGTGGGGGGCGGCATCTCGACAGAGCGAGGGTGGCATCCGACGTGAGCCCGGAATTGGAGGCAAAGCAGAAGTCACGTGAGGGAAGCTATGAGATTTCACGACTTGAAAGTTAAGGGTCTGGGTACGGGATTGCTGGGNNTTGCTGGGATTGCTGCTGGGAACCGGCGGCATGGCGGTGGCGCAGGACGTGCACGATGAAGCCAAGCCGCAGCAGGAAGAACCGAAGAAGCCAGACGAAGCAAAGCCGGCGCGGCCGCAAGAAGAGCCAAAGGCAGCAAAACCTGCGCAAGAGCAGGAAGCGCCGAAGGCGGAAGAAACGAAGCCGGCGAAGAACGAGAAGCAGGATGAGAAGCAGAACAGCGAGATGAAGGCGGGGCAAGAGCAGAATCGGCCGGTGCAAAATAATGGACGACAGGGACAGCGGATTCCGGACGATAAATTCCGGGCGAACTTTGGGCGGCAGCACACGTTCAGGGTGCGGACGACGGTAGTGGAAGGGCAGCCGCGGTTTCAGTACGGCGGATACTGGTTTGCGCTGTCGGACGCGTGGCCGGTGGGCTGGGCTTACACCGACGATTGCTACATTGATTACATCGATGGAGAGTATGTGCTGATTGATTTGCTGCATCCGGGAGTGCAGATTGCGCTGATTGTGGTGGGTTAGGGAGTGGATTGCAGGAAAGCCTTTCGGGCTTGTTTAGCCCGGAGGGCTTTTGCTTTGGAGAGGAAATTCAAAACCTTTAACACGGGGGACACAGAGGTACACAGGGGAAAAACTTGTCCGGGGAGATTGGTGTCCACTTGCGTGCGGGGGTGGGTGGGAGTATGTTGCGCGGATGAGCTTGAGTGAGCGGGAGCAGGTTGCGGGAAATCTTCCAGCTGGGAAGATGGAGGAGGCGGTGCGGCCAGCGGCGGGGCATGCGGAGAGATTTTGTCCGAATTGTTCGGCGGAATTGAAAGAGAGCCGGTGCAAGTTGAGTTGTGCGGTGTGCGGGTTTTATTTGAGCTGCTCGGATTTCTATTGAAGTGCGGCACTGGATTGTCGGGACCGTTAAGTGCGATGCCAGCCCTGACAGGGGGAGTGGTCTGCGTCTACAATGATCGGTTGCTCATCTTGATCATAGTCAGGAGAACGTGATGGAACGCAAGGCTAGCGCGGTGTGGAAGGGTGGGTTGAAGGATGGGAAGGGAACGATTTCGGCTCCGGGCGGAGTGCTGAAGGACACGCAGTATTCGTTTACGTCGCGGTTTGAGAACGGTCCGGGGACGAATCCGGAGGAGTTGATTGCGGCGGCGCATGCGGCGTGTTTTTCGATGGCGTTGTCGGCGCAGCTGGGTGGGGCGAATCTGACGCCGGAGAGCATCAGCACGAATGTGACTTTGACGATGGAGAAGCAGGACGCGGGCTGGACGATTACATCGAGCCACATCGATGTAGTGGGGAAGGTTCCGGGAGCGGATGCGGCGACGTTTCAGAAGTACGCGGAGGCGGCGGAAAAAGGGTGTCCGGTGTCGAAGGTGCTGAACGCGAAGATTTCGATGACGGCGAAGCTGGGGTAGGGCGGACTTCGGGCTTCCGGCCGGTAGGTGGGCCTGTGGTTCGGAGGTAGAGCGATGATCAATGGCGCGCATGTCGTGATCCATACCAAGGACCCGGAAGCCGACCGGGCCTTTTTTAGCGATGTGCTTAAGTTTTCGTCGGTGGATGCGGGCCACGGCTGGCTGATTTTCGCCATGCCGCCACTGGAAGCCGCGTTCCATGGTTACGAGAAGCATGATTCGGAGAGAAACGACCGGCACGAACTTTACTTAATGTGCGATGACATCGCGGCGACGTTGAAGGATCTCAAGACGAAGAAAGTGGAAGTCTCGGATGTGACCGAGCAGCGCTGGGGGAAGCTGGCTACGTTTACGCTTCCGGGGGGCGGGAAGATGGGAGTTTACGAGCCGAAGCATGCGAGTCCGTTGAAGCTGAAGGGGTGAGCGACGGCGCAGTGGGAGGTTTGACAGGCGGTGGCGGGGCTGTAAAATAGGGAGGTTGGTCTTCCTGACTCGGCGGCCTTGGGGCCGCCGCTGCATTGCAGTCCAGTATTGCCATCGTGGCGGAATTGGCAGACGCGCATGGTTCAGGTCCATGTACCGGCAACGGTGTGGGGGTTCGAGTCCCTTCGATGGCACCAGATTTGAGCGGAGTGCTTGCCAGAGCGACGAAACCGCGCTAGGGTGTAGGCAATGAGCAACTTGCGAAATCAGTTAGAGGGCCTCTCAGCTGTCGAAAAGGTGGAATTGCTGGATGCCGTATGGGAGAGCCTGGAAGCCGATGCACTCTCGTTAACAGACGCGCAACGCGCTGAACTGGATTACCGCATCGAGCGTCATGAACGAAATCCTTCCGACGTCATCCCCTGGGAAAAAGTCAGGGCGGACCTGTTCAGGAAACCGTGACGCTGCCGGTAGTCTGGTTGCCGGAGGCGGATGCGGACTTGAAAGAAGCGCGCGCCTGGTACGACGACGTACGCCCAGAGTTGGGAGCGCGGTTCGCCAGGGCAGTGGAGTCGACGGTTGAGGCAATCGTAGAAAATCCCTTGCAATTTCAAGTCGCCTACCGGGGGCGGCGGCGAGCGGGAGTGCGGCGTTTTCCTTATGGAATATTTTTTGAAGTTCAGGAGGGACAAGTTTTGGTAATCGCCTGCCTGCATGGCAAGCGCAATCCGAAACGCTGGCAAGCTCGGTAATCGATCCTAATTCCGGCAGACCGAGTGAATTGAAGGGAAACAAATGGTCGGGGCGCGCGGATTTGAACCGCGGACCCCCTGCGCCCAAGGCAGGTGCGCTACCAGGCTGCGCTACGCCCCGACATTGTTAACGGCTGGTGAATGACAATGACTCTCACGAGTCAATGACTGAAGCAATTATAAACGACGGAACGCGCTATAATTTTTTCTGGATATGCAGAGCTTGCGGTATGCGCTGGTGGCCTACGTGAAAGGTCCGGTGGGAGAGTTCGTGGAGAACCTCCGGCGGGAGCTGCATCCGGAATTGCCGCATTTCGCGGCGCATCTCACGTTGCTGCCGCCGCGTCCTCTGCGGGGGACCGAGAGTGCAGCGCTGCAGGTGCTGGCCGGGATTTGCGGACGCACGGAACCCTTTGAAGTGACGCTGGGCGGGATGGATAGTTTTGCTCCGACGACCCCGACGGTTTACATCCGAGTGGCGTATGGGGCGGTGCGGATGTGTGAACTGCATGAACAGCTGAATACCCAGGCGCTCGAGTTTGTGGAAGAGTGGGCGTATATTCCGCATTTGACGATTGTGAAGATGCCCAGCGAAACGGCGGCGGTAGAGGCTTTGCGGACTGCCGGGGAGCGCTGGCAGGAATATGTGGGAAGCCGGCGAGTGCTGCTGGACCGGCTGACGTTTGTGCGGGAGGAATCTTTGAACTGCTGGGTGGATCTGGCTCCGGTGATGCTCGGCGGAAGCCTGGTTACGCCTTAGGTTGGGCTTTCTACGAATCATTTTTCAGTTGAATCATTCTCCGATGGTGACCCTTCCGGCACGGAATGCTGCGGATGTAATTTTCTGAAGATTTGAGTGGAGAGTGTGATGACCAACTCCAAGGTGCACTTCGTGGTGAGTCTGGCGATCAACGATGGAAAGCTGGCACAATTCCAGAGCATCGCGCAGGAGATGATTGCGGGTACGGTGAAAGAAGCGGGCGCGCTCGGCTACGAGTGGTTCTTGAGCGCGGACCACAAGCGGTGCCGGTTGGTGGAGACATACGTGGATCCGGATGCGGTGATGGCGCACATGAGCGGGCCGGTAGTGCGGGACCTGGTGCCGAAGATTCTTGAGACTGCGAGCCTCACCAGTTTTGAAGTTTATGGAGATCCGGGGGCGGAGGCCGCGAAGACGCTGGCGGGGATTGGAGCCGAGATTTTTCCGTTCTGGCACGGGCTGAAGGGGTGAGTTGGCTGGCAATTGGTGGGGTTTCGAATCGCTGAACTGGACAGTCCTTTTCCACCGCTTCATGGGTTACCTCAGCGGCTAAAGCCGGCATTGAAAACATGGCAGTTATCTCAGCGGTGAACCGCTGCGCCACCCAAAAGCAAGGGTGGCAGTGCTTCCTTCCCTAAGACGGATTTTTCCACTACGGCGGTAATAATGGCATACCTCAGGCGCTGAAGCGCGGGCCCATTTTCAACGACTTAACGGCACGAATGAATTCGTGCCCTTCCCGAACCTGCCTCGAACTTGAGTTTCTCCGCACTTTAAACTCGTGTCCTTCCCAAACTTCCTCGAACTTGAGTTTTTCAGCAACCGTTAAACTCGCGTTCTCCTGGAATTCGCTCGATCCCTCCCTCGAACAGGTCACCTGCGTGCGGTTACCTGCCCGTTACGTTACCCGTACCCATGCGACATGGCCCTAAGTACATTTCCCTCCCGTGCGTTGCGGAGATGCGGCGGTGGGCTGTAAATAGAAGACAGGGAAGTGCGATACCCGCGCCGGTAGCCGCTTCGGGCGCGGGTTTCAGAATCGCCCTGGGGGCTTAAGAATGCAGATAGGGGTTTACGGTTCGGGGTTTCTGGGGACGGTGATTTCGGCCTGTCTGGCAGACTTTGGGACTCCAGTTTCGTGTTGTCATCCCGATCGGACGCGGATGGTCGAGATGGCGCAGGGCAACATTCCATTCTTCGAAAAAAACCTGAAAGAAATCATACGGCGAAACGTGCGGGCGGGGCGGCTGGCGTATTCTACGGACATCGAATCGTTTGCGCGCAAGGCGCAGGTGATTTTTCTGGCGGAAGATGGAGCGGAAAATTTGAGCGATGTGGTGATGCGCATTGCGAAGATGGCGCCGAAGCCACCGATCCTGACGATTGTCACTCCGGTGGCGGTGGGTACGGCCAATGCGTTGGAGAAAAGTTTGAAGGATGCGGGGCTGCAGGGGACGATCGTATCGCAGCCGATGTTTTTTACTGATGGATGCGCGGTGGAGGATTTCAACTGGCCGGACCGGTTGATTCTGGGATCGACATCGAATGAAGCGGTGCACGTGCTGAAACAGATTTTTCATCCGCTGGTGATGCGCGGGGTGCCGGTGATTGTGACCAACCAGGCTACGGCGGAGCTGGTGCGGGAATCGGCGACGGCGTTTGTGGCGACGAAGATTTCGTTCATCAACGAGGTGGCGGCGCTGTGTGAGCGGGTGGGCGCGGATGCGGTGAACCTGGCGCTGGCGCTGGGGCTGGATAAAAAGATTGCCCCGCGCTGTTTGCAGCCGGGAGCCGGGATGGGCGGAGTATTTGCGGAGTCCGATATGGATTCGCTGGCGCAGTTGGCGCAGGCCAACGGGGTTTCGCTAAAAGTATTGAGCGCGGCGCGGGACGTGAACCACAATCTGGCGGACCTGCTGGTCGATAAGATTGCGGCAGCGTTGAATTCAGTGGAGAACAAGGATGTAGGGATTCTGGGGCTGGCGTTCAAGCCGAATACGAATTCCGTGGCGGGATCTTCAGCGATTCGGTTGGCCGAAACGCTGGTGGCGAAAGGGGCGCGGGTAAAGGCGTACGATCCGGTGGCGCTGGCGGATGCGAAGATTCGGCTGAACGGGTCGGTGCGGTATTGCGAGACGGCGTATGCGGCGGCCGAAGGGATGGATGCGCTGGTGGTGGGAACGGGCTGGCCGGAATTTCGAGCGCTGGATTTTGACCGCATCAAGCATCTGCTGAAGAAGCCGATCATTGTCGATACGAAGAATCTGCTGGACTCGGTGCGGCTGCGGGCGATGGGATTTGAATACGTGGGTGTGGGGCGCGGGTGAGGGCGGCTGGGGAAGGTCCTGATGCGGCAGCATCTATCGCGCGGTTGACGATATATACGCGGGTTTGTTTTTTCCTTTCGGGAGTTCTGGATAGCTTCGCGATCGCTTTGTTTGGTGTTCCCTTTTCCATTCTCATTCATCTGCTAAGTGCGACGTGGTGCCGATTGTTGGCGGGGGAGTGATCGCTCGCTGGCGAGGGAGGAGGCGTGCCGTCCGTTCCGGACTCGTTTCACCCTTTCACCTTTACCCGGCACTGCCGTGCCGGGCTTTCACATTACGCCCTTTCGGGCTAGACTCTGCCGACTTCTGTACCGCCGCGTTTCCGAAATTCACTTCTTACGAACACTCCTTCGGGCTCGTATTTTTGGGCAGTCGGAGTTATCGTCTCATCCGAATTCAGAAGATCGTGGTTGGCGGTTGTATAATCAGCAAGGCGGTGGGAATAGCTCAACTGGCAGAGCACCGGACTGTGGCTCCGACGGTTGCGGGTTCGATTCCCGTTTCCCACCCCAGATTTTCCGCCAAAGATTTTCCTGCCTGCGGTAATTCCAGCGCGTAAATATTTTAGATCCTTCTTCTTTTTTTCCTTCGGTCCTTCGTCTTTTCGATCCGATGATGGGTAAAGTGGCGGTCAGGGTCTTGGTCGGGGGCGGGAGACGTAGGCATCTGCGTCTATAGGGAGGGTGCTTCCTTCCTTTTTTGGGACATAAGAAGTGCGGTGAGGCGTTTTTCTTGGCTGTATTCGTTGATTTATCGAATCGCAGAGAACTAAAATCCCCAACGTCTTCTCCGATTGCGGTTTCCGTCGCCTGGCGGATTCGGGCGAGGCTGCAATGGAGTAGCGGTCCCCCTGCTTGAAATTCCCAGTTGCAACAGGAAGGCGTATGAAGAGTTTTCCCAGCAAGGAAGGCAAATCCAGTCGTCGGGTGGTTGCGAAGAATGCTCCGCAGTGGCTGCCAGAATTATTTCCGATCGTCGGCATTGGGGCATCGGCGGGAGGTTTGGAAGCATTTTCCGAACTGCTGCACAATCTGCCGGAAAAAACCGGGATGGCGTTTGTGCTGGTGCAGCACCTTGATCCCAAACATGAGAGTGCGTTACCGGAGATTTTGGGGCGGACGACAAAACTGCCGGTCACAGAAGTAACGGATGGGATGGTGGTGGAGCCGGACCATGTGTATGTGATTCCGGCGAACACCAGCATGGCGATTCTGGATGGAGCGCTGCGCCTGAAGGGGCGAGTGGTGGTGCATGGCCAACATATGCCCATCGATAACTTCTTTCGGTCGCTGGCGGAAAAGGTGGGGCAACGGGCAATCGGGGTGGTGTTATCGGGCACGGCGTCGGACGGCACGGAGGGCTGCCGGGCTATCAAGGAGGCGGGAGGGTTGACGTTTGCGCAGGATGAAGAGTCGGCCAAATACGACAGCATGCCGCGCAGTGCGATCCATGCGGGTTGCATCGATTTCATCCTTACGCCGAAGGACATTGCGCGGGAGTTGGGAGGGATCGGGCAGCATCCTTACGTGACCCGGATTCTATCGGGGGTAAAAGATGACGTTCGTGGAATAGCCGGCGGGGAACTGGAGGCGCTGTTCGCGCTAGTACGGGAGTCCACGGGCGTGGATTTTACCAATTACAAGCACACCACACTGCATCGCCGGATCCGGCGGCGCATGGATCTGCTTAAGATTGAAAAGCTGAAGGAGTATTTACTTTACATAGCCAAGAAGCCGGAAGAGGTGGACGAACTGTATCGCGATTTGTTGATTAATGTGACGGGATTTTTCCGGGAGCCGGAAGCGTTCGCGGCATTGCGCAAGCATGTTTATCCCAAATTGTTTGAGGGCCGCAAGCCGGATAATCCGGTTCGGGTGTGGGTGGCGGGGTGCTCGACGGGGGAAGAGGCGTATTCAATTGCCATAACCATGCTGGAATATTTGTGGACCCACACCCGGAACATTTCGCAGGCGGCGACGGCGATTCAGATCTTCGCCACGGACATCAGCGAAACGGCGCTGGATCGGGCGCGCAGTGGAGTGTATGCCAAGACGGGGGTGTCGCAAGTTTCGCCGGAGCGGCTGAAGAGATTTTTTGTGCATCACGACGGAGGCTTTCAGGTAAACAAGTCAGTCCGGGACATGTGCATTTTTGCGCGGCAGAATCTGGTGAAAGATCCGCCATTCTCGAACCTGGATCTGGTGAGCTGCCGCAATCTGCTGATTTATCTGGGGCCGCTGTTGCAGAGGAGGGTTATCCCGACATTGCACTATGCCTTGAAACCCAACGGGTACCTGATGCTGGGGGATGCGGAGAGCCTGGCAGGATTCGGCGACCACTTTTCGCTGCTGGACAAGAAGGACAAAATCTACCAGAAGAGGAAGACGACCGCGCGGCTGGCGACGTACTTCGCGAGCACGGACTATTCGCCGCGACGGCTGGAAGATGCGAAGACGGGACTGCATTTTCCGGCGCCTTTTACGGTGGAAAATGAAGTGGAGCAATTGCTCATCAACCGTTTTGTGCCCGCCAGTGTGGTGGTGAACGATGAGATGGAGATTGTGCAATTCCAGGGGAAGACGGGAACTTACCTGGAGCCGGCGGCGGGGCAGCCGACTTTCAGTTTATCGAAGATGGCGCGGGAAGGATTGGTGGTGGACCTGCGCGCGGCTTTGAACAAGGCGAAGAAAACCAATGCGACAGCCCGCAAGGAAGGGGTGCAGTTTCAATCGGAGGGCAAGGCGCGGGAAGTGGATCTGGAGGTGATTCCTCTGCGGGGGCAAGGCGCGCAGGAGCGCTATTACGTGATTGTGTTCCAGGAAAGGGCGGCGGCGCCGGCGGAGAAAGCCGGCAGCCGACACGCGAGGAATGCGGGAAACGTCGCTGGGCGCGTCACGCAGGAGAGCCAGAGCGTGAAGCGTGAGATTACGCAGCTGCGAGAGCAGCTGTCATCGCTGATCGAAGACCATGAAACCACGCTGGAAGAATTCAAATCGATGAACGAAGAGGTTTTATCGGCGAACGAAGAATTGCAGAGTACGAACGAAGAACTGGAGACGGCCAAGGAGGAGCTGCAGTCGACCAACGAGGAACTGATGACGCTCAACGAGGAGATGCAGAACCGAAACGCGGAATTGAGTTCGGTGAACAGCGACCTGGTCAACCTGCTGGATACGGTGAATCTTCCGGTGGTGATGGTGAGCCTGGATCTGCGAATTCGGCGGTTCACGCCACCGTCGCAAAAGCTGCTCAACCTGCAGCCCAGCGATATTGGGCGGCGTCTGGGCGAGATCCGGACAAATCTTGAGTTGCAGGATTTGGAGGCGCTGGTGCAGAAAACGATCCACAGCATGGTTGCGCTAGAACATGAAGTTCGCGAGAGAGGTGGTTCGTGGTACGCCCTGCGCATTCGTCCTTACAAGAGCTGGGACAGCAAGATCACGGGAGCTGTGATCAGTTTTCAGGATATTGACACGCTGAAGCGCACGCTGGAAAAGACGCGCGAGTACGCCGACGGGCTGATTGAAAACTCCCAGGGATGTATTTTGCTGTTGGACGAGAAGTTGCGGGTGACGGCGGCGAATCGGGCTTTTTTCCGGACTTTCGGAGTAACCGCGGCGGAGACGGAGGGGAACTCGATTTACGAACTGGGCGACGGGCAATGGAATGTTCCCGAGTTAAGGCGCGTGGTGGAGGAGATCATTCCACAAAATGCGCAAGTGATGGATTACGAAGTGAGCCATGATTTTCAGAAGCTGGGGCAGCGGACGATGCTGCTGAACGCCCGGCGGGTTGAACTGCAGCCGGGGCATCCGACGATTGTGCTGACGATAGAAGATGTAACCCAGAGGAGCCAGCAGGGAGCGGCTTGAGCGGGCTGCGATGGAACTGGAGCTTTGGCGGCTTCGAACCAGCCCCCGGTATCATTGACCGGCGGCCTGAGTCAGCCTAGAATCGCAGAACCCTTCCCCAAGGGTTAGGCCGCAGTTGGTGCGGCCCGTCAGTTTGTGGACCTGTTGTCTCCCTTAGACTGTCGTGACAAGAATTTGAAGTTCGGGCCCCAAGAACCAGTGAGCGAAAGTGGGAACAGCATGCTGCGGGGAACTGCCGTGGCAGGAGGGACCGTGAAAATCTTTATCAGTGTGGGTCTGCCTTCCGTGGGGCTGCTTTTGATTGGGACCGTAATTTGTGAAGCTCAAACACTTCCTTTGGGCACTATTTCGAATTCGGCCAGCGTCACCTGCACCACCAACTTCTACCCCGGCTCTGTATGCACAGAGGTGACAGTATCTTGCCCCAACGTGGCGGATATTCAGGCCACCTACGGTTACGTTGAACCGAAGGAAACCAAGGTGGGAGTGGTCGCGTTGGTTAATGGAGCGGAAGACATGAGTCCGGGCGGTGCGCACTACGTGGGCGCTTACCTTTCCTATGGGTTCGCGATCGAGCAGATAGAAGTCGTGACCGGGTGGGAAGTAACGGGAGAGATTCCGAACTTGAAAAATGCGGCATGCCGGTTGGCAACATTGCTGAATTATATGCAGGAGGCGACTCGGAATTTTCCGTTTGGAGTGCACGCGGGGAGCGCGGGGGCTGGGGCGGTGGGATACGCGATGGCCTGGTATGGATGGGCGCCGCAGGCGGTCGAGTTGACTTCCGGCCCATCGTTTTCCGATATAGAGTTGGGGTGCGAAGTGCCGAGGCCGGCGCATCTTTTGGTGGTGCCGACGAACGGGAGTTCCTGGACGGACTTGCTCAACTACAACGAAACCAATACCGAAGCCAACATGCAGGCGTGGACGGGAGATCCAACCTGCGCGGGAACGAAATACACGTCCCAGGAGTCTGACGATGCGTGGAAGGCCATGAGCATCGTTTCGCCGGGCGGGCGGACGTCTTTTCCGCAAACGGCGATTTCAGGCTGGGTGTGCAATAACGCGATCAATAATTCGGCGTCGCAGACGTATGAGTGGTTTGAGCAGATAACGAGTCCGTGGAGTCTTACGTCGATGACGGGTTGCTTGGGTGCGGAGGACGTGGATAACGCGACAACCCCGCAGGGAGTAGCCGGAGTGGTGGCGATTCCGGCCGACATGCAGGTGAATCTGCACTTCTGATGGAGTAGAATGCGAGCTTCTGCGAGGAAGCAAATGAGGCGGATGTTCCATCCTTTTCGAAATTCGGCGGGAAATTTGGGTCCGCTCGAGCAACGGCTGCTGGACGGGCTGTGGGCGCGGGGCAGCGCGACGGTACGGGAGTTGGTGGAAAGCGGCTACGAGGATCTGGCCTACACCACGGTAATGACCACGCTGGACCGGCTGTTCAAGAAGGGGGTGCTCACGCGATCGGAGGAAGGCAGAGCGTTCCGCTACGCGCCACGGTTCAGCTGCGACGAGTTTCATCGGGAAGCGGCGGGGCATGCATTTCGCCAGCTGCTGGATGCCAGTCCGGCTTCGTCGCTGCCGCTATCGTTTCTGGTGGAAATTCTGGGAGAGCGAGACGCGCAGCTGCTGGATGATTTGCGGAAACTGGTGGAACGCAAGCGGCGAGAACTGAATTCGCGAGAAGCCGGGCAGCGCGAGACGGGCTCCGCGAGACCGGGCCGGAAGGAGACTGAGTGATGTTTGCCATGCGTGGGATCGCAGTCTCGTTTTCGATTTTCTTCATCCTTTATAGCGTGCTATCGGTGGCAATTTGCCTGGTGTGGCGGAGGCTATGGCTTTACGGCCAGCAGCAGCCGGCTAGACAGTGCGCCGACCTGCTTTTTATTCTGCGGATGGTTCCGTTCGTGGTTGCGACGGGAGTGACTCTCGTCTTTGCCGTGCCGTCGTTTCTGCTGCTCGAACCGCGGGCGGTAGAGGAGTCGATGGGCGCGGGGGCAGTGATGCTGGGCTGCTGCGGGATGGCCGTGATGCTGGCAGGGGCATGGAAGGCGGCAGCGGCATTGGTGCGGGTTACGAGAACGGTTGCGCGATGGTCGAGCGAAGCGCGGGTGATTGATTCCTGCGATGTGGGTTACCAGCAGCCAGTGGCTGTAATGCGGACTTCGGCGGCTGCGCCTCCACTGACTGCAGCGGGCATTCTGCGGCCCCGAGTGTGGTTATCGGGCGCGGCGGAGTTTGTGCTGACGGAGCGGGAGTTACAGAGCGCCCTGCGCCATGAGGTGGTCCACGTGCGGCGGAGGGATAATCTCAGGAAATTACTTTTGCGGCTGGTGGCGTTTCCGGGGCTGGCGCGATTGGAAAGCGCCTGGCGCCAGGCGACGGAAATGGCGGCCGACGATGCCGCAGTATCGAATGCGTCAGAGGCATTGGATCTGGCTGCGGCGGTGATCAAGTTGTCGCGGCTGACTCCTTTCGTGCCGCCGGCAGAACTGACTACGGCTTTGGTGCACAGTCCGGCGGAATCGGTGAATGCGCGGGTGGAACGGTTGATTGCGTGGACGGAACGGCGACAGACCCCCTCGAAAAGATACTCGTTGGGGTATACGCTGTGCGCTGCTGTTGCCCTGGTGGCCACTCTGACCGTGACTTACAGCGAAGTGCTGGTGCGGGTACATGCCGCGACCGAGTGGCTGGTGCGGTAGCGAATCTTTGACTTTCTCGGATTGATTTGGTTGATCCTTTTCGCCAGGGCGCAGGCGATCCCCGCATTTTTGAGTAAGGCTGAAACTTCAAGGTTTTTCCCCTCTCAGGCGTCTCCGCTATGCAGAAAACTTCATCTTGACATTGAATGCGAGATGCCTCATAAGTACAGGGCACGCAGACCGTGCGGCCTGGTTACGTTCGTCACAAGGCACGCAGACCCGGGGTAAAAAGGAGAGAGAACCGTTGAGATCGAAACATAGGGTAGTCATTATCGGCGGCGGCCCGGCAGGGTCCTGCACGGCGATGTTCCTCAAGAAGGCGGACATTCCTTCCATCATCATCGAGAAAGAAACATTTCCTCGCTACCATATCGGTGAGTCTTTCACTGGAGAAACCGGCGGGCAGCTCCGCAAGCTGGGGATGGAAGATGTTCTGACCAAATTCGATTATCTGATAAAACATGGGACCAAGGTTTATGGCACCGGTGGAAAGAATTCGTTTTATATTCCGGTGAGAGACCGCCTCGGTCCCAATCAATCGCAACGGCCAGCCACGACCTGGCAGGCGCGGCGCAGCGTCTTCGACAAGCTGCTGTTGGATACGGCTGTCGAGCGCGGGGTGGAAACCTTCGACGGGGAAGCCTCCGGCGTGATCATGGAAGGCAAGCTGCTGCGTGGCATACGCTGCCGCGCGAAAGACGGCAGCGAGCACGAACTGATGGGGGAAGTGGTGATCGACGCCTCTGGCCAGAACACGTTCCTGGCGAATAAAGGCGTGATTGGCCCGAAAGGGCGCGGCAACTACGACAAGCAGGTGGCCATCTTCATCCAGGTCACTGGTGCCATTCGAGACGAAGGCGAAAAGCGCGACGACACTTTGATTTTCTACCGGACGAAGAATCACTGGGCGTGGTTCATTCCCATCGACAGAGAGGTTGTAAGCATCGGCATCATCGTGCCCTCGGATTACTTTACCTCGAAGAAAATGTCGAAGGAGGCTTTTGCGCGGGAGGAATTGTACACAATGAATCCCGAGCTGACCAAGCGCGTGCAGAACGTGCAATTTGTGGAGGAAGGCAAGGGTGCGGCCAATTACTCCTACAACGTGCAGAACTGGACGGGAAAAAACTACCTCTGCGTGGGGGATTCGCATCGCTTCATCGACCCCATCTTTTCTCTGGGACTGCTATTTGCAACCAAGGAGGCGGAGTACGCCGCCGTTGCGGTGAAGGACTACCTCGACGGGATTACCTGGGAGGCGGAGAAGCCATTCCTGCAATATCAAAACTACGCGGATCGCGGCCAGGACATCATCCAGACCATGCTGGATTGCTTCTGGGAATTTCCATTTCCCTTCCAGCGTTTTGCCCACATGACGCATCAGGAGGAGATTATCGACATGTTCGCAGGACGCATCTACGGAGATGCAATTCACGAGTACGATTCGGTGAAAAGGATGCGGCGGCTGCTCGACATGAAGGGCTTCGATCAATCGGGAATTCAGCGGGAGGAGCCTGCCCCGGTTTAGTTTTGAAAGAGTTGCCACTGGAGAGATTTTGCGATGCTGAATCTGGTAACGCTAGTCCTGCAAATGGCGGTGGTGCTCGGGTTGTGCCGGCTGGTGGGTGATTTGTTTCTAAAAATCCATCAGCCGCGCGTCAACGGAGAAATGTTTGCCGGCATCCTGCTGGGACCATCTTTGCTGGGATGGGTAGCGCCACAGCTTTCGCGCTACCTGTTTCCGCCCTCGAGTTTCGACTTTCTTAACGCGCTCGGGCAGTTGGGTGTGGTCCTGTTTATGTTTTTGGCGGGACTGGCAATCGATCCCGGCGAGCTCAAGTCCCAGGCGAAAGCCACAATTTCCGTCACCATCGCCAGCATTGGAGCGCCCATGCTGCTGGCCTTTGCGCTGGCCGTATACCTGCACCCGAGAGTGGCGTCGCCGGGAGTCAGCTTCGTTAACTTTGCTTTGTTGCTGGGCGCGGCCATGACCATTACGGCTTTTCCGATGCTGGCCAAGTTGCTGCTGGAGCGGAATATGCTCAGCTCGCCATTGGGGACGGTCGCGGTGGGTTCGGCTTGCGTCGCGGGAGTGTTCACCTGGTGCGTTCTGGCCTACGTGGTGGCGCGCATTAAGAATCCGCAAAATAAACTGACGCTGTGGCTGACCTTCGTGGGAATTGTGCTTTTTACCGCGGCCATGTTCTATGTGGTGAAACCGTGGCTGCAGCGCTTTGGAGACCTCTACCGCGAGGGCGGTGCACTGAACGAAAAAGCGATGGCGATGATGATGGTGATTGTGGTTCTGGCCTCGGTTTGTTCCGGCTACCTGGGCTTGCATCCATTGTTTGGCGCATTTTTGGTGGGCGCCGTCATGCCGAAAACAAACCGGTTCGGAGCCTACGTAACGGGCCGGCTGGAAGTGATTACTACAGCTGTTTTGCTTCCCCTGTATCTCGCGTTTAGCGGGTTGCGCACCAATCTGCTGACCTTGCGGGGCGGGCAGATGTGGCTTATCACCGGACTGATCGTTCTGGTTGCGATACTGGGCAAGGTGGTTGCGTCCGCTCTGGCAGGCTGGGCCTCTGGCATGAAGTTGCGCGAAGCTGCCGGACTGGGATCGTTGCTGAACATGCGCGGACTTATTTGCCTGATCGTACTGAACATTGGACTGGATCTGAAGGTACTTAACAGTACGATTTTCTCGATGATGGTCGTGATGGCTCTGGTGAATACATTCCTGACTTTGCCCATGTTTGACTGGTTCTGTCCCCGGCAAGCGGCGGTAGAAAAGGCAGTCGAGGACGCGTCCGCCGCGCAGTTGGGTTCCCGCGCTTACGCGCNNCCCGCCGATTAGCTCACCTATTTTCTGAGTGTCAGAAGTTAATCCGCACACCGAGCTGAGCGGCGAAGGGAACGCCTACGGTTGTGCCGGGGCCGAGGAAATCTCCCAGGGCGCAGAATCTCCGGTGCGGGTGTATGCGGCGACTGAGTGGCTGGTGCGGTAGGCTGGATTTCACAATTGACTCATAGCTTAGACCGGGTGTAGTTTTATTTCCTCCCCTTAGAGAGAGTTCTGTTCTCTCCTCTTCAGATTGACGGGCCCCTTGGCAAAACGAAGCAGACTCGTCTTATTGCGGCTGTCGCATTGCGACCAAGGAGAACTACCCATGCGAAAAAAGAAGCTTTCTGGCGGACTCAATGTGGTGTTGGCGGTGTTGGTAATGGTCGCGCTGATGCCAGGCACGCGCGCGGCAGCGCAGACAGAAAAGGTCTTGCATAACTTTGACTATCTGGGTTCTGTAAAGGATGGGGCAGCTCCTTACGGGGGAGTCGCGGTGGATGCATCCGGCAATCTGTACGGCATGACGAACATCGGCGGCACTGGGCTGTGCACGAACGACGGCTTCGTTGTGGGTTGCGGAACTGTGTTCGAGGTAAGCCCCAAAACCGGCGGAGGGTGGAGCTATAAGATTCTGCATAACTTCAGCAACACGGGGAAGGACGGATACTTTCCGCTGGGGGCGCTGACGCTCGATGCCAGTGGGAATCTCTATGGGACGACGGTGTACGGGGGCACAGGGTCATGCGGCAACATTTTCTCGGATACCGGATGTGGAACTGTGTTCGAGTTGAGCCCGAAGACGGGCGGGGGTTGGACCTATAAGATTGTGCATAGCTTCCGCTCTACCGCCCCGGATGGCAACTATCCCGAGGGCAATGTGACCATCGACTCCGCGGGTAATCTTTACGGCACGACCTTCGGTGGCGGCGCCTATGGCTATGGGACAGTGTTCGCATTCAAGCCGGTTGCGGGTGGGGGATGGACCGAGTCAATCGCGCACAGTTTCAACGACGATGGCGTCGATGGATACTATTCGGGCAAAGAAACTCTCGGTCTTATTTTGTATACGGGGGCAACTCTCACGCTGGATGGCTCGGGAAACCTTTATGGGGTGACGGACTGGGGAGGCACGAACGATTACGGCACCATATTCGAACTGAAGCCTTCTTCGGGCGGGGCCTGGACGGAAGCGGTGGTGCACGATTTTGACTATACAGACGGAGCGAATCCGGCGGGCGGACTCGCGATGGACGGCGCCGGCAATCTCTACGGTACGACCGTTTATGGCAGCCCGGGAAACGCCGGTACGGTGTTCGAGCTATCGCCTGCAGGTGGCGGAAGCTGGACTCTGACGCAACTGCATCACTTCTCGTTTTACACGGACGGGGACGCTCCCCAAGGCGGCGTGATCCTTGATGCCGCTGGCAATCTATATGGCACGACAGTGTGGGGTGGGGACGGGGACTCGGCGTGCGGTCCCACAGAGTGTGGCACCGTCTTCAAGTTGGCGCCTTCTACCGGGGGAACGTGGACTTTGACGGTGCTGGAGAACTTTGGCGATATCGCCACTGACGGGGCCAATCCTGTTGGCGGCCTGACGATCGATAGCCATGGCCGTATCTTTGGTACGACTTTAGATGGCGGAAGCGGAACGTGTCTGAACTACAATGACGACCCGGTGGCTACCTGCGGAACGGTGTTTGCGATCGAGCCGTAGCGTTAGGTTGGGGGGGCGGGAAACTGTGCAACTTATGAAGCTGCTTTGCTTGGCGCTTGCAATCGTTACTTTGGCTCCGAACGTCAGGGCCGGCACGTGGACGGAAAAACCGTTGCTGGTGTTTAACGGCAATGGAGCCGGGGGAGTTCCAACGGAAGGTTTGATCTTCGATAGCGCGGGCAGTCTCTATGGTGCAACCAGCGAGGGAGGAGATCTGAACTGCTTGCCGGGCACGGGTTGCGGCGTCGTTTTCAAGCTGACGCCAGATTCGAACGGTGGCTGGCAAGAGTCTGTCCTGCATGAGTTCAAGGGCGGAACGGACGGTTCCGTCCCAGGCGACTATACCAGTCTGGCGTTCGACGGCGACGGCAATCTTTACGGAACGACCTCGACGGGCGGTGGAAGCAAGGTGTGCGACAACGGCATCAGTGGCTGCGGGACTGTTTATGAACTTACTCCAACCGCGAGCGGCCCTTGGAAGGAGACAATCCTTTACAGGTTTGCGGGCGGAACAGGTGGATACGGTCCGGAGGGAGGACTTGTAATCGACCAACAAGGCAATCTCTATGGAACAACGGGTATGGGAGGGGGAAGCAAGCACTGCGGTGAGCTTGNNCGGGATAATCTTCGAGCTTACGCCCGGAGTGGACGGTGCCTGGACTATTCATCCCTTGCATGCCTTTAACGGTTCGCCGAACGGCTGCGGAAACTGCGATGGTGGTTACCCGGAGGGTCCACTGGTGCTTGACGCTGCGGGCAATCTTTACGGTGCGACTTCGGGTGGGGGCAATAACAACAACGGGACCGTATACGAGCTAATGCCGCTCGCTGGCGGAGGCTGGAAGTATGAAGTAATCTACCGGTTCTCAGGTTCGACTACGGAAGGCGCAAACCCATATGGCGGCGTCATCGTCGACGGCCAGGGTAACCTTTACGGAACTGCGCTAACCGGCGGGGGGTGGACTTCCTGTAACGACACTCCCGGTTGCGGCGCGGTTTTCGAGCTGTCTCCGAATTCCGGTGGGTGGACGCAAACGCTCCTCTACAGCTTTATGGGTGGAACGGATGGGCAGAATCCAGCCTTTCCCCTCGCATCGGACGCAGCCGGAAACCTATACGGATCGACTGAAGGCAGCGAACCAATCGATTGTCCGCCCTCTTGCGGTACGGTTTTCAAGCTCTCGCCGTCAGGCTCAGGCAGTTGGACGGAGACCGTACTAGTGAGCTTTGATGAAACGGACGGCTTTCTGTCGCAGGGTCTGATTCTGGACTCCAAGGGCGACATTTATGGCGCCTTGGCTTTCGGCGGCAACGTGCCACTCTGCGATGGCTATGGCTGCGGACTGATATTCGAACTTACGCAGTAACCCGCGCAGGTCGGCGGCGCGGGACGAGGTCCCAGCTTTCCCGTCGATCCACTAAGCCTGTAATTCTTCCAGCCGTATTCCACTGAAAAATCTTCCGAATACAAAATGGAACGGGGTCGAAACAATACCGCGACCTCGCGGATATACTTCTGTTCGATATTTTGAAACCACTTGGCTAAAAGAAGAAGGTTCGCCGATGTTTGATCGCAGAGCTTGGCCGAATCTTGGTATTCATGTGTACGGATTGGGCGCCGTCGCGTTTGGTGCGGTCGGATTGGTCTGGAGCATCTTCGCAAGTCCCTGGTGGCCGGTCCAGGCTTTGCCGTTCAGTCTTCCCCATCCCGAGGCGCTTGCGTACATGGTCGCTGTAGGTCTGCTTTTGGGAGGAGTGGCGATGCAATGGCGGCGGACCGCGCAGGCTGGCGTTGTGGTACTGACCATCCTGTATCTCATGCCTGCCTTGATGTGGCTGATTCGCGTGGTTGGGTTTCCGCGCAGCTTTGGCCCCTGGGGCGAGTTCCTGCAGGATTTTTCGCTGGTGGCGGCAGGGATCGTCGCTTACGCATTTTTGACGCCGCGCAATACCTTGTGGACGCGCAGAGCAGCTCAGATCGGTTGTTTCTTGTATGGGACCTGCGTGGTTTCATACGGCTTGGTGCACTTCTTTTCGCTTTCGGGCACTGCCCGCATGGTTCCCAAGTGGATTCCGCCGGGACAGCACTTCTGGGCGGTAGCGACCGGTGTCTTTGACTTGCTTGCCGCCATCGCCATACTCACCGGAATTCTGGCTGTTCTTGCCTCCCGGTTGCTCACCTTGATGCTGATCGGCTTCGGCGCCCTGGTGTGGGCGCCCTTGCTTTTCAGAGCTCCGCATAAACAGATCGTTTGGGCTGGCAACGCGATCAACCTGGCTTTCATTGGAGCGGCGTGGGTAGTCGCCGACTCGATTGCGAGTCGCAAAAAGCAGGTCCGATAGCGGCAGGACCAAGCGGCGTAGCTGGAATGACATTGCGAACTTCTAGAATGTTACCCGCACACCCAACTGCGCGGCGAAGGGAATTCCGACAGTGGTTCCTGGCCCGAAGAAATCTCCTAATGCGCCCTCGGGTATTTCAAGCTGCTTCAGGCTGGTGATGGGCGCGGTTTGGGAGCAGGCCGCATTCGTGCAAATGCTGGTAACATTGGTGATGCCTTGCGCATTGGGTGCCATCTGGGCTGCCGGAACCGGGAGCTGAACTACATTGACGGCGAAGTTCGCGCCGGGATTGTTACGGTTGAAGAGATTGAAGAACTCGATGAAGGGATCGATTTGCCAGCGCTCGTTGATTTTGAAAGGACGCGTAACGCGCAGGTCTGACTGGATGTAAGGTGTGCCGCGGAATACGTCGAGGCCGGTGTACGCTCCATTTACGTAAATGCGGTCGGTGTTGTTGGCGTTTGTGATGGTGATGGGGCGGGCGCTCTCGACCTGATTGATGGTGCTCAACTCGAATCCGCCGGGGAGGTGCACCGTGCCCGCCAACACGAAACGATGGCGAACGTCTTCGCCAGATGGTCCGTAATCGCCCTGCCCGAAAGCATTCAGGAATCCGGCATTCGGTTGCCCGGGCTGTTGGGGGCACACGCCATCCACGTAATCAAACAGCTCGCCCAGCAGGCATCCCCAGGTTTGTGCTTTGGAGAGTTGATAGTTCGCGACCAGATTGAAGCGGTGCATATTGCCTTGCAGATGCAATAGGAGTCCGTTGTAGCTGGAACGGTTGTCAGACTCGAACACGTTGACATTGGGCACCACATTCGTTTGATCGGTGGCGTAGTTTGGGTCGGTCGTGGGGATGAGCGGAGTGAGCAGGTTGGTGCCGCCGCTGTAGGGGAAGGCGCGGTATCCATGATTGCCCTGCTCGTGTACGTAGTCGGCGCTCATCAGCCAATGTTGATTGAAAGCGTGCTGCACGCCTCCGGTAGTATGAATGGCGTAGGGGGTTTTGTACGGGGAGCCGACCAGATTACCGGTGACCGTGTTAGCGGGAGTTGGAACAGGCGCTAAAGGCCCAAGGCCGCTCATCAGGCAGCCAGAGCCGAGGAGCGAATAAGTTCCGGGACCTCCGGCAAGGCTGCAGGTTCCAGTGGTGAAGTTCGAGCTGTTGACACCCTGGAATGCAGTCGCCCATCCGTTCTGCGCGAGGTCGTCGTAGTAGAGACCAAAACCGGCGCGGATTACGGTCTTCCCGCTTTCGCCGGGAGAGTATGCGACCCCAAGACGAGGCGCGATCTGCTTGCGGTAGTCGCTCGGAACGCTGGGCACGGTCGGAATCTGCAAGGCCTGCAGCGTCACGTACGCGGCGTTATCGGCTTCGCTGCGGCCCGAACCTATGAACAATCCCCAGGTCGTTTGATAACGCAAGCCATAGTTGAAGGTGAGTTGGGGCGAGATGCGCCAGGAGTCCTCGGCGTAAAGCGCGAGACGCTGAACACTCTGCGAAAAGGTGCCGTCGCCGGCGGGAGTGTAAGTGCAAGTTGAGCCGTCGGACGCGGCGATGCCGAGACACTGTGGGGCAAAGGTTCCGAACACACCGGGGTTTTGTGTGTAATAGACCGGGTTATTCACGTATTGAGCCAGAGTTTCCGCCGTAGAAGCGAACGCCCCGCTCAGGACGGGTTCGTGAATGAAGTCGACTCCGAATTTGAACGCATGATCGCGCACAACGTGGCTGAGGTCGTAGCGGAATTGGTATTTCTCCTGATTGCGCAGGTCGGGAAAAAGAGTAATGGGAGTAGCAAACTGGTTGTCGCCGAAAGTCTCGAAGCCGGAGATAGTAAGCGCCGTGGAGCTGAAGGGGAAAGCCAGAGCGAAGCCGAGATCGGAGTTGCGAGTCTGGGTGAGATGCAACAAGCTGGCGTCGAGAACCAGATTGCCCAGCCAGGTTGAATTGAAAGTATAGGTATTGCTGAGCGCCACGTTCCAGTAATTGTTGTGCGTAGTCAGGCCGGTGGATGGCAATGTACCTTGCTGAACCAGGGCGTTGTGCGTGAGGTAGCTGTCTTCCGAGGTGCGCAGGAACCAGGTCGATTTCGGCGATTCTGCCCAGTCGAAGCGCAGCGAACCGAGGTAGTCGCGAAAGGGAATCGGAACGGTGGCGGGGATGGCGATGGAAGGAACGCCGGCGATCAGCCCTTGAGACGCCAATTGCGCGAGCGCGTCAAATTGCGTAACGCTGGCGGGGCTGTAGGCGATGCTCGCGTCCTCATGGACGCCTTCGAATGAGGTGAAGAACCAGACTTTGTCTTTTGCGATGGGACCACCGAAAGTTCCGACATAGTTCTGGCGGGAGAATGGCTGCTTGGGGTTGGGGGGTGGATTCTCGATGGGAAAGCGCGCGTTCAGTGCGGCCTGGCGGTCAAAGAACGCTCCGCTGCCGTGCCATTCGTTGGTCCCGCGCTTGGTGGTGATCACGACCGACCCGGCCGTGGTCCAACCCGTGTCGGCGTCTTCGTTCGAGGTGCGCACGGCAAATTCCTGAATGCCATCAGGCGAAAAGTTTTGCAGGAAGCCGCCGATCCAGTCGTCGGAGTTTTCGGCTCCATCGACCGAGAGCTCGTTGTTCAGACCGGAGCTTCCGCCAGTAGAGACCGCGGTGATGCGCGCTTTCGTGGGGTCGGAAGGCTCGACGGGCTCGGTTCCCGGGACGAGATAGGCGATATTGGCGAAACTTCGTGCCGGGAGCGGCAGAGTTTCCAGGTCCTGGGAGCCAACGACGCCTCCGCGCACGGCGCTCGACGTGTCAAGGACTGCGGTTGTAATTGAGGAAGAAGTTCCCTGTACGTTGACGGTTTCCGGGGCCGCTGCGGGTTTCAGAGTGACCGAAACATCGCGGACTGTGGCGACGGCGATTACTACGTCCGCCTGCGCCGGGGCGAAGCCTGCGGCNNGACGGCCACGCGCTGAATGGAAGAGTCTGACAGTTGCGCGACGATTTTAGCGGAGGAGATGCGGGCGCCGGTTGCATCCTGCACCGTGCCGCGCAGCGATCCGCGCGGGTTTTGGGCGTGGAGGGGCGCGGTAAGCAGGATGACGAAAAGCACTGTGATGTTCTGGTTGAGCTTGATTTTCATGGTTCGAAGCAAGAAGCGAGACTAGACTGTGGAGCGAGCTACTACCAGAGGTCGTAGGGCGTGGCTGTCGGCCTGAACTCTTAGCGAGGGAGCTGGTTAGACTGGTTCTTGAGCGTCGTGGGAGATCGAGCCTTTTGGCATGGTGGTTTTCATGCCGATGGCGCAAATCCATCCTTTGCCGGACTCCTCAAAGATCTGAACATCCGAGTAGCCGGCATTTGCCAAGAGTTCGCGATGCTCATCAACACTCAGGAGTGCCATACCCGATAAGGGGAGGTATTTCTCGGCTAACTTTGCAATCTTGGCATTCGCCCCCTTATAGATTTCGGCAATAATGATGAGAGTGCCGCCCGGCTTCATGACTCTTAGAACTTCGCGCATACCAGCCGGCAAGTCAGGCCACCAGAAGTGTGTTTCCACTGCCGTGACGAGATCGAACATGTCCGCTGGAAACGGCAACTGAGACACAGACGCTTCCCGAATCTCAACGCGGCCCATTTCAATCCAATGTCGATTTGTTCTCTTGGCCATAAGAACGCTTTCCTTGGAATAGTCGATGCCGCAGACCTTTCCTTGAGTGGCGGCGGCTAACTTACTTACCGTTCTGCCTCCACCACAACCTACATCGAGGACGGGATGTTGGTTTTCTATAGAAATGTGAGACAGACCCCAATCCGTTACCTTGGAATGCCGCGAATTCATGTTCCACAAAACGAAGCGGCCCAGCCATCCTGTGGGCTTTTGGCATTGGGTCACTCGGGTGGTTCTCGTGGGCACAGTTGGTCTCCTCAATCTGACCAGGGTTGCGGCTTGCGGTCCCATCGATGTTTTTTTAGTTCTGCGAGCAGTCCGGAATCGAGCCGGCCGGCGTCGCTGGCGGCGATATTGTCACGTACGTGTTTTGGATCACGCATGCCGACGATGGTTGTGCTGACCGCGGGATGGGACAGGACGAAGCGCAGGGACATCTCCGGAAGCGTCATGCCTGCCGGCACGATCTTCTTGAGCTTGTCCACGCGGTGAATCGTATTCGCCAGATTTTCCGGACCAAAGTAGAGAGCGCGCCAATCGTCTTTGGGGAAGCGGGTTTCGAGAGTCATCTTGCCGCCGAGGCTGCCTTCATCGAGAGGGACGCGCGCGATCACGCCTATGTTGAGTTCCTGGCAGAGCGGGAAAAGTTTGTCTTCAGGTGCCTGATCGAAGATGTTGTAGATCACCTGCACGACATCGACTAATCCGGTGTGCAGAGCCTCGATGCCGTTTTCCGGCTCCCACCGATTGAGGCTGAGGCCGAAGTAGCGAATCCAGCCGCCGTCTTTTAACTTTTCAACCGTGGAGCGAAATTCGGGATCGTCGGTCCAACTGTCGTCCCAGACATGGAACTGGAGCAGGTCGATGCAGTCGACGCGGAGTTTCTTGCGGATCAGGTCAGCGTACTTGATCACGTGGTCTGGGGAAAAGACGTCGAGATACTTATATGTCGGAAGCGCGGGCCACTTGTCGTTTGCGGGAGGAATTTTCGATGCGGCGTAGAGGCGCTTTTTGTTGCGGGCCATGATTTCGCCGAGCAAGCCATCGCTTTTGCCCTCGCCGTAGGCCCATGCGGTGTCGAAGAAATTGCAGCCTGCGTCGACCGAAAGCTGCAGGGAATCGAGCGACTGCTGGTCATCGGAGCCGCTCCAACCGCTCATGCCCCAGAGTCCGTAGGCGATGTCGCTGACTTCAAAACCGGTGCGGCCCAGCTTGCGGTATTTCATTTGTCTTCCTTGAGGATGGATTATGAATACGCTGACATCGTAGCAGTTTTGATCGCGGGGGCTGAGTGCGGTAAGAGAGAAAAATCTTGAACACAGGGGGCACAGGGGAACACAGGGTAAAGCGGGCCAGTGGATTTTTCGATGGGAAGCATCGAGATTTTGCGGCATACGAATCGCCATCCAGGTGTTTCAATGAACCTAGATCATAAATACTGTGGAGGTCCCCAATGAAACCAGAATATCCCTGTCCCCCGGCGCCATCCTACTGTCCGGAAGAACTTCATGCACCTTCGTCCCGTTTGACCGACGAGAAAATCTCGGATGACTCCGGCACCGAAGCTAAGATCGACAGCGCCCTCAAGCCTGCCGGGTTGAAGAATCCTTTCTGGAAGTAGAGAGAGCACTCCAGCAGGAAACAAAAACACATTTGTCATCCCGAGCGAAGCGAGGGATCNNGGTTGAAGAATCCTTTCTGGAAATAGGAGTGAGGTTCCCAGCAAAAGCAGCGACCGTATTTCACAGCGCGGGATCGATTCCGTTCCCTGGCCGCCCTTATCAGGTTGTGCTCTGGAAACAAGACTAATTTTTGGCCGGGAGCCATTTTTGTCGCGTTGCTCCGATCAAGTCAGATACACTTCAGCACGTGCACCGGGCGGACTACGCATCGGCGATTAGCCCAGCAGGCTGGCTCGCGTCATCGCTTCTATTCGGGATACCGGCCTTAACCTTCGCCTTCCTGTTTCACTGGGCTGGCCCGAGTCTGTTGCGGCATATGAGTTCGTGGTGGCGCATTTTCCATGTAGTGCTCATTCTCCCCCTTACACTCATGTTGATTGCCTCGCTTGTCGGCGCGGCCATTGATGTCCGCTTCTCTTCCTGGAAGGCACTGACGGACAGGTTACGGCTGTCCGCCCCAAACGCAACGGCTTGGATCTGGGCGGCTGCGCTCTCGGGCTTCATGTATGGGGGTAATTGGGAGGACTTGTTTGCGGTTGCGGCGTCCTGGTTTGCCCTTTGGAAAGAGAACAACCGCCAAGTCTGGGCATTTGCTGCGATTTTGGTAGCCACGACCCTCAAGCGGAGCGCAGGCACCCTCCGACCAGCCCTGGAGTCCATCAGATTCTTCGATGCCTCTGGGTTCTACCACGAGTTTTTCGGTCGTTTCGGCCCGAAGGATTTCATGGGCATTCCTTTGCACGGAGCTTGGTGGATTCTCGTTTATTATGCGGTCGTGATCCTTGTGTGCAATATCGGCGGGGAGGAACTGTGGTGGCGCGGTTATGTGTTGCCGCGCCAAGAACTCGCGTTCGGAAGGGCCACTTGGATTATCCACGGGATTCTCTGGTCGGCCTTCCACTTATTTATGCAGCCGACCCTTTGGGACACCGGCCGCATGGCAGTCACAGGTCTCGCTCTCTCCTTTGTTGCCCAACGCACAAAGAGCACATGGCCGGGCATCATCGGCCACAGCTTCGGAAACCTGGCCTTCTTCTTAAACTTGGTTAAGGGCGTGGTATCCCCTTGAGGTTCTCACCTACTCTGACAGGGTCCTCTGGATTTAGCTTCCTGCCGAGTTTCCCGCCTGCCTAGCGCAGGATCGGCAGGCAGAGACAGGGCTTTAGCGCGAAAGGCAGTGCTGACATTTCCTGCAGAGCGGGGTGGAGTTGCGCGTCGCGGCAAGGCTCCAGCGTAATCACAAAGGGAAGCGCGCTTTTCTCGAAGCCGGGTTTTTGCAGTATTGCATCGATGTTGAGTTGGTGCGCCGATAGGATCGCGGCCAGGCGCGCGATGATGCCAGGCTGATCCTTCACGACAAATCTTAGATACCAGGGCGTTTCAAAGTCGCAGCTGATGGCTGGCGACGCGAGTTGGAGCGGGCGATGCGGGCGCGCTCCAGCCAAAGGACTTTCCGCAATAAACATCAAGTCTGAAACGACTGCGACGGCGGTGGGATCTCCGCCCGCGCCTGCACCCAGGAAAGCTACATCGCCGCCATATTCTCCCGAAGTCAAAACCAGATTCAGGTTTTTCTGCACGCGTCCGAAGGGCGAAGATGCGGGAACGAGGCTGGGTCCGACGTCGGCGAACAGGGTTGTCTGTTTCAAATCCGCGCGCGAGATTTGCCGGATGGTGCAGCCCAGCTCGGCGGAGTAATCGAAATCGAATGCTTCAATAGCGCGAATGGTGCGGGCGCGAATGTCTGCCGGGGAAACGCGGAGTTGCAGACCGGCTAGTGCGAGGATGGAAAGTTTGGCGCGGGCATCGCCGCCGTCGAGATCTTCGCTGGCGTCGGCTTCGGCATAGCCGCGGGCTTGAGCTTCTTCGAGAGCCTCGCTGAAGGGAATGCGGTCGGTCTCAATGCGGCTGAGAATGTAATTGCAGGTCCCGTTGAGAATGCCGGCGATGCCGTGCAGGCGGTCTCCGGAGAGCCCGGTGCGCAGCGCGGGGAGAACGGGCACGCCGCCAGCGACGGATGCGCCAAACTCAAGGCGGCAACCGTTCGCGCTGGCGAGCTGAAGCAAGTCCGGGCCGTGGCGGGCGATGAGTTGCTTGTTGGCCGTCACAACCGACTTGCCGGCGTTCAAGGCACTTCGTACGAGTTCCTCCGCGGGCGTCAAACCTCCGATCAGCTCGATGATGATGTCGGCGTCGGAGTTCAGAACAGCGCGGAAGTCGTCGGTCCAAATTACGGTATTTGGAACCCAGGGCTGCTTCTTGCGCTCGAAATTGCGATTGCAGATGTGAGTGAGGCGGAGCAGGCTGTCGCCGTCTTTATCTTCATCTTTATCTTTGCGCTCGCAGAGAATTTTGGCCACGGCGCGGCCGACGGTTCCGAAGCCCACCAGCGCGACGCGGCGCGCGCGGGCGTGATCCCGTGGGCTGACTGCGGGATTAGCGTCAACTGCTTGTTTTGGCGGACTCTTGTGCAAAGTATGCTCTCGGGAAAAGAAACTCATTTTTATCATACTTGGGACTGGCGACTGGCGAAGGGAAAGCTGAGAACGAGCCGAGGGCACCATTCGTTGACTCGCCGCTGTGGCGTCCGTAAGATGAAGCGTCCGAAAACTCCGGCATCTCCAAATGATCGGCCAGACCATCTCGCACTACCGCATTGTCGAAAAACTCGGTGGTGGCGGCATGGGCGTGGTTTACAAGGCCGAGGACACCGAACTTGGGCGTTTCGTCGCCCTTAAATTCCTGCCCGACGAATTGTCGAAAGACCCGCAGGCCCTGGAACGCTTTCGCCGGGAGGCGCGAGCAGCGTCCGCGCTCAACCATGCCAATATTTGCACCATCTACGAGATCGGAAAACATGGTGAACAGTCGTTCATTGCCATGGAATTTCTGGATGGCGTGACCCTGAAGCATCGCATCTCAGGAAAGCCGCTGGAGAGCGAAACTATCGTCGCGCTGGCGATTGAGATTGCCGACGGGTTGGATGCCGCGCACTCCAAGGGAATCGTTCATCGCGA
>PLUI01000163.1 GCA_003164855.1 Acidobacteriaceae bacterium
CTACGGAATGGATGTCACCGGCTGGGATATGAATTACGATGGCGAGTTCGACGCCGTTGGTCCGCTTGTAGCGACTGGAAGCGGCGGAACCATCACGGGAACGGTTGACCTCAACTGGCTCTTCAGCACTGGTCCAACTTATCCGGGTGCACCCGTGTCCGGCACCTTCCTCAGCAATGCCGACGGCATCTTTACCGGCACCTTCACCGGAGTGGACACCACGAACTGTGTACTGTTCACCCCGACCGGCCCCGGCTGCAGCGCCGACGTATTCAACTACTATCTGATCGACGCAGCAGGAGACAACATAGCGATCGAGACCGATACCAACCAGCTAACTTTCGGATTCTTCGCCCAGCAGTAGCCCAGGCGAAGCCAATTCGTGTTTAACTCATTGGCGCACTCCGGTGCGCCACTTTTGTCAATCAGCGCGTCAAGAACTTGAGATCACCATCCGGTTGCTTGGCGGTCTCTTGAGCAGTCCTCAGACCGCAGCGTGACGGTTCGTGGTGGCAACCGATCTAGTTTCCCGCCTGACACCCCACTAGCTAACTTGCTGTGGAGCACGCGCTCGATTTTGTCCGAGCAGTTGCCACCCGGTCGAAGATGATCCGATACCGCACTTACGGTTGGGGATATCGGCAAGCGTGCGGTGATCCGGCATCGGGCCCAATCTTCATGAACGGTGCTGGTAAAGGCCTTGCCTTGATTCCTTGTATCGCCGGCAGATGCGAGAGCCATTGAAGATGGCTGAAATCGAATGGGAAGGGTGGCACGGNNTTCCGCCGCGGTTTAGCGACAAATCTCGAACGTATCCTGTGAGAGAGTCAATTGCCGCAATGATCCTCAGACACGCGAATGATCGGGTCACACGGAAGCATTGCATTAAACTGCCAACGCTTGAAGCAACCGCAGCAATGAGGCGACTGTTGGAGAGCTTTTCGGCACTGGAGAAGCCAAGTTTGCTCCCCTCTTGCTCCCCAAAACATCCGAGCACAAACAAGGAAACCACAACTCTCGAATGGGTTCAGTAAGCTAAAAGGCACGTAAATGTACGTGACTGAAGCGGCAAGAGCACTCATCCAAACGTGGTAAACTGAAACTCCGCACGCCGGAGAGGTGGCNNTTTGCTAAACCGTTGTACGGGCTAACACCTGTACCGAGGGTTCGAATCCCTCCCTCTCCGCCATTGCATTTGTTTTCAGCATGTTATATGCTGGTGATACCTCACATGATTCCGAGTTGAATCGGAGGTGTCACCAGTGGCCAACACTCAATCCAAAGAAGTAAACCTCACCAAACGCGTCCAAACCAGCAAGGGCCCGCGATATTGCCCAGTGGTCCTGTCTCCGAATGGACGGGTCAAGCCCGACCTGGTCATCGTAAATGGCCAGTCCGAACGCCATTCCGAAGGTGCCTACTACCTCGAATGGCGCGAGAACGGCAGACGGATACGTCTCTCCGTCGGTAAAGACCCACAAGACGCTACAGCACGACGCCTGCGCAAGGAGGCCGAACTCAACGCTGTCAACATGGGTGTCGCAGTCGTGCCGGAGAATGGTGACAGCGGGCATCGGTCGATTGCAACCGCGGTCGCCGGGTTCTTGGAGGAAACCGAACTCGCGAAAAAGCCCAAGACGTTAGCGGCGTATACGACGGCTCTGAACTATTTCACCGCGTCCTGCCCCAAGCTCTACTTGCAGGACATCGAGCGTACCGATCTGCTGAAATTCTGTGCCTTCCTGCGTGACAAGAAGAAGCAGGCACCCCGCAGTGTCTATAACAAGTTTGAGAATGTGATGATGTTTCTGAAGGCGAACGGCATTCGGGGTCTTGTGGGGAAGAATGACTGGCCGCGCTACACGGAAGAGGAACCGGAGATGTACGAGCAGGACGACCTCGATAAGCTCTTCAAGGCCTGCGATGCCGAAGAGCAGCTGTGGTATGAGTTCTTCCTGATGACGGGAATGCGAGAACAGGAAGTGATGTACTCATACTGGTCGGATGTGAACTTCGCAGCCGCGACAGTTCGGGTCAGCCACAAGCCTGATCGCGGATGGACACCGAAGGCGTACAAGGAGCGCGAGATTCCGATCCCAGCAAGGCTGGTGAAGAAACTGAAGGCGTGGAAAGCCAAAGCAGACAAGTCATGTAACTTGGTATTCCCAACCGCGGGATGCAATCCGAAGCTCGACTTCCTCGACTGCCTGAAAGCCGTGGCAGAGCGCGCCAAGCTCGACGGAGGCAACTTCTGGCTGCACAAGTTCCGCGCGACTTTCGCTACTCGGTGCCTGTGGGCAAGTGTCGATCTGCGGACCGTACAGCAGTGGCTCGGGCACTCAGACATGGAATCGACGATGCGATACTTGAAGCCGTCGCGCAGCCAGAAAGTACGAGATAAGGTGAACGAGATTTTCGCTTAACCATAAGCAGCGGTTAGGCGGGAATGCTGGGTTCTTGGTGAAATCGTCGATTTCCGTCAGGGCGGTCGATGAGCGACATATTTTCCGCTCCGGTGCTGCTTACGTGATGTTCAGGACCGGCTCTTGGAGACCTGTGTTTGGTGGTGGTCAGCGGGCCGACGGCGATCTCCCGGTATTGAACGGATTTTGCCCTGTCACGGCTCTCTCGGTCACTGAGCTTTTTGTCCAAGTTTTGAAACCAAGTTAAAACCAAGTTGGCCGGCTACAGTAGAAACAGCGGTAGAGCTGCGCCGCTACAGCGTTCTGCGCGATCCGATGGGTTGTGTGGTGAGCTTTTTGTCCTAGTTGAAACCTAGTTAAAACCAATCGAGCACCACGTAGATGGAAGCCCAATGGTTGGGAACTAACGTGTGCGCTCTTTCGACCCAACAACTATTTGGCCATGATACTTTCTGTGAGGATGAAACGATAATCTTTCGCTTTGCCGCATAGGGTTGCTTATTTCTTCTCCACGGGCTTAAGCAGCAAATCCTGATAGTCGAAGCTGGAATCCGCCAGCGGAGAAACGGCCGCCATGCGCGCGCTCTCGATGCTGCCGTCCGGTTTCAGGGAGAACGTGACAAACGCGTCTTCGATGGTGCGATCGCGCCAGTGCGCTTTGAAAGTGTCGTACTGCCAGTGCTGCAAGTTGCCGATCATCGACGGCGTGCGATCGAAGGAGATGATGAGACCACGATTTTCCTGCCGGATGGTGATGGGACCATACCAGGCGTCAGTGTAAACGCCGGCGTATTTGTCCAGCGGCAGGGAAGGCTTGGAATCCGCCGCGTGTTCGCCTGCCGTCTTCTTCATGGTTTCCGCCGCTTCTTTTTCCTGCGTATCTTTGACGGACTTGAAGGCGGCGATCCAGTCGGTAGGCGGCAATCCGAGATAGTAATCGAGCACGTGGTAAAGAATGGAGTCGTATGCGCCATCTTCTTCTGCATTAGTGAGCACCACGACTCCAACATTTTCCTCTGGAACCAACATCACGTACGAAACGAAGCCGCCGATACCGCCGGCGTGTCCGACGAGTTTGCGGCCATGATAGTCCTGCAGCCACCAGCCCAGACCCTCGTCCGCGAAATTTGGTTTCAGCCCCGCTAACGGCGGAGGAGAATCGTCGATCGGAAGAATCGTCTGCGGCGACCACATTTCCTTTGATTGCTGCTCGCTGAACAAGCGTCCGTCGCGGTCCACGAATTTCCCGCGATTGAGTTGCAATTGCACCCATTTTGCCATATCGGCCGCGCAGGAATTTATGGATCCCGCCGGTCCCACACCATCCAATTTTTCGAAATGAATGACCTGCAACTTGCCATCCACGCGCTCATGCGGAAAGGAATAGTTCAAACCGGGCTTGAACTCGGCGTTGTCGACGTTGGAGTTATTCATGCCCAGCGGTTCGAAAATATGTTGGCGAATGTAGTCATCCCAGGAGATACCCGTTACGGCGGGGATGATCTGCCCGGCGGCCAGGTATAGCAGGACTTTTCCCCCGCCGAAGCGACTGCGGAAGCTGGAGGCGGGTTTCATGAAGCGCAGCTTATGAATGATCTCCTCGCGCGTGAAAGTGGATGGCGGCGAGAACAGCAGATCGCCTTGGTTCCCTCCCATGCCGTTGTAGTGGGTGAGCAGGTCGCGGATAGTCACCTCGTGAGAAGCGTACGGGTCATACATCACGAAGCCCGGAAGCCGCTGGTAGATAGGATCGTCCCAGGAGAGCTTGCCCGCGTCCACCATCGTGGCGAGAGCGGCTGTGGTGAAGGCCTTGGTCATCGACGCGATGCCGAACATGGTGTGCTCGTCGACCGGCGTGGGGTCGCCCAGCTTACGCACACCGTAACCTTTCGCGACCACGATCTTGCCGTCTTTCACAATAGCCACGGCCATCCCCGGAACCTCGAAGGTCTTCATGGACTTGGCGACGTAGGCATCTAGATCGGTCGGCGGTGCAGTCTGGGCCCAGAGCGAGACGGCCGAAGCGAACAGAATTGCGACAAGCAACCGAGAGCGGAGCGTTTTGGACATGGAGCCTCCTTAGATGTGTAAAGAACGCGCATGAATCTGCACCCAAAGGGCGAAAGCCTGCCAGGGGGCGGAATGGCCGATTGGATCCCGCAACTGCTGCAGTACGACCACGAATACGCTGGCCCAGATCGTCGCGCGATGGACTTTTCCTCTGGACCAATAGTCGTAGCTCATTATCGATAGCAGCAGGGGGATGGTGCATAGGAACGATGCCGCACGGAGACCCCACCACTGAGCGGGAACGGGCCAGCGAACAAAGGCGGCATCCAGAATTGCAATGGTGGCGATCAGGATGAACCGCTTGTGCGCGGCAGGATTAAATCGGTTGCGGAAGGCGAAATAAATCAGCGTCGAGAAGGCCAGCATGGTCGTGAGGGTAACCGTGGAGAACGCTCTTACGCTCACTCCCGCGTCGCCGGGGGCAAAGTGCCTGCCCAGCGAATCGGTGGCCGCCAGCAGACCGACGATGACCATCAGACATGCCAAAGCGAAGCCCAGCAGACCCAGGCGGCGATGCAGATCAACACGGCCGGCGGCNNTAGCGAGGTTTGCACGATCAGCAAAAGGATCCAGGAGGAAAACACTGCGCCATGGATATGAACCAGCAGGTTGGGCAGGGGAGCTTTGAACATCCCGGCCAGATAATAGCTGCGTGCGAAACCCACAAAGACCGAACCGAGAATGACCACAGCCATGCCCGAGAAAAAAAGATTGTCGAAGCGGTCGTCGCTCTGGTGGCGGCTTATCCCAGTTTGGCGGCGGGCTACACCGGTTCCCATAGTTCTCCTAAACCAAGCGCGTTGAGCGCCCTCCGGCCGACAAAACCACCTGCGAATCAAGGCTCCGTCGGCGACTGTCGTGACGATCGAATCCTGTCACGTCCGGCGCGCTACTTCATGGGCGAAAAATCTGCCGGGCGCATATACGTCTCGTCTATTTTTTCTACCAGCTTGTTGGCCTGCTCGGNNTTTTTCGCTTCCTCCCGGCTGGGATGAGCCAAGATATAGACGAATGTGTTGTCCCAAGCAGGAGCACCCTCGGGCACCCAGTAACCGACAGCCTTCAGATTGTGTTTGGCGAGTATCTTTGAATTCGTGTCGCGAAACCGTAACTCCAGCGCCGGCCCTTTGCCCGGCACTGCATGATAAACAAGAAGCTCGAAGACGCGATTGCTATCGGCCCTCACTTGGCTTATATGCGCCAGGCGGGCAGTAATAAGCGATCCAGCGGCAAAGGAAAACAGTGCGACAGCGCAAACAGCCCATCCTCTTGATTTCCAGCTTCAAATTCCCAGCGGTTGAGTGTCATGGAAGCTTCCTTTCTATATTCACAGAAGTGTTGAATCGATTTAAGCGCAGTCACCGGATTCACTAGCGTCGCTCGCTAGAAGAGCATGTTCCCTCGTAAGCGAAGCGGATTGAGCGCCAACGCCAGTTACGTTGCACGACAGGCCAGCGGCCCTAGCTTAGTCAGTATACATCGACACTTAGCCAACTGTCTATATTATGCTGACTGCGGTACTGTCCTAATTTCAGATTTCCACAGGGCAAAAGAAAATCAATCAACTGCGGAGAGCGCAAAGAACCCGAATACCGATCCGCCCTGCCTCGCCACTATCGCAGAGTCCATCCCGGCTTCGGCTTCAGCTATAAACTCGGCTGGCATATCTAACGGTGTCGCAAATCCGAACTCGGCCACAGATAAGTCAATCACGGCAGACGCTTTATCTTCACCGCTCATCGTTACAGACGTTAGTCCATCTGGCAGTGAAACTCTCCCAACAAAGCTAGCGTGTGAACGCCAGTCACCGGAAAAGAACACGAGCCTGACGTTTGACGAGTTCGCCTCCCAGCTTCTTAGCACTAGAAGCGCTTCTTCGGGGGAGGAGATCATGATGCGGCTTATCGAGCGGTATTCAGGCCACAGAGCCGCAACAAGTATAGCTCAACAATTCGGTTGGACACTTCCACCCCCCGATGAGGCTGTGGGAAACGGGGGTGTAAAGTGATGCGCCCCGGACGCCGACCTAAGCCGCAATCACTCCCCCAACTCCCCGAGGCACAGGTATTTATAGCAGGAGCAAGAATTCTAGTGACATCTCTTGCTACTTACTTGTATCGTTCTTGCATCGTGGCCCGACTCACTGATGTTACGAATGCGATCAAGCACCGCTTGGAATACGAGCAGTCCAGACTCGCCGACGTGACAGCCGAAATGGAAAACCTAGCTGCCGCCTATAACCGATTCAGGGACTTGAAAGAGGAATCGGAAAAGCAGCAGGAATCCATTAAGCGACTTTCGCTGGTCTTTGACATGCTGAAGGTCAAGAACCCCGCTCCTAACGCTCCTATGGCGGCAGCCTACGGCTATTCACTGTGGGAGATCATGGAGACCTACCTGCAATTCGCTGAAAAGACCAAGGTAGGGGAAATTTTGGAGTTCTTGCAGTGGATCAAATTCACTACCACGCGCCAAGCCGTTGAGTCGGCTATTACCACGCACCCGAGAGTATTTCGGACAACCAAAGATGGATGGGAGAAGTATGTTTCCCTGAAACAGAAAGGAGCGTGAATGCCCCCTCCACCAATGACAGCCGCAAATAGCAAGACCCGCTAGAAGTATCGAGCTTCTATCGGGCCTTAAAACCAACAATCCGGCAAGCCAGAATGTCAGTCCTCAATCGTCATTTTGGCTTGCCCAACCTGAAAGGTCAAGGCCAAAATGAACACACTCTCTACCGACAAGAAACTCTCTGTAATTGCGTCTCTCCTCGAAGGTTCTAGCGTCCGCTCAACCGAACGTATGACAGGCGTCCACCGGGACACCATCTGCCGTCTCTTAGTGGACGTTGGCGACCACTGCGGCGACATCATGGACAGCCGCATGCGGAACCTCCATTGCGGCTTTATCCAAGCTGACGAGATATGGTGCTACGTCGGCAAGAAAGACAGGCGGTTCCGTGACGGCGACTCCCCGGAGTGGGGTAGCCAATGGGTATTTGTGGCAATGGACGAAGAAACCAAACTCGTCCCTGTGTACACGGTTGGAAAGCGCACAGAAGAGACAACCTGGTACTTCGTCAACGATCTGGCCGAGCGGCTTTCAACGAGGGTGCAATTGACCACGGACGGCTTTGTTTTCTACCAGCGCCACGTAGAGGACGCATTCGGCTCAGAAGTGGACTTCGCACAGCTAATCAAGCTGTATGGCGAGTACGGCCAGCATGACAGCGAAGCGAAATACTCCCCAAACCCAATCCGGGAGGTTATATCCAGAGTGCGAACTGGCGACCCCGATCCCGACCGGATATGCACGTCACACATCGAGCGGCAGAACCTAACCATGAGGATGCAAATGCGACGGTTTACGCGGCTTACGAACGCTTTCTCGAAGAAGCTGACGAACCTGAAAGCGGCTTGCACTTTGCACTTCGCGCACTATAATTTCTGCCGCGTGCATTCGTCCCTGCGGGTGACTCCTGCGATGGCGGCTGGTATAACGTCCCGCGTTTGGGAGTTAGGAGAACTAACTCGAAAATGTTTGAACTGACGGTTGTGTGTGAGTGTGGCTGCACCATTCGACTCCCATTGACCAAGCCTCCGCAGCGAGTGCTACATCAATTGCGGTTAACCACGGGCGGCTTGCCGACAAACGTTCTATGTCCACACTGCAACTATGTGTATGCCTATTTGCCTGATAGGTTCCGCCGGACGTTTTTTCAAAGAACTCCCCAAGATCAACACCGCGTAGATCATATCTGCGCTTGCGTAAGAGTTCGATGCGGCGAACTAGGCTGCGAATCTCCTGTAAGCATCCGGCTACGAATGAAAATATCTGACGACATGCGAGAAGATGCTTTGACTGCTTTAACCGATGCCACCGCCGTAAATGTCGTGTGTGAAAACGGGCATCGGAGAAGCGGGAAGGTAATTGGAGGCGATTCGTTTGAGGTCTTAGCTGATCCTGGATGGGAGTTTCTTGATTGGAATGCCCTACCGGAACAGATGGCGTAATAGGCTGCGTCTGTGGCATAATCCTCCTCAGACGCGAAGACCCCTAGTAGGATTCGCCAAAGATTCGAGTTGCAAGAAAGGCCCGGACGGGAATCCGGGCTTTTTCTATTTCTGCGCGTCCGGCGCGGCGGTAGGCGTATCAGCCTTAACACCCTCAATGCCGCACTTGTGCTCTTTTCCGTTCTCCTTGTGGATGTAAACCTTCTTGCCTTCCACCCGATATTCCACGGCTTGCCCTGCCTCAAAAGAGCCGCAATCATCAAGCTGGTACGTCATCCCCACGCCTTTCAATTCGTAGAACTTCTTATGACCGGGAGCGGATGAGACGCGACCACCGATGGCATAAGCTCTAGCGTAGTGTTGTGTGCTCCAGCCCGTGATTGTCCCCGGCTGGTAAACGTGCGGCGGTTGGTCCCCGCCTACCACGAAGGTGCTTAGCAAAACAAACAGTGCCATGCGAGGCAGCATTGCAAGCCTTTACGCCGCGAGGAACGTCAGTAAGGAGTCTAATGCTTCCTCCGCGATCTGTTCCAATGCGACCGGAATTTTCCGGGAGTCTACGAAAACGACTTGCCCCTTGACGACCTCTGCCACGTACTTCCGCCCTATCAGTGAGCACTTAATCTCGACACTAAATTCTTCGCTATCATAGGTGCAGATAAGACTGGTATCACTGTCAGCGAGGCGAACAATCGCTTCTTTGGTTCGCAGCGATTCCCATATCAGCATATCCCCGGCTTCCGCATTGAAACTGCCGGCCTTGCCGTGCAGCAGCAACCGTAATTCGTCCCATTTTTTCGGGGCCCAAGTTTTCTTCAGCTTTTCATCTAGCAGCGCTTTAGCATCCCGAGTCTCCCGCTGCTCTTGTGCGGCTTTGAACGTCCCCGCTGCCTTCTTTGCCCAATTGTCAGACATAGCACATACTCCTTCACTCCTCACGCTACGCCCAACGGACAGGTCCATAAATAACCGGAGGGATACCCCGCGCATTTTTCATTCCATTTCTCTCCCTTCCCCAGTTGAACTTAGGACACTACCCTGACTGCCGCGATTAAAGCACATAAGATGCCAGGTGTTTATCAAAGAGCCTTTAAACGGACCAACCGGAAACTGGAAATCTCACCGTAGTGGCGTCAGATAGATCGAGGCGCGGGGACTCTGGCAAAATCACGTGCCCATTCTCTAGTTCCGAATTTTCCAAGCGTAACGGCGGCCTTCGGTGACAGAATGATGGACATGACCATGCCTTCGGGGTCGCTCAAGTGCCGTTTGGATCGTGTGTGGAAATAGAACTTGTCGNNGTCCTGAAACTGGAAGACATGCCTGACCCTCGACCACTCGACCTGAAGAGGCCCAGATTGGCGTGAAGGCAGGCGCGAACCCCTGCGAAACGTACATGCGATCTTGCGCCTACGGCTGCGGCCGACGACGCCGGGGGTCGGATGCCGTCGGCTGCAAAATACGTGCCAACCGCTGAACGAAGCTTGCCCCCAATGCCCGTTCTTCGTGGGCTGCGCTCGTCGATTTTGGCGCCGTGTGGTGCAGACAAGGATCTGTGTGCGATCTAAACATTGCCAGGGAGTCGTTACGTGGAAGTGGTGGATGACGTGGCGTTGGATTGTCGTGCTAGGGGGGTGGCGTCCAGTGTGTGGGTGAATTGGAACACACGGCTCCGGCTAGTTTTGTGCGCCAGGGCTGCAAGGGGGGCATATTTTACAGGGCCAACTCTCAATTGACGAAAGCGGGTCATTACACGTTTCGACCGCTGCTCAGTGAGTGTAACCGGAGTTTTCGCCAAGTGAGGGCACGTCAGTTCCGTTCGGTCGAAACGTCCTGTTCTGCCGACTCTACGCAAGGCGGCCCGCCGGGCCGAGCCCAAGGTTTCCCCTCACAGCATAGGGTGTTCGAGGTCACAGAACCCCCGTCGCGGTACAAGGTCCATGGTGGGTCATCAGCAAGAATTTCCCTCAGAGTTCGCGGAAATGGCCGATGCGATGGGGAGCGCATGGGTTATGGAAATCGATGCTAAGAAGAAAGCAAGAATCGCTGCATTGAGCGAAGAAATGGAAAGAATCCATTTCGTCAACAGCTTGTATTGGAAGCGTGGAGAAGCGGTCACTTCCGAAGCGAGGGCTGAGTACCAACGCAGGCTGGATCGGCTACAGGAAATCCGCGCCGAACTTGCTCAGGTGCAAGTGGGGCGGAAAGGCGGACGCGACTAATCGCGCAGGACAACGCTAAGAAGCGATCGATGCACCTTCAGTTCGCCGTTGTAGTCGTAGTCAATGAAGCTGAGTTCTCTGAATTTGTTCATGAAGAAANNCTCAGAAGCGAAGTGTCGATGTACAGGCCGCCGTTGTACCTGATGAAGCCCAGTCTTCTGAATTTGTTCATGAAGAAATTCACTCGTGGCCGCGTCGTACCAATCATTCTTGCCAGAGCCTCCTGACTCACGTTTGGAGTCACAGACTCGGGCTTGTCTTCTTTTCCGAAACGCGCCAGTGTTAGAGGCGCTCGTGCCAGTCGCTTTTCGCTCGAATTGAAACTCAAGTCCATAGTGCCCGATGAAAATTGATTGCGCGAGATTCAGTGAAGCCTTGAGTTGAGGCAAATTCAGCGATCAAAGCGTGGTGACCTCCATGTGACCTCCGGCGGACCAGTTCGACAGACTATCTCAACTGTTCTTAACAATTATACTTATTGGGAATTGCCAAGGCAGGGTTGCGGGCAGAGGGACTTGGACTCTGCAAGGGCGCTCCCGATCCCCCAAAATAGTAGCTACTCAGTGATTTGCGGATGGCCAACACGAGGGGTCGAAGCGAAGCAAGAAGGCTCGGAGCCGAACCGCAAGGTTCAAACACGCGTGGTTGGGGACGCCAAGCTTATCAAGCACCTAGAGCCTCAACTGGCGGAGAGTCTGACGGGACTTCGTTCACGGCCCCTACACCTTCGCTAGAATGACTTTCTTGATTTGCCGGATTCTGGACTCGTGGCGCTTGTAGAAGGTCCACTTCTTGATTCGCTTGGACCGGGTCAGCCCGGCCTGACACAGTATCTTCATGTGTTCGCTCGTAGTCGGTTGACTCACACGAAGCTTGCGCGCGATCAGGCAGCCGCAAACCCCGTCCTTCACCAAGTCGCCGTCGACTTGCGGAGGGAAATGCTTTGTCGGGTTCTTAAGCCACTCAAGAATCTGTAGCCTGCGCTCGTTCGCGAGAGCTCGGATTGCCAAGGTTGGTATCATATATACGATTAGTAAACTCCCTAATTTAGGATAACACTTCAATAGAGACTAGCGGTGGCCTCAATGCATCATTCGCTCGACAGGTGCCGCCGTCGTCCCGCAGGCGGCGGATGTGAGGCCATTTCACATCACCGACAGAACGGAGACCGGAGGAGGGTGGCAGGGCGTGAGTGAAAGCGCGGTGAGTGCCAAACGGGGTTGGGGTTAGTTTGGCGCGAAACCGGCGCAGTCCGAAACGCCCGTCCGAGCCGCGGCTAAGCGGCGTCCACTCGGAGGAGGTCGAAGTGGGGAAAAAGATGGCATAGCCTTCCATTTGAAAATGACGGATACAGTATCGAGGAAATCACAAGCAAGCTGCTTGAGATCAGCGAAATGAGCCCAGGAGCGCCAGCGCCTCCATGGTGCCTATGCACGTATCACGGGGGAGAATGAGTCTGGAGCAGCAGAGCGGGGACGTAATCGGGGCAGGACTAGACTCTTACAGAGCAGCTCCCTCGCAGCCCCCTCACGGCAGGTCGTCCGCGGATGTAATCACGCGATAATTGACTCCCAGTGCCCCGACAAAGTGACGCTCCCCGCAATGTATTTTCAGATTTTCAGTGCCCCGCAGACCATCGGGTTCTGTTGTACTCTTTGTCTCCCGGATGAGGTAGAGCAGCGGCCCGTCTTCCCCGAAAACTTCTTCCATCACCAGTCCCCAGTCAGGATTGTATTGGCCAACAGGCGTCCCTACCTCACATTAAGAGAGCGAGGAAGATGGGACCGGCAACCCGATGTTGGTCGCTCGGTCAAGTCCAGAAATACCGTGTCATTTGATTCGTCAAGAATGTAAGAACATGACTATAACCTTACGAAACTATCGCGGTGCGGAAGACATTCACCTGCAAAGCGCTTTCTGGATGCAGGCCACGCGAGGACTGCCCTGGTGCTGGAAGCCAACGATTTCTCCTCTCCTGTACTCGCAGGGGACGCAATTCGACCCGCGAACCCGGCGCTTTGCATTCGAAGGAGATCGACTGGTCGGGTATATGAGTTTCACGGGGCAAGGGGACTTCGTTTCGCTCGGCTACCCGTGGGTACTTCCGGGGTATGAAGGCGAGGTGCAAGAAGAACTATATGATGCGGTCTATGGTTTTGCCGCCAGCCCAGAATATGGCGGTAGGACGTTTGCACAGCGTCTCAGAAAGCAGTGGACCGAGCAAGTCTCTTTCTTCAAGCGACACGGATTCGTCGTAGAGCGCAGTGACCCAATCTATGCCTTGGATCTTCGTACCGTAACCGCCTCCCAGATTCCGGCGACATGTCAGATAGAGTTTCCAGCCCAATTTTGCTGGGATGATTTTCATGCACTCTGCGCGGGTCGTCTGCCTGCGCAGGAGCTGAGTAGGTGGAAGCAGTATTTCTTGACATCTTGACCGTGGATTTCGACCTCGTAGTAAGAGCAAAACGGGATGGCACGGCCGTCGCCTATATGGGTATCGCGATTCGGCCTGACACCGGCTTCGCGGAGATGATTGCAGTAGCCGTGGAACCTGCCGCAGTGGACGTACTCGCTTCGTGTTTAGACGTAACCGTTGGACAATCTCGCTCCCGAGGAGCGAGGTACCTCGGTACAAAGGCTATACCCGGGAGCGTCTCCGACGACATCTTGGTGCACCTGGGGTTTAAGAGGGTAAGCAAAGAATTGCTGTTGTCAAAGAGCATTTAGAAGAGCATCCGGACGCGGCCAACCGGAAACTGGAAATCTGACGGTCAAATTGGTCATTGTATTTCGCTAGAGGCATCCAATTCCCGAATCCAGTGTGATCGGCAATCACGAGGGTCACGCCTGGATAATCCTTCTCATAGAGTCCCACGGCTGTCTCATAGAGTCCCTCTGCCGTGTTTCCCTCGTGAAAAAGGTGCACTGTGTTACGTTGGCGGAAGCTTAGGGCTGAAGATCCTGGCTCACGGTTCGGGAAGAGCGTGGAAAGAGCCATTAGGCCGATGTTCTCGCTTTTGCAGGATAGGGGTCCCTGCGCCATCTCCATTACGTCGCGAGCCCGCCAAGAGTGCTGACGCTAAGGTTGTTTAATCTCGAACACCGTTCCGCTTCCGCTAATGGGGTAATAACCGCCGCCCCAAATCGTCGTTCCATAGAGATTGCCGGACGCGTCGAAGATCAGGCTGCCCTGAGGTAAGTACCCGTCCTTGCCATCGCGCTCCCAGGAGAAGCTGTGCAGAAAGGTCTCCGCCCAGTTCCCGCCGCCAAGGGATGTCAACTTGAACACCGTACCGTTGTCGTAAGCCCCGCCCCAGTTTGTCGTGCCATAGAGATTGCCGGCGGGATCGAAGATCAGGCTGGCATAAGGGTGAGCCCCGTCTTTGGTAGCCCCGAAGCTATGCAGAACCGTATACGTCCAGGATCCGCTCGGTTGCGGAGCCATCTCGAACACCGTACCGTCGTCATGTTGGCCGCCGAAGAAGGTGGTGCCGTAGAGATTGCCGGCGGCGTCGAAGATTAGTCCAGCATCGGAAGAGTATCCCTCCGCGCCGGTGTTAAAGTTATACAGCACCGTCTCCGTCCAGTTCCCGCCTGCTTGTGGCGTCAGCTCGAACACTATGCCCTGGCCGTAAGCGCCGCCACCCGCTGTTGTACCGTAGAGATTGCCTGTGGCATCGAAGATCACGCTCGCTGCTTCTGGGTTTGTACCGTCCACGCTGCTGCTACCGAAGTTATACAAGATCTTCTCTGTCCATCCTCCGCCCGTGGCGGGCGTCAGCTCAAACACCGTGCCGTCGGCGCCGCCATTGGCGCCGCCATTAATAGTGGTGCCATACAGATTGCCGGCGGCATCCCAAATCAGGCTCGCAAGGGGCTGTTGGCCATCAGTGCCGTCATCGTTGAAGTTGTGCAGAATCGTCTCCTTCCAGCGCCCGTCCGCGCCAGGAGACAACTCGAATACTGTCCCCCAGCCGTAAAAGCCGCCATCTACCGTCGTACCGTAGAGATTACCGGCGGCGTCAAAGATCAGGCCGCCGTTTGGAGAGTACCCGTCCTTACCGTCCTTATTGAAGCTATGCAGCACTTTCTCGGCCCAGCCCCCGCCGCCTTTGCGTGACAACTCGAACACCGTCCCATACAGAGGATAAGCACCACCCTCGCCCGTCACGCCGTAGAGATTACCGGCGGCATCGAAGACCAGACTACCGGAGGGTCCATATGCGTTACCATACATAAAGCTATACAGGACCTTTTCCTGGGCCGCCGCGTGCACGCCTGTCAACAGCAGAGCCGCAATAAAGATCGCCAATACTGCGGTCAATCCGAGGGAATTTTTCTTGCGGCGCATGAGTAATCCTCCTTGGTTTCGAAACGTAAAGGGCTCGATATCAATCGCGATTTGGTCCTCGTGCTACTGTACGGCAGTGGCGACATTATGATTGGATCCCACCCGAGCCAAGACAATTTCCGCCAGCGGTATGCTTCATGCAGCCAGCGGCTCCGTCTTCATAAGCATTGAAATGCTGGCCAGCGTGCACAACGCCAGCACTTGTTTCGCAGCAAACGCTCAGCGGGCAAAGCGCCTAATCGCTGCCACTACTTGCGTACGCCGACGCCGACTGAGTGGCAGTTGCGTCCCGTCACACAGTACAAGAGTGGTTTGTCCGATCAGGGGGGATCGGATCTCGCGGGCGTGCGCGAGGTTGACAAGCACCGACCGATGAATGCGAACAAACTGTGAGGGATCCAGCCGCGCTTCGAGGGAGGTTAAGGACTCGCGAATGAGATGCCGCCGACGGCCTGTGTGTACGGCAGCGTAATAGTCCTCAGCTTCAATNNGAAACTGCCTGCCCTTGTCGGCTACTACCAGCCTCCGGGCAATGTCAGGTTGAAGAAGGGGCAGCGGAGCACTGAAGGCATCCGTTGACAGCAGGTTCGAGAGTTTGCGGGAGATTTCCAACACCTGCCTGGACAGGATTCGTTCTCGCGCCCTCTCCAAGGCCTCCTCAAAGCGCGTCTCAAGTACCGGCTTTACAAGATAATCCAGTGCGTGGGCTTCGAAAGCGCGCACCGCGAAAGTGTCGTACGCGGTTACGAAGATGACGGCCGGCAGTCGCTCCGCCTCCAACTGGCGCAGCACAGCGAAGCCATCCAGTTCCGGCATCTGCACGTCGAGAAAAACCAGATCCACGCGAGCGAGTGTTTTCAGCAGGTGGACCGCTTCCTTGCCGTTGCGTGCCTCAGCCAATACTTCAACATCCCCGTGCGCTGCCAGCAGCTGCCTGATGCCACGGCGTGCGAGTGGTTCATCATCGACGATGATGGTACAAATGGCTTTCATTTGGCGAAGAGGCAGATGCCGGACCACGGGCGCGAGCCCTGGCGTCCGTTCGACTGCGGTAACAGAGACAGCAGCCGCATGACGAATGAAAGGCGTTTGAGACGTGCCGCCGTTTTGAGTGGCGAACGCACATCAACTGGCTTCCAGCCGTAGGGAACGAAGAACTCTGGACCTTCCTCCGGACCAAATTTCAACGAGGAGCCGCCCTGCATGAGTGAAGGATCCATTTTCTTTTGGAGTAGACGCAGGAGGCCCGGCGATGCGAGATCCACGATCCAACGCTGAAACGCGGGAGGCGCGGCGAGGTCCTCTGCAAGCGCGCGGACCTGATCGGTGCTGAAATAGATTATGAGCCCTTCGGTGAGGATCAAACTCTTGGCGGCCCTGCGTCCAAGTTGGGCGAAAAGCTCGCGGCGGGCTGTGGCGACAGATAGATCGAGACGGACGCGTTCGAGGGCGCAGACCGGTTTTTCACTGGCCAAGATCTCTTCTTTGTAAGAAAGGATGCCGGGGAGATCGACCTCGATCCACTGTAGCGCCGCGGGCAGGGCCATGCGATAGGGGCGCGTATCGAGGCCAGCGGCGAGGTTAACGACCATATCCACGCCTTGCTTACACTGTTCAGCGATGAATTGGTCATAGATGTACGTGCGTGTCACCCAGGCCCAGGCATTGCGGTCGCTGAAGGGAATGGAGTCGGCGATCTGATCACCGCGCTTGCCGGCGAGAAGGCGCGCAAAGGGATCGCGAAAGAGCGCATCTTGGCGTTCGGTCTCGCGCGCCCGATAGACCGCGGCCAGGAGTGCCGTGTCCGAAATATTGCGGATTAGGGGTTCAGGTTGGGCCACGAAATCAGTCTTCTGGGAGTTTACTTAACATTCCAAAACCCCTCCAACCCCGCACTCGTCTGAGGACCTGTCAACACTTGGGTAATCTGCATTTGTCACGTCCCATCACTGGGGGGCGAGGCCTTCGACGATGAACATGCGGCCCTTCGTCGCGCTTAGCCGGATCGGCTTGATCGCCTCATAGGCTGGCGAGTCGTACCACGCACGCGCTTTCTCCGCGCTGTCGAAAGCAAGCACCACGATCCCCTTTGGCGGTTCGCCATCGAGAGCCTGGATCTTGGCGCCGCCACCAACGAGAAAGTGATAGTGGCCATTGAAAGGCGCCAGCGTGTCGCCGACCTTCTCCCCGTATTTCTGTACGCCAGCGAGGTCCATTGCATCG
>PLUI01000178.1 GCA_003164855.1 Acidobacteriaceae bacterium
TGGTGTATATCGCGGCCCACATGCCAGATACCGGCGAGAAAGAGTCAGACGACGGAAAGCGCTTTCCGAGCGACCTCGCCAAATCGGGTGCCATAAAGAACACACCGGACGGTTTCACCTATATCGACCCGGCGCAATTCCACGAATACTTCGCAGCCGATCTGCCGGTGGAGCAGGCCGCATTCATGGCGCGATCGCAGGTGATGAACAAGGCCGAGAATTTCAAAGGAGTCATCACCACGGCAGCGTGGAAAAGCAAACCAAGCTGGATGTTGGTAGCCGGAAGTGACAGAACCATCAATCCCGACCTTGAACGTTGGTATGCCAAAAGGGCCGGCAGTCACAAGGTCGAAGTTCTGGGGGCCAGCCACTCGGTCTACGTCTCGCACCCGAAGGAGGTTGCAGCGTTGATCGAAGATGCAGCACAACACGTTCGCTAGAAGAACTCGTGCGGTAAGATGAAAACGGTTCGTCGGCGGCTTTTCAGTATCGGAAGCAGGCTGGGTGTCTTTATCGATCCAGCCCGGTGGATCTGGGGGATACTATGGCCACTGTGGTTTCTGCGGAACCCCAGAGCGAGAGTATTTTCGTACAATAAACGTACAATGGATCGGGCAATGGGGCCTTTTTCGCCCTTGTGGCAGTTCCTAGAATCAATAAGTTACGTGCTGTCAACACGCTGAAAGATTCGACTCCAATCCACCAATATCTCTTTTATTATCAATTGTTTACTCACATGCTTTAATTTTGTACAATAACGTTCTGCAGAGGCGGTTTCTCCGCCCGCCTTCTCTGACGCTTTTCCTTCTCGCCGACTACGAACCAATCGAACGACCGATTATTCTTGGCAGGAATGCTGGGGGAAAATCGAGTGATTGGGGTTTCGCGCTGCCGTTCCAGGGCAGGCTCGCGTAAGTTCGTGTTTGCCGACAATGCGAGAGTCGACCCGTCAATTACCACAAGCGCGTTTATCGTTACCTATGTGGTGAAACTTCCTACAAACCGACTTTTGGCCCGCGGTGAGACTGGTTTCTGTGCATAACTTCCGGGTTGGCCGTATTCGGGCAAAATCCAAGAAAGGGGGCGCTAAGTGTTTCCCCAGCGGCCAATTAGGAAAGCGCACGCTGTCAGAGTCAAGACAACCCTTACGGCTTCGTTTCCTGGATCAGCACCACGTTTGATTCTGAGTGTACGCGGAGCACGGCGATCCTCTTGCCATCCGGCGACCAGTGGAACGAAGCAATTTGGTCAGACTTAAAGCTCGTGATCTGGTGTCCAGCCGAACCGTCGAGCGGCTGCACCCAGACGTTATCCACTCCGTTCTCGCGAATCGGATATGCAATGGCCTTTCTGTCGGGTGTGAACTTCACGCCACCTGAAATGTGCGAGTTAGCATCGAGCAGCCGGGGCGATGTCGGTGATTCGAGACTTAACAACGCGATCTTTCGCGTACCCTCTTGTGTTTCTCTATTTACAACTTCGACCACGTAAGCCAAAGACCCTCCGTCAGTGGACATCTCCATGTTCGCCCAAACAATGAACCCTTGGAAGTCGCCGTTACGCGGAAGTGCTTCAGGTTTGCCTGACCCGTCCAACAGCACACGCTTAATCCCTTGAGCGGATGCGTCGTAATAAAAGACCCACTTCTGATCCTGTGAGCAAACAGGATGAAGATCGCGCTTGCCGCTGGTTAGCTCCACGGGGCCCGACCCATCCGCATTCGCCCGCCAGATGCTCGACAAACTTGTGCTTTCACGGAAGGCCCAATTGAAAATAAGATAGCGGTTGCCACAGGTCGTCAACCAGCCAATGCTTGTGTTGGGGTCGCCGAACAACTGGGTCGCACTCTTTCCGCCCACGTCGATTGTCCACAGGCGAGGCCCATCACTGGCGAGTAGCTTCCCGTCCGCGGTCCAGTTGACATCACGCCAGTTGACACCAACAAAGTTGCCCCCTTGCGAGGACAGAGGCTCGGCCTGCGGGGATTGGCTTCCTGCTCCAGGAAGAAGGTATAGGTTATTGGTTATTTTAGTCTGAACGGTAGCGAGCGTTCTCCCATCGGCGGAACTAGTTACCCCGTCGTAACGGTTCGCATCCCGAGTGATTGGGTGGATGTCCCCTCCCGTGCTTGACACCCATCCAATCTGTCCACGATAAGCATCGGGTCGGCTCCAGTAGTTGATAAGGATTTGCCGTCCATCGGGCGGCCAACTCAATCCAGTAAGGTACTTGTCGTCGAAGGTGGCAAGGCGTCGGGCGTTGCCGGTTTCAAGATCGAATAGCTCAATTCCGCCCGTGGCTGCACCCGGCTGAAACCAGCTGATAAGCGATCTGGTTGCCGCTGGGAGACCATGCCACGTGGTGTGCGAAGTCAGTCGATGACCCGACCTCCACAGTCTGCAAGACCTTTTCGTCGTTCCCGTCCACCGTCGCGGTGAGCAAACCGCCGATCTCAGGATCGTTCGCACGAACATAGGCGATCCGATGCCCGTCGGGAGAAAGCGTGATGTCACTGTTGACGTTCCGCACAATGACTTGCGGATTGCCCCCCAGCAACGGAGCACGGTATAGATCGTGGTGTGTGCTCAGGGCATTCACGGCTTTACGGAAATAGAAGTAGTTTCCGTCGGATGAAAACGTCAGACTTGCATAACCGCTGGGCGTGGGAGCGACAACTTGCGCATCGCTACCCGTGGGCACGTTGCGAAGCCAGAGGCTCTGGAGTCCGTCGTTGTCGATTACGCTAAGCACGAACTTGGCGTCTGGCGAAATAGCGGTGGAACCCAGCAGGCCTGAGTTGTGGACTTGCGTATTGGTGACCTGCGTAATGGTGAAGTTCTGGAAGGGCGCAGAAGCAGGATGATGCAAGAACGAATACACGCCGAAACCTAGTGCGCCGAGCACGATTAGAGCGAAAATTACGCCAACTGTGATTCCCCAGCGATGCTGCTTCCCGACGGTGGCGACGGCTCTGCTGCTATTCGCGGACGAGATCGCTGTTGGCGTGACCGAGGTCGACTCTGCACGCGGCGTCGAGACGTGGCGACTGGAATCCGTATCGCGCTTCAGCCGCAACAACTCCGAGCGCACGTCCGACGCGTGCTGATAGCGAAGTTCACGATCCTTCTCAAGGGCACGGTGGATAATGTCTTCCAGCCTCGGTGGAAGGTCTGGATTCAGCCGCAGTGGTGGTGCAGGGGCTTTGTTCAGGATACAATCGAAGATTACGCCTGAACTTTCCCCTCGAAACGGCAACGTTCCAGTCGCCATCTCGTACAGAACCACTCCAAACGAAAACAAGTCCGTCCGTTCGTCGACTTCTTTGGCACGCACTTGTTCCGGTGACATGTACGAGATTGTTCCCAAGGCAGCACCGGGACTCGTGAGGTGCTCGGCGCTCGATTCGACGGTCGCTTGCGACATCCCAATCGCGGCGCTTGCTGCAGGAGTGACCTTCGCCAAACCAAAATCCAGAATCTTCGCGTGTCCGCGTTTTGTAACAAAAATGTTTGCGGGTTTAATGTCCCTATGAACGATGCCAGCGGAATGGGCTGCATCGAGGGCGTCCGCGATCTCAATTCCTGACGACAAGACAGTCTCGATCTCCAGGGGCTTTCCGCCGATCCGATGCTTCAGCGTCATGCCATCAAGAAATTCCATGACGATGAACGACTGACCTTCGTGCTTGCCGATCTCGTGAATGGTGCAGATGTTCGG
>PLUI01000047.1 GCA_003164855.1 Acidobacteriaceae bacterium
ATGCCCGACGAAGTGAAGAAGGAAGCGCTCAAGGAATTGGGTCGCCTGGCGCGCATGTCTCCCATGGCCGCGGATTATTCGCTTACGCGCAACTACGTTGAGTGGCTCGCCGTGCTGCCCTGGGCCAAAACCTCCGGGGTAGAAATCGAGATTCCGAAGGCCAAGGAGATTTTGGACACGGATCACTACGACCTGGAAAAAGTTAAGGATCGTATTCTCGATTATCTTTCTGTCAGGCGCCTGAAGCCGAATATGAAAGGTCCGATCTTGTGCTTCGTCGGTCCTCCAGGCGTGGGGAAGACTTCGCTTGGTAAGTCGATCGCGCGCGCGTTGGGGCGCAAATTTGTGCGGCTGTCGCTCGGCGGTGTGCACGACGAGGCCGAAATTCGCGGGCATCGGCGCACTTACATCGGAGCATTACCGGGGCAGATCATCCAGGGCATTCGCCGTGCGGAGACGAAGGATCCGGTTTTCATGCTGGATGAAATCGATAAAGTGGGGCGCGACTTCCGCGGCGATCCGGCTTCGGCGTTGCTCGAAGCGCTCGATCCGGAACAGAATTCGAGCTTCCGCGACAACTATCTCGATGTGACGTTCGATTTGTCGAAGGTGCTTTTCATCACGACCGCGAACATGCTCGATCCCATCGCCGAGCCGTTGCGCGATCGTATGGAGATCATCGAACTGCAGGGCTATAGCGAGGAAGAGAAGCTGCACATCGCGGTGCGTTACCTGGTGCCACGGCAAGTGGACGAGAATGGCATCACGGCGGGGCAGATCGAATTTCCCGAGGCCGCGTTGCGTTATGTGATTCGCCACTACACGCGCGAGGCGGGGGTGCGCAGCCTGGAGCGCACCATCGGAACCATCTGCCGCAAGCAGGCGCGGCGGCTGGCCGAGGGCAAAACGGAAAAGCTGGTGGTGACGCAGGAGATCATTCAGGAATTTCTTGGCGGCATCAAGATCCGCACCGAAGGGGAGATTGAGGAACGCACGGAGCGTCCGGGAGTGGCTGTAGGTTTGGCCTGGACGCCATCGGGCGGCGACGTGCTGTTCGTCGAAGCGAATGCCATGAAGGGCAAAGGTGGATTCACCATGACCGGGCAGATTGGCCAGGTGATGCAGGAATCCATGCAAGCGGCGCTTACGTGGGTGCGGTCGAATGCGGCGCAGTTGGGCATTGCGGAAAACTTTTTCGCCGACCACGACATTCACATGCACGTGCCGGCGGGAGCGATTCCGAAGGATGGGCCTTCGGCGGGCGTGACCATGGCAACTACGCTGGTGTCATTGTTGACGGGCCATCGCATTCGTCCGTTGCTGGCGATGACGGGCGAGATCACGCTCAGCGGCAACGTGCTGCCGGTGGGCGGCATTAAAGAAAAAGTGCTGGCGGCCAAGCGCGCGGGAGTGACCCACGTGATTCTGCCGGCGGAAAATAAAATGAACGTCGAGGAAGACCTGACGAAAGAGCAGATCGAGAATCTCACGGTTCATTACGTGAAGACGATTGATGAGGCGTTGCGGGTCTCGCTGCCGGCAGTGGCGGAGTCGACCGCGGCGAAGATGCTGGCGACGACGCCGGCGGCGGCTCATGACAAGGCGTTCGCGCAGGCTTAAAAACAGTTGCCAGTGTTTAGTGGCCAGTGATCAATTGCCAGTCCTTAGGGGCTGGCAATTTTTTTGGTTTTAGTCTTAATGTTCCGGTTGGAACATTAAGCAACTATTTTTCGTGGAGAACTGGAGAGAGCGTATCTTTTTCGACACGCCTTTAACTCAGGTATAGCCGGGAGCTTAGCGACGAGTGCCGGTATGTCGGCAGCAGGTGTGGTCAAATGGCCGTAACGAAGAGGGCTGCTAGCGGCTAGCAGCGAGTCCAAGCGGGTTGGGCGGGCTTTGCTTTAGAGGGCTCACTTGCGCTGGAAAAAGAGGCGGGAGGCTGCCGGCGATGCCGAGAATGGGGAGGGGATGGTTCATTCATCTTCCTTACGGGCGCCTTCCTTGCGGTCATCGTCTTCCTTACGGTCAATGCGAAATGATCCACGCGAACTTATGAGCAACGCGAATTGCCGGAGTTTATGCTTCACCTCTGACAAGGCTTCCCATCCGATTCGGCGCACTGAATGAGGGTGCAGGTTTCGCGAGCGCGAGGAGGGTAGCCGCCCATTCTCATCCCAGCCGGAACGGACCAGAGTCTCCATTCTTTATACCTCTACACGGGTGCAAGTTTTGGAATTACAATTCGGTCGCGTCGTTTGAGGAGGAGTAATGGGAATTCTTAGTTTTTTCTCTAAGTACGCCTTCGGGAGTTTTCTTTTAGCCTTGGGAATTTCCGCCGCGGCCCAGACTGATCTTTCTGTTACTTACCAGATCACGCCTAATCATACGGGAGCGATACAGACGAAGGGGGTGACGCCTCCGCTTGCGGTGAAGTGGTCGGTGGCAGTGGTGGGGACCGCTTCTTATCCGATCATTGCGGATGGAATGGTTTTCGTGATCGGGGGAGGAAGCGACTCGACTCCGTCGACCATTTACGGGTTGAATGGGACGACGGGAGCAACCGTTTGGACGCAGCCAATTCCGGAGGGCTTCGGAAGCTGGATTGGAGCGGCTTACGAGAATGGAAATCTGTTTGTGATTACCACGCAGACGCCTCCGTTCGATGGCGGCGGCATTTTTGCCTTTGCGGCCAGTGACGGCCACGAAGTTTGGAGTGCAAACATGGCGGGGCAATATTCCTTCAGTTCGTCGCCCACCGCGTTGAACGGGGTTGTTTACACCGGCGGCGCCGGCGACGGGGGCACAGTTTACGCGGTCAGCGAAAAAAACGGAGAAACGCTGTGGACGGGGAGCGTGGAAAATGGCGATTCATCGAATCCCGCAGTGACCGCGAGTGGCGTGTATGTTTCCTACGCCTGTCCGCAGACTTATCGGTTCAATCCCAAGACGGGCAAGCAGGCATGGCATTACAGTGGACCCTGCGAAGGTGGAGGCGGGGAAACGGTGGCGGTTTACGATGGGCTGGTTTATGTCCGCGATCTGCTGGATAACTATCCGACTGACGGGATCACGCTGAGTGCCTCGACCGGGGGGGTGGTTGGAGGCTTCAACAGCGAGTACATGCCGGCCTTCCTGGGGAAGACTGCGTTTTACACCGAAGCGGACACCTTGACGGCGGTCAATCTTTCTACTGGAGACACGCTATGGACGGCGGTAGCCAGCGCCGGAGAAACATATTCCTGCTCGCCGATCGTGGTGAATGGGGTGGTGTACACCGGCACCAGCACGGGAAGCCTGATTGGATACCGTAGCGCGACGGGTAAGCAGGTGGTTTCGATGAATGTTGGAGAAACCATCTCTTGTGGGGAGTATTTTCCCATCCCGCAAGCCGGAATGGGAGCCGGCCAGGGCTTGCTGGTGGTGCCGGCAGGAAGCCAGGTGGTTGCGCTGCAGTAGTCGAGTTCGCGGTAGACTGGCCGCAGGCATCTACGTCTATGCGATCCATGCACGTGCGCGTTCTTTTCTTTGGCCGGTTGAAAGATCTGGCGGGGAAATCCGGCGACACGCTGGAGCTGCCGGAAGGGGCTACGACTGGCGATGTGCTGGCGCGCCTGGAGTCGCAGATTCCCTCGCTGAAGAAGGCTCTGGGTTCAATCGCCGTCGCGGTGAATCAGCAATATGCGGGGGCCGATACAAAATTGAAGTCTGACGACGAGGTGGCGCTGCTGCCGCCGGTGAGTGGCGGGTCGGGAGAATCCGCGGAGTGCGACACGGCTTCCGGATTGCCGGCGGGACGCCGGCGCTACGCTTCGATAATCCGCGATCGGATTGATACATCTGGGATACTCGCCAATATCAAGCGAGGCGAGGACGGGGCGGCTGTCGTTTTCGAAGGCGTGGTCCGCTACCAGACGCGAGGCCGCAAGACGCTCTACCTCGACTACGAAGCCTACGAAGAGATGGCGCTGCAGCAGATGGACGGGCTGGCCGAGCAGGCACTAAAACAATTCCAGGTGCGCGACGTTGCCTTGGTCCATCGACTAGGGCGCCTGGAGATTGGCGAGACCAGCGTGCTCATCGTGGTTGCATCCGCGCACCGCGCCGCGGCGTTCGATGCGTGCCGATGGTTGATTGACACACTGAAGCGCACGGTTCCTATCTGGAAGAAAGAGTATTTTGAGGATGGCGCGGTGTGGGCGGATGGGGAACCGTTCCCCGCCGAAATTCCGCGCGTAAATTCCTGAGGCTAAATTCCGAGCCCCGGGGCAGCCCGGATGCGGACGGCGCATCTAAGTGAACGGGCTAAGCATGCCGGATGCCTCGCTTTGCCCGGCTGGACCGAAGGCGGCTGTTCCCACGTATATTTCTTTTATCGAATGAGAAAATCTGCAACTCTGATTCTTTTGTTGCTGGCTTCCGCCGCGGCGCTGGCGCAACAGTCTGCTCCACCGAATCAATCGACGAACGACTCCACCCCGACTTTCAAAGTCGACGTGAAGCTGGTGAACGTCTACGTGACCGTCACCAACGCGCAGGGCGGGCCGGTGGCGGGACTTAAGAAGGAAAACTTCACGCTGCAGGAAGATGGGCGGGAGCAGACGATTGCGGTGTTCGATAAGGAATCGGCGGTGCCGCTTTCGATCGCCCTGGCCATCGATACCAGCCTGAGCACGCGGCACGATCTGCCGCTGGAGCAGGCCTCCGCCAAGCGCTTTGCGCGGGCCATTATGCGGCCGATGGATGCGTTATCGGTGTTCGGGTTCAGTGAAACGGTGTTGCAGTCGACTTCTTACACGTCCGACCTGAAGCGCATTGACGATGGCATCGACCACATTCGGCTGGGCGCGGCCACGGCGCTGTTTGATGCGGTGTTTCTAGCCTCGCGCTCGCTGGGCCACCGCCAGGGAAGGAAAGTTCTGGTGCTGATTACCGACGGGGGCGATACGGTGAGCAAAATGGATTACAAAGATGCGGTGCGGGCGGCCGAGGAGGCCGAGAGCATTGTCTACAGCATTATCGTCGTGCCCATCGAAAACAGCGCCGGACGCGAAACCGGGGGCGAGCACGCGCTGATCCAGATCTCGGAAGATACCGGCGGCAAGTATTACTATGCCACTTCGATGTCGCAACTGGACGACGCCTTCCGCCAGATCAGCGACGAGCTCCGGACGCAGTACCTGCTGGCCTACTATCCGTCGCAGCGCACGTCGAACTCCCAGTTCCGGCGTATCGAGGTCGGGGTTGCGGGTCCGCCGGACTCCGCCAGCTACCGGGTGCGGCACCGGGCCGGCTACTACACTTTCAAGTCTGATTTCTGATGGTCGTAGGGCCGTGCGAGAAGTTCGGCCAGATTCGAAGTTCGGCCAGATCGAAGCTCGGCCAAATCAGGGCTGAGTTAGGCTCAAAACATAACAACGCGGCCACGGCTGTTAACTTACGCAGCAACCGAGAGAGATTTCCTTTTACAGATTGAATATATGTTTTTTAGGATTTCTGGCGCGCCCGGAGCGCGATCGTGCATTCGGTTTTCTTCTTGAATCATTGTAAACTACTGAAAAATATAGGGATGTTTTGTCTGCTCCCAGATCGACCCTAGGTGGCTGGAAAATTGCTTTAGGCATTGGGAATCATCTTCAGTTTGGGGGACTGCTTCGAGTGGTGTGATTTTCTGCGACGAAGTTGGGATCGCATCCTGTCGGTCCCCTGATAGAAGGATTTCAAACTTTCTTATACCGCTTCTGGAGGAAGAGACTCTGGGAGCATGCTGGCAAAAATTCAGATGAGAACAATTCCGAAAGGAAGGTCTACGATGTCGAAATTCAATTCCTCCCACCTCAGCGCGCGATTTATGGTGCTGGCTTTGATTGCCGTCTCCGCACTATTTCTTTCCTCTGTGGCTTTTGCCCAAACCACGGTCTCAACCGGCAGTATCGTGGGTATCGTAACCGACGCTACCGGCGCGGTTGTACCCGCCGCAAAGGTGACGATCATTGGGTCGACAGGACAAACCATTCATGCGGTGACAAGCGGGACGGGATCGTATTCTTCCGGCGCCCTGGTCCCGGGCGCTTATAAGGTGCGCGTCGAGGCTAAGGGCTTCAAGACTGCCCAGCTATCGTTGGACGTCCAAGTGGATAATACGGCGAATGGCGGCGTGAAGCTGGAGCTTGGGCAAGAGAGCACCGTGATCGACGTGCAGGCCAGCGAAGTAACGGTAAATACGGAGCAGGCCGAGGTGCAGGGGGTTTTGAACTCCAATCAGATCGAGAATCTGCCGGTAAACGGGCGCAACTTCCTTGATCTCGCGCAGCTCGAGCCTGGAGTTCAGATTCAGGACGGAACCAACTTTGATCCGACCAAGGTCGGTTATTCCTCGATTTCGTTCGGTGGACGTTTCGGACGAACAGCCCGCATCGAAGTTGACGGCGTGGACGTTTCCGATGAGACGGTCGGCACCACCACCGAAGATATCCCGGCCAGCTCTATTCAGGAGTTCTCGGTCGCGCAGTCGAACCTGGATCTTTCGAACGAACTGACTTCATCGGGCGCGGTTAACGTGACCACGAAGGCAGGTACGAACGCCTACCATGGCGAAGCGTTCGGCGTTTTCCGTGACCATGCCATCGGCTCGGCCAGTCTGCCGCACGCCTCCATTTTGCCTTCCCCGTACTTCCAGCGCAACCAGGATGGCGCTAACTTTGGCGGCCCGATCCTGAAGGATAAGGCGTTCTTTTTCCTGGACGGTGAGCGCACCCTGCAGCATCTTCAGGCTCCAGTTTTGGAAAGCGCCCCGTTCCAGGACTACTCGGGCTTCTTTCCCGCGCCCTTTATCGATGACGAATTACTCGGACGTATTGATTACCAGCTGACCAAGACGGCTCGCTTGTTTGGGCGTTTCAGCTATTTCAAGAACTCGACCGACGCCACATTCTTCCCCACCAGCTTCCAGGTTTACAACAACCGCGACGTCACGCGGAACACGGTTGCGGGTGCGGATTTCAATACCGGCACTTTCACCCACACCATCCGCTTCTCGTATCTGAAATTCCAAAACCAGATCGTGGACGGGACTCGGGGAACCGATCTTCCGTTTGCCAATTATCCAGTCAGCATCAATATTGGGTCGTTTACGGTAGGCCCGAACCTTTTGGCGCCGCAGACCACGCCGCAGTCCGACCACCAGTTGAAGTACGACGGCAGCAAGGCCTTGGGCAAGCACATCCTGCGCTTCGGCGTGAGTTGGAACCACATCCAGGGCGGCGGTCAGGCTGCCTTCTTCGGCACGAGCGCCAACGTGTTCGGCGCTGGACTGGATGCAGGCTGCGCGGCTGTAAGCGCTACCTGTCCCGCAGGACCGGATGGCACGACAGCCTCCAACCCTCTGAATTACGACATGGTTGAAGCCATCGTCAGCAACGGCCAAGGCTACTCGACGCTTGAGCCGGCTTTGGGTTTCCCGGCTGGCGGATTGGGACCGGACAATCGTCTCGCTTTCTACTTCGGAGATTCCTGGAAGATCCTTCCCAACCTGACGCTTTCGCCGGGCTTACGCTGGGCGCGTGATACGGGCCGCACAGACAGCGATTTGGGCCCTCCGGGCTGCCCAGCAGCTTTTACCAACCCTTGTATCCCGCTAAATTCAGCCTTCCCTGGTTATGGAAATCCGGTGCATCAGCCCAATCAGAATTGGGCGCCGCAGTTGGGCATCGCATGGGATCCGGCCAAGAATGGCAAGACCGTCATTCGCGCCGGTGCCGGACTCTTCTACGAGAATGTAATCTTTAACAATGTGCTGTTTGACCGTCCGCTGCGAGAGCCTAACGGTGCATTCTTGTACGATTCTGCACCTTGCTTCGGCGGAAGCGCCTTTCCGCTCGCGATCCCCGGTGGGGTCATTACCCCCACAGCCACTGACTGTGGCACCGCGAGTGGGGGACTGGCGACGATTGCCGCTACCGCAAACGGCGTAGCCGGCCTTGAGACCCAACTAAAGGCTGCCTATCCATTTAGTCCTGGCTTGGTTAACGGGAGCTATGTGGGTGGCGCGCTAGCAGCCGGGCAAGCTCCGGCACTCGGCCTGTTCGCTCCTAACTATATCTCTCCGCGCTCGATTCAGATGAACATCGGCATCCAGCGCGAGATCCGTCATGGCATGGTGTTGACCGCCGACTTTCTGCGGAACGTGGAGACCCACGCTTTGCTCGGTGTTGACATCAACCACGTAGGTTCGGCCGACTCGCAATACTTCAGTGCCACGGGCGCCGCAGATGCGGTAATGGGTGCGGCAAATACCTATACTCCTACCGGGACGGGTGCCGCACCGTGCGCAGGCTTGGCCGGTGCGCCGGCGGTTGGCTGCCTCGACGCCTACGCGGTGCAGGCGCCAACGACTGCAGAGCCGAATCTGGGCGCCGCGGGAGTGGCGGGTGCGTATCTGGGCAACGGATTGGGTACCCCGGGCGATGCTACCGGCGTGGCTTGTTTAAACGCCGCAGCCGGGGGAGTGGGGCACCCATGCGCTTTCGGTGGAATCAACCAGAATTACAATTCCATGTTGTTCCTGGAGCCGATCAGCCGGTCGGTTTACAACGGCCTGCAAATGAAGTTAGTGCAGAACGTAACCAACCCGCTAAAGGGAGTGAAGGCGGCAAACTTCCAGCTTTCGTATGCGCTGTCCAGGTTTGTAAACCCGGAAGCGTTCCAGGGCCTTACGGCGCCTTCGAACGCCGTGTCCGCGAACGATCAGGACTTCGTGTTGCAGGCTGGGGATAACGACCATCCGCTGCGCTACATGGGACCGTCGTTGCTTGACCGCACCCACCAGATCTCGTTCGGTGGCAATATTGATGTGCCCTTTAATTTCCGCTTGGGGATTATCGCCCACTTCTATAGTCCACTGTCCAGTCCTGCGATTGTTGGCAGTACGGGAAGCACCGGCCAGATCTTCCAGACGGATTTTACGGGCAGCGGCTTTGTTAGCGATCCTCTTCCCGGAACCAAGAATGGTGCCTTCGGGCGGTCGCTCGACGTTAACGGCCTGAACAACGCGATCAGTAGTTACAACACCACGCAAGGGGGGCAACCGACCCCAGCCGGACAGCAATTGGTAAGTGCCGGTCTGTTCACCCCGGGCCAGTTGGCTGATGTAGGCTTGGTGGCTCCGATACTCAGTCCAGCACCTCCGAACCAGTTGCCGTTCACCTGGACCAAAGCTCTGGATTTCAAGATTGCCTGGGAAGGGAAGATCAAAGAGCGGTTCACCATTGAACCCAGCGTTGGCTTCTATAACATTTTCAACTTCAGCAACTTCAACCTGCCTCCGGGCACTATGACAGGCTGGCTCGACCAGGGTGCGAACTCGATCAACAGTACGGCTAAGGGGTTCTCACAGGCTACTCAAAGTGTGCAGAGTGACTCCTACCGCGTGGGCGTCGGCACAGGCGTGTTTGGCCTGGGCGGACCCCGCGTGATGGAGTTCCAGTTGAAGGTTAGCTTCTAGACCGAGGGTTAGTTAAATCGCCACCAGCCCGCAAGGCTGGTGGTTTTTTTTGTGAGACTAAGGGTTGAGTTGGCCACGCAGCTGCTTGGAGAGCTTCTCGATCTGCTTCAGTTTCTGAGTGACGTCTTTGGGAAGCATTCCTTTCCGGATGTCTGCGACATCGGGAGGAATGCTCTGGGCGAGTTTTGAAAGTTCGTCCGCTTCTTGCTGCAGCTTCCAAAGATCGAGAGAACGCTTGACCGGAACGGGCGGCGGCAGATCCCGTTCAGCCTTCGACTCGGCTTGTCCGGCCTGCACTGCGCCGGGAGGGACGGCTGACGGCCGTGGTTCCTGGGCCGAAGTGACCAATGCGATCAACAAAATGAGTCCGAAAAGCAGCGTAGTTTTCACGGCAAGCCCTTCTGGAAATAAAGATTACGAATATCGTACTCCGGTGATCGTTTCGTGTCTGTGCGACTAGGGGCTAAGTTGCTTGCGTAGCTGCTTCGAGAGTTTCTCGATCTGCTTCAGCTTTTCGATCGTGTCTTTGGGCAGCAGGCCTTTCTGAATGCCCGCTACGTCGGGAGGAATGGTTTGTGCAATCCTGGCTAGATCGTCGGCATCCTGGCTTAGCCTGGCCAGGTCAAGATGAGCGTGCCGCGTGGCCGGGGGAGGGATGTTCTTGTCTGTCTGGGCCTCGGCTTGATCGGCCTGCCGTATTCCGGGTGGTATAGGCGTCTGCGCCAAGGTTGAGGATGCTGCGAGCAGCACGAACGGGAGAATGCTAGCTAGATGCTTCACGGCACGCCTCCTACCGGAGAAAACAATTTACAGGTATTGTATCTCCGCAGGAAGCCACGTGTGTTTTGTTCCACACTGGCTTTTATAATGCCCCGATTCAGAGCGGGGCATTGTGTACAATGCCAGCATGCCGTTTCGTGCGCAGGGAAACCCTAATGCCGCCAAGCGCGGGCGGACCCCGCCTCCGGAAGAGACCTTCGAAGAAGCCAGCTTTCTCAAAGCTCTGGGAGAGAAGCAGAAGTCGGTCAGCGTGAAGCTGATGGATGGCCAGACTGTGAGCGGTTGGATTGAATACTACGACAAGCATATGGTGCGGCTGACCCGGGAAGGTGCTCCGAACCTGTTCATTTTTAAGCACGAGATTATGTACATTGCGGAAGATGGCGGCGGCAAGAAATAAATGCGGCTTCGGGCTGCGGCTTGCGGGCTTCGGCCAAACAAGAATTTTCATCAATTCNNAAAATGGCGAATAGGGATGGAATAGGGTGTTCGCGAAAAGCCGAAGCCTGAAGCCCGAAAGCCGCAGCCCTTTTATGTCATCCAATCACGACAGTTTCATTCCCGCCATGTCAGAGATCGCGCGCGAGGCGGGGGCACTGCTGATGCAGTACTTTCATCAGCATCTGAAAATTGAGTACAAGGGCGATGCCGATCTGGTGACGGCGGCCGACCGAGCGGCCGAGGCGCTGATTCGGGAGCGCATCCGGGCGCAGTGGCCCACCCACGACGTTCTCGGGGAGGAGCAGGGCCTCAGCGACCAGGGCAGCGACTACCGCTGGTACGTCGATCCCCTCGATGGCACAACGAACTTCGCGCATGGATATCCGGTATTCTGCGTCTCCATGGGACTGGAATACCGGGGATTGGAGCACCGGCAATCGGAAAGCCGGGCAAGCCGCGTAGCTGCGGTGATCTATGATCCCACGCGCGACGAGCTCTTTACTGCGGAGCAGGGACACGGCGCGCGGCTGAACGGGGAGACGATTCAGGTTTCGAAAACCGCGACGCTGAAGGAAAGCCTGCT
>PLUI01000245.1:0-6050 GCA_003164855.1 Acidobacteriaceae bacterium
AAGATGAAAGATTCTGCATCCTGGTTCGCGCATGATGCGGCTTACTCTGAGGCCGCCGCGACAGCCTTTGATTTTGAGTCGTGCAAGCTCTCGTGTGGGGACAGCCGCCCTCGGCTGTCCGCGTTGCGAAGCAACGCCAGCCCGTGTAGAACGGACACTCCTGTCCGTTGCCTTTGACCTTGCCTTTGATCTTGCCTTGAAGTTGTCGTAGGAAAGTGAAACCCAGAGCAACCGATGGAGCGCGGCGGGCGGGGGCGGTCCAAAACCGGCAGGAGCCGCGAATGCTTTTAGCTTCCGGCCAACCCCCATCTCACTGAAAAGCATCCATCTTCCGCTCGGGGTTCAAATCGTGGTCAACTTGGAGACTGATATGAACAGGAATCGTGTTCTCGCAGCCATCGCTATTGTGTTTAGTCTGCTAGCGATTGGCAACGTTGCCTTTGCAGTGGCGGCGAAAAAGCAAAACCATCACGACGGCAAAGCACTGGTCGCTGCCAAGCTCAAAACTGACGGGCACCATGACATCGACAAGAAAGGACACTACACCGCATCAGTCGAAAGCAAGGGCGGTAAGATTGCCTCCTTCCACGTCGTGCATGACACCAAGGGACAGATTCCCGTCAAGAAATACAAGTCCAACAAGAAAATGGTGCAGGCCACAGGTTCGCATCTCACCTACGCCTCGTTCGCTTTACCTCAAGACATGGATATGGGCACGGTAGAAATCGGTTATTCCTACGTCGATGATGACGGGAACGAAGAAATCTACTGGTTCCCGGCAGAAGAGATTCTGGACGGCGACACAGGTGCAGTCACGTACGTTCCACTGAGCAGTTAAAGGTGGTTGGCCCAGGCTAAAATCAACTCGATGGTGCCCCGCTCAAGCTTCGTTTGGGCGGGGATTTTGACCTCTCCTGCCCGTGGAGAATTTCGCTAACGTGATGATTCCGGCGGGGGATGGAGTAGGACCAAAAAACCCGTCAGATTCCAGCCGTGGCCTCCCGTGCCACGCTTCCGTCCCTGGCCATCAGCCCGCCCATGAAGTGAGCCACCGACTCCAGCTTCCGCAGATCCGCAGCCGTAAAGTCTGGCCCCGCCGCCTCCAGCCGCGGAGCCTTGCGCGAGACTTGAATCACACCAATCACTTCTCCATTCTTGGCCAGAACAGGGGCAGACATCAGCTTCTGAATCACCTGATCGTCCAGCCCGGTGTCGCCCAGCTTCACCAGTTCAAAAATGCTGAAATGCTTTACCTGCGCAAAGCCGTTAAAAAGCTCCGGCTCTTTAGTCCGTGCCGTGCGGGCCGCTACCGCCGAACTGGAAAGAGGAATCGCCCCCGCCGTCTTCAGCTCTGGGGGATACACAAAGTTCAACAGACTTCCGCCCAGTTCCAGCAGCGCGACTTCCGTCTCCCTTACCTGGAAGATCCTGGCCACGCAGGCGCAAATCGACGCCGGAGTGCCGTCGGGCGAGTCGATGCCCGTGAGCTGTTCGATTTCCTTCATCTTCCCGAGCATGCTCTCAGAATGGACAACCGGCAAGGTAACTAACGTGGCCCCCCACTTGATCCCCTTGTTTCAACAACTTCGGCAGAAAGAAGAAGTCCTGATCAGACCCCAGGTGGAAAATCGCAACCACGTCCAACCCGCTCACGGAACCGGCGGAGTCCGGTAACGCAAATACCCCAGCCCCACGCGCAAATGATGATGCAGTGCATCTGGCACGCACACGGCAACGCAAAGCCCAAGCAATCCCTGCGCCAGGCCCAGCGCCCACAGATTCCGGTATCGCCGGAACAGTGCGCACGAGACTATCCCCCACACCAGCGTCGCTGCCATGAGCACAAGATTCGGCAGATGCGCCGCAGCGAACAGCGTGCCCCCGAGCATCACAGCCGCCGACTCGCTGCTCACCAGCCGCAACAACCGGTCCACAAAATAATCCTGCAGAAGAAACTGCTGGTAGATGGTCCACAGCACATACCCGGAAATGTGGCCAAAATCGGCTTTAAACAGCGGGTGCAGCGTCCCAATTTTCGCCGCGACCAACACGCTCACGGCCGTAAGCGCAATGGCCGCCGGCAAAATCCAAAGCGATTGGACGAAACCACGCTTGCCGAGCCCAAGTTCATCCCGACTCTTTCCCCGCGCCAGCACCACCGCGAACGTCACTACCAGAGCAATCGGCGACAAGAAGCGCTGCAAGTGCTCCGGAGTCCAGATGATGCCAACGATGAAGCCATAGCCGAGAATCAGTTCAGCGAGGTCGCGGCCCGGTCTGGAATTGATGCGTGACATGAACTCATGTAGAGACAGCTCTTGCTACCTAGACCGATATTTCCGGCGTCGCCTCCAGCAGGCTGCGGGTATATGGATGTTGCGGCCGCTCCGTGATCTCTTCGCTCGCACCCACTTCCACAATCTTGCCGCGATACATCACCGCAATGCGCGTCGAAAGATACCGCACCACCGGCATCGAGTGAGAAATGAACAAATACGTCAGCCCGAAGTCGCGTTGCAACTGCGCCAGTAAGTTCACAATCTGCGCCCCCACGCTGACGTCGAGCGCCGACACCGGCTCATCCGCCACAATAAATTTCGGACGCACCGCCAGCGCCCGCGCAATCCCGATGCGCTGCCGCTGCCCTCCGCTGAACTCATGTGGAAACCGCCGCAGGATGGATTCGTCAAGTCCCACCGCGCGCAGCAGTTCGACAACGCGCCCACGAATCCCATCCCTCCCAGTTCCGTGCGGATTTCCGTGAATAATCAGCGGCTCGGCGATAATATCCTCCACTCGAAACCGCGGATCGAGCGAGGCAAACGGATCCTGAAAAATGATCTGCATATCACGCCGCAGCCGCCGCATCTCGCCCCGGCTGGCGCCCAGCAAATCTTGCCCCTCGAATCGAATGCTCCCGCTCGTCGGCTCGATGAGCCGCAACATCAGCCGCCCCAGTGTGCTCTTGCCCGAGCCCGATTCCCCCACCAGCCCCAGCGTTTCACCCGCGTGAATCTCAAGCGATACATCGTCGACGGCGCGCACCTCGCCTCCGCCTCGAAGCTTCCCGCCCAGTGCGGATTCACCTCGCGAATAAATCTTGGTCAGATTGCGGACTTCGATCAGAGCCATCGATCTAACCTTCCATGACCAATTGGTTCATCCGTCGCAAGACTAGCCCGAGCCTTTGTTGGCTGGCAAAGTCAGGCAGTAGGTGTCCAGGCAGTGCCTCCCGAAAGTCGAGATTGGACAGTAAAGCTCGAAACTCATCGCTGAGATATTTCCGCAGGTCCGCGGGAGCGAGATCGACTTCGCCCACAAGCTCGGGCCGGCCGTCGATCACGGTCACAATGTCCTCCAAATCATGGCTCATGCGGAAATCGTTCCTGCCCCGTCCACGAAGTGCTTCGAACTTCGTGGCAAGAAAGTACGGCGCGGTAATCATTCGGATTTCATGAGCGCCAATCGAGACTCTCTGCGAGGTCGCCAGCGCGGGACCGTACCAGCGGTTACTGAATCCGAGGATGGCGGGATCGGTTGGCATGAAATCGAGAAGCAGATCTCCATTCACCCACCGGCAAATCGGCGCGCCTTCCGCCTTGGATTCACGAAAGCCGAGCTGCCGCAACTGTTGTTCGAGAGCAGTAAATTTAAAGTACGATGCGGCTTCGACGATTACATCCACATCAAGCGTTGCGCGGACCGGGGCTGCTCCCGGATCGGTTATTAAGATTCCCGCGACGCAACCGCCAACAAACGCAATCTGATCCAACAATGGTTTCAGCTTTCCGGCTGCAGCCAGCAGTTGTGCCAGATTCGGATCTGGTCCAGACCTGTTCACCGAGAATCAATTCTCGCAGTAAGCTCGCGAATAGCGATCTCGCGTTCGCGCGAGCGCCCCTCGCGAATAGCATCCACCAAACTTAACAACTCGTAGAGTTTTGGATCGCGCAATGCTGCCTCCGGGACGTTTTTGTAAAGTGGGGAAAATCCAATTCCGCGAACCGAACCCTCCGCGTAGGGCCAAACCGGTGGCAGCGGAAAATCCTGCTGGGGGAAGTGGTGGCTGAGAGGCGGGGCTGCGTCCGCAGTAGGAATTCCGCGAGTGGGGCCGCCGCGCTCGACAGGAAAGGCATATTTTGCGCCGTGGATCAGGAACTCCTTGAGATTGCCGCTGTTGTTGGGCCACAACCACATTCGTGGAAGCGCTTCGCCGGAGTTGGGCAGAATGGAGGGCGCGATTATTAACCGCGCCGTTTCGGCCCGCTGAACTGATCGGAATACTTGAGAGGTACTCAGGAACAAATCTCTGCTCAGCTCCGCATAAGTCGATCGTTTGTTCGCATCGCGGTTGGCGACCAGCTTCAGAAGCACAACCACGTCTTGGGGATGAAGAGACATATATTCCATATTCCAGAATATGGAATATGTTGCAAATATACAATTACGTACTAGTTAAGTCAATACGTTCCATATTCCGGAATTAAGAACAAAGTCTCCGGCCCACCCTCATCCCGCAGCGATCATCGGCACCGCCACCAGCGCCGCCAATAGCCCCACAAACCTCCAGCGCGTGAAATGCTCTTTCAAGAATATGCGCGCTAGCAGCACTGTGACCGCCGGATAGAGCGACGAAATCACCACCGCCTCGTCCAACCGCCCCGTCTGACTGGCGCGAACGAACAATATCGTGCCCAGCGAGTCTACGCAGCCCGTCACTATTCCCCAGCGCACTCCCGCAGCCGTAATGTCGCGGAATTTTCTTTGCATCAGCACGATCGCCCCGGTGATGAGCAAGCCTCCAGTTCGAGTGAACGTCGCGATCCAGAGTGCCGACCCGCCGCTGGCTTGCCGGACACACAAATAGAATCCTGCAAACCCGGTGCCCGCCAGCAATGCGAGCCCAATCCCCTCAGGAGTATTGCCGTCCTCGGCGCGCGTGATCAGCCAGAGCCCGATCGCAGCCAGAAAAAATCCAGTGACCGGAATCTTTCCCGGCATCCCTTCCGTAAACATCGCAACCGCAGTCGGAATCGCCGCACTGAGGACGGCCGCGACCGGCGCGGTTAGTCCCATCCTTCCCGAAGATAGCGCGCGGTAAAAGATTGCCAGCGCCGCGCCTCCAGACACTCCGCCAGCCAGCACCCACAGCACGCTCCGACCCGAGAGAAAAACAGCATGAGTCGACGAGGCCAGCGTCCCCACCAGAACCAGCCCACCGATGTTCACCACCGTGGTGAACAAAAACGCATTGGCTCGCCGTGTGGCGTAGCCGCCAAGAAAATCGCTCGTCCCCCACGCCAGAACCGCTGCCAGTCCATACACGGCGGTGACGAGTTGGGGCGTGGCAGTCACGAATGTGCAGATTACCATGGGCCGCTTTCCGCTCCCCGCTGGCTCCGGTACCCGCTACTCGGCACTCGAACGCCTTTTCCGCGTGTTAGAATGCCCCCAAGCAGCTTTCCTACGAGAGCCCAGGTTTCAAAAGAAAAAGTTTCAAAAGAAAAGTTTCAAGAGATAAGGCTTGATCGAACTGGCACCGTCGATTCTTTCGGCTGATTTTTCCCGCCTTGGTGAGCAAGTGCGCGCCGCAGGCGAAGGCGGCGGTAGTGTCATTCATGTGGACATCATGGATGGACACTTCGTCCCCAACCTCACCATTGGTCCGCCGGTTGTGAAATCGCTGCGCAAGGCGACGAAACTGCCGCTCGATTGTCACTTGATGATCGAGAATGCGGACGAATTTATTCCGGCGTTCGCCGACGCCGGCGCGGATTGGATTTCGGTACACCAGGAAGCGTGCCGGCACTTGAATCGCACGCTGCATCTCATCAAGAGCCATAATTGCCTCGCCGGCGTGGTGATTAATCCGGCCACTCCGGTGGATACACTGTCCGAAGTACTCGACATCGTCGACTACGTCCTGGTGATGTCAGTGAATCCCGGTTTCGGGGGCCAGAAGTTCATCCCCGCAACTCTGCACAAAATGCGCCGCTTAGCCGAGATTCGCGGGCAACGCCGCTTGGCCTACCGCATCGAAGTGGATGGCG
>PLUI01000245.1:6079-6280 GCA_003164855.1 Acidobacteriaceae bacterium
GACGGCCGGGTCAGAGACCCGGCCCCACACAGGCAAAATCTAATTTAGAGGTCTTATGTCACGTCGAGTTTCATTCATCGCAATCCTGGTTACGCTGCTCATCATTACGGCCGCTTGCAGCAACAAGAAGTCGGTCAATCCGCTGGCCAACGTGGGCTCGAAGCAGCCGGACAAAGTCTTGTTCGACAAAGCCATGGACGC
>PLUI01000203.1 GCA_003164855.1 Acidobacteriaceae bacterium
CTTTTGGGTGGCGCAGCGCTTTTAGCGCTGCGATTGAGATTTGTCTAGTTGGAACTGTGCGCTAGCGCGCGAAACCGACCACCGCCCCGTGTCCCGCTTCCCACACAGTGTCCCACTCACCACAACAATCAAGCCTTATCCTCGCCTTAACTCAAACAGAATCAACGCCCCGCCCACTGGCCCATTCCATGCACTCTCCCTAACGCTGCTCAGCAGCAGGAGGTGACCAACCATGACCCGTATCAACCTGTTTCACACCCCATCAACTCGCAATTCCGTTGCTTGGGGTAAGACGAATTTCGCACAAGCAAATGTCGACAAAAACAATTTCAACCCAACCACCAGCACCCTGATCTTCGCCGCGCTTCTGATCGTCTGTTCCTTAGCCGTCGGATGCTCGAACGACCAACCCAAACCCGTAAGCTCCATCAACCCGTCTCCAATCGTTCAAACTCCGCCGATCACAACCGCACCCACTCCCACGCCCGCGCCCGCACCGCCCGTGCAGCAAGCCGTTTCCAAACCCGTACACAAGAAAGTCGTCCACAAAATTCCGCCCACCGTAACCTATGTGAGCGATACCACCGGCATATCTTTTGACTACCCGCGCAAGTACGCTCTCAAGACCGGCGATGCCGCCACCGAACTCGTCTCCTCCGGCCCCGTTCCCATGGACTTCGTGCAGCCCGGCGGAGTCGCGCTCGCAGCCGTCGCACTTCCCGACTCCACGTATCCCAACTCGGACCTGGCTTCGGCTTTCTTCAACGTCAGCGTCAACAAAACTCTCACTCCCGATCAGTGCAGCGAATTTTCCGTCCCCCAGCCAAACCCCGCGTCCCCGGCCGATCCCAATATCCAGGCCGACGCGCAGCTAACTACGCCGCCAATCTCCAAACTCAAATTAATGATTGGCGATATGGAACTCGATTCCGCCGAAACCAACTCCACCGGAGAATCGAACACCAGCACTCGCGATCAAGCCGCGAAGTACTATCACGTCTTTCAGAACGGTGCCTGCTACGAGTTCGCCCTGAAAGTTGCAACCACCAAACTCGACACCCCAACCGCAACCACAACCAAACCCAGCCCCAACCACATCAACCGCGACGAAGTGTTTCACCGCCTCGAACAAATCCTGGCCACAGTGAAAATCAATCCGCCCGCGGCTCCCGAAGTCAATGCCGAAGTCAAAACCAATCCGCAACCCACGCCCGCAGAAACCCCGGCTCAGTAATTGAAACAACGGCGCCGGTCATGACCCCTCATGACCGGCGCCGTCTGCTCTTCCGTAGAGTCCAAACCCACCCTGCCGCATCCAACAACTTTATGGAGGTTCCCATGTACGTTGTTCTCGGAGCAAGCGGCAACACCGGCCACATAGTCGCTAAAACTCTTCTCAGCCGCGGCCAGCAAGTTCGTGTCGTCGGCAGAAACGCAACTCACCTGCAACCTCTCGCGGCCGAAGGCGCTGAAGTATTCATCGCCGATGTCACCGACGCGGCCGCACTCACCAAAGCCTTTCAACATGCGGCCTCAGCCTACGTCATGATTCCGCCCAACACCGCCAGCAACGATGCTCTCAATTATGAGAATCGTGTCGGCGACGCCATCGCAACCGCCGTTCGAAACGCCGGAGTCAAAAATATTGTTTCGCTCAGCAGCATCGGAGCCGACAAATCCACCGGCACCGGCCCCGTCGTCGGCCTCTACCACCTCGAACAAAAACTCAATCAGATCGATTCCGCCAACGTTCTTCACTTGCGCGCCGGATACTTCATGGAAAACTCTCTCGGCCAGGCCGGAGCAATCCGCATGATGGGCTCCACCATCGGACCCCTTCGACCCGACCTCAAACTTCCCATGATCGCCGCTCGCGACATCGGAGCCGCCGCCGCCGACGCTCTCTTGCAGCTCGCCTTCCGCGGCAAGCAAACGCAAGAACTGCACGGCCAGCGCGATCTCGACTACACCGAAGCCACCGCCATCATCGGCAAAGCCATCGGCAAATCTAATCTCGGATACGTCCACGCGCCCGACGAGCAGATTCGTCCCGCCATGGTTCAGATGGGAATGTCCGACAATTTCGTCGGCCTTCTCCTCGAAATGTCTGCCGCGCTGAATTCCGGATACATGCGCGCTCTCGAACCTCGATCCTCGCGCAACACCACTCCAACTCCATTCGAAACCTTCGTCGCTGAATCTTTCGTCCCTGCCTATCAACAACAAGCAGCCGCCTGATTCACAACAAAGGCCACGCTCATTCCGAACGTGGCCTTTTGCTTTGCTTATGTGGAACGGACACTCCTGTCCGTTGCCTTTGATTTTGATTTTGACTTCGTTGATTTTGACTTCTTTGACTTTGACTTCCTGGCTTTGATTTACCTGACTTTTGATTTAATAAGAAGCGCGCCGATCGTATCTTCTTTCGCGCTTCTTTAGCTCGAGCTCGCAGTTATCCCCAAATAGCTATTCACAGTCTCAACCGGCAAGCTGAGAGTGGTGGCGATTTGGGACACCGCCTGCCCCTGGTTATAAAGCTGATACACCTGTTGCGACTCGGTCAGAGTCACCGTATCCCCCGAGTTCTTTGTAGTTGGTTGTGGAGTGCGAGCGGCCGCCGAAGTCGTAGATGAGTTCACAGCGGCTGACGATGCGGTCGAGAGCGAACTGGAGATGGAAATACCCATAACACGCTCCTTACCTCTTACCTAAGGAAAGATCGGCAGCTCCAGCCATCCCATGAGTCCAACCGTGCCATTCCTTACAAGAAAGTAATCTTCGAGTCCCCAATCGGAACAATCGCCCCAAAACGGAAATCCCGACAACATCCCTCCAGTCACCCCATCCCGCTACTTCGCCCTCCCTCGCCGCACCCGCTTCCGCAACATCACGCCATTATCGTCGCCCCTTGTCATCCTGAAGCGACAGTTTTATCGTCGCTGAAGGATCCCTACCTCCACAGCACTGCTTCCGCGAAGCATCCCCTTCGAGCGAGTCAACAAAATACTCCAGACATCGCTGCCTGCTAAAGGAGACAGCGCGCCCCACGCCGAAAGCGGTTTCCCCACGATGAGGCATGAAAGATTACCGGAACGTCAAAAGGAAAAGGCCAATCCGATTTCTCAGACTGGCCTTTATTTATGCTGGCAACGACCCAGGCTCCCGCACATTTGGGGCGTGCAGCACCATCGGCCCTGCGGGGGATTGTCTGCCCGCCCATCCTCGCCATTGACAAAACTGTCCAGCCATTGTCAAACTTGTCGCTCGCTCCGAGCAGCCGTATAGCCGCGAATCCATGCACCCGTAAATTCAAGGAGCAGCTCATATGCCCCATTTCTTTAAGACTCTCGCTTTTCGAGCAGTCTTTGCCTTGGCTCTAATCGCCCTCGTTCCACGGCAGGCCCGCAGTTCGTCCGCGCTTCCCACAGCACCTGACTCCACGCTCTACACCACCTACGCTTTAAGCTCCAGCGATACTGGGACTATCGTCAGCTGGGCTGTCTGTGGTTCCACCCAACAGAGTGAGGGTTGTTATGCTGCTGGGAATCTCGGTCCCTTCGTCGTCGTCGGCGCCATGTTAGAGGGGAATCCGTCTGTCAAGGGTAACGTCGTTTCTCGCGCAATTTACATCGTCGATTCCGGCGGCTCGCCCGTGAAGCTCTACGTCTACGAGAAAACTGATACCGTCACTTCCTCTGACGACACCGTGTCGGTCACACTCACCCACACGGTGGATCTTTCGCTCACGGGCGGGAGCACTGCTCTTTGCTCCATGGCCGCCAACAACAACTTCCTTTTCATCGGAACCAATCAGGGGGATCAGGCACTTTCTATACGGAAGAGCAATCTAAAGGTGACCGAGGTCGGTGTATATGCTTTAGGAGTCGGCAGTATCACTGCGGATCAATACGGATACATTACCGTCACGGAAACAGAATTGGGCAGTTTTTCCGTATTCAACCCAAATGGCGAGTCAGTAGAAGATGGCGGCGGAGCCGATTTCATGCTCGGAACCACGCAGGCGGTGCCAATCAATACTCTGCTCCAAACGGACAGCAAACGTACCCATCCAATTCGCGGTCACCGGCTCAAACCCTCGCCTGAGCCAAACGTGAACTGATCAGTTTAAATAGCTTTGGTGGTATCACCTCAGCAAAAGAGGAAAAGGCTACCAACATTTCTGTTGATAGCCTTTATTTACGCCGGCAACGACCGGAGTTTATCCTGAGCGAAGCCGAAGGACTCCCACACACTTGGCGCGTGCAGTACCATCGGCCCTGCGGGGCTTAACTTCCGTGTTCGGGATGGGAACGGGTGGAACCCCCGCGGTAAGATCACCGACNNGACCCTGGCTCGCGGATAGTCGTAGGTCTCCAGAAATCCCGGATGCCATACGTCCGGTCGCAAGATGTGTAGGACGTAGTACCGAAACACCGTCTCCAGATCTTCGAAATTTACCACTTCCAGTTTTATTAGCTCCTCGATCTGTTCCCAGTAGTCGTAGAGCCGCTCGAAGCAATTTCGGATAAATTCTTCTTTATCTGAAAGAGCCTCCTTGCCCGAGCACACTTCACGCGTGGTACGCAATGCGTGCTGAACTTCGCTCCTGCGAACCACATATTTCTCTCCCGATTCGTCCTGATACTCCGTGCGGAGCCAATCCAACATCCTGAGGGCGGATCTAGCCCGCTTGTCTTGGAAAACCTCTTTCATGAGGTCCCGCGCGAAGACTGCCTGCCGGTGACGAAATTCTCTTTGCCGTAGTTTCAGCTCTTCTTTGCGCTGCTCTATGGACCTGCCCCACTCCTTTAGTGCCTTGTAAGCGGCGAATGGCGCAGCGACTATGGTTAGCGAACCCACGAAAATGTCGACCAACGTTTTGGCGCTCTCCAGATTTACGATCATCTCGATGTCCAGAAGTGTGCGTTAGCTGAATGCTCCGCCCCGGTTCGTATTCTTGCATGACGCTCTGTAGGAAACCAGCGACCCGACCCCTGAAGCCCGCGATGTCAGGTTCGCCTCGCACAGGCACCCTCGGACCAAAAGGAAAAGGCCAATCTGATTTCTNNCGTGTTCGGGATGGGAACGGGTTTAAACCTTTGACGAGGCATATAATGTCGCCACTGGAAGGACACTGTGCCCAACGAATATCAGGTCTCGGAAGCTGCAAGAGAGTTCGACCCGGCCGGCGAACGCGAGCGACGTGCGAAATTGCGCAGATCGGAAATAAGCGATCGCGTTCGAATACTTTCAGCCGGCATTCTAGCAGTCGTGTGGGGACTGTTCGTGGGCGAGTCGAGGGGCCCGAACGTACTCATTGCCCGCGCTCAACTTCTGTGGGCGGCTGGGCTCGGCATTCTCGCGTTGCTGCTAGATTACTCTGAGTCCTTTTTGGGATACACTGACGCCAAGGTAAGGTGGGGAAACTGGCTACGCTACGGGGTGAATATTATGTTTTATGCCAAGCAGATCGCAACCTTCGCTGCCGCAATAGCCCTCTTGGTGGGAACCTATCGACTCCTGCACGTTCCTCCAGTCGCAGCCCAAACACACTACACATATTGGAAAGGCTTTACCGCTGACGATTCCGACCAAAGCCACCAACAACATTCTAGCAACCTTTGCATTTCAGAGCCCGATCCCACCACAAAGAATGTGACGGCGACGAAGGACACGCTGCATTGCGACGGATCGGTTGACGGCGGCCACCTTTACCTCAAATGTCAACAGAATCTTACGCTCACCGGCTTCTTGGCAGAGAGATCATCCTACAACGGTACCTGGGCGGTGGGCGCCGCCGTCGGTGGCCAGAGCACCGGTACGTTCGAGTATTCTTACGTTCAGGATGACGCGTGCTCCGTCGTATCGAGATGAGACGACCAGACGACCGACCGAGACATGGAGCGGAAAAAGGAAAAGGCCGCAATCAATTCTGAATGCGGCCTTTATTTATGCCGGCAANNAGCGTTCTTCGCGAAGGATCTCATGCTCCCACCGAGCTAAAGGTAAAAACGTTTCGCCAGCCAGATGGCGTCGCAGTTTGTCAGGCAGGCATCCTCAATTGTGAAGGTGACAGGAAAGCTCTTCTTCATCTTCTCCACTATTGCGAAAATCGCCGATGTGAGCGCCTCCGTGGCAGTTTCCATATCCATGTTTTTGCCCGACTGTTTCCGTCTCTGCTCGTCGAAAAGGCGAGTCATAGCGTCGCGCGAGAAGTCGGAATTAAGGAACATCCGAAGATGCGTTTCTTGCTTGACGCTGTCCATCAGGGTTTCCAGGCAACCGCGATCCTCGCTCTTTTGCTTCATCGGCCTCGGCGAGTATCCCAACTCGCGGATCGCCTTGCGGTCTAATCTATCGGCTACTGACAGCAGATGGCGCGGCGTTACAAAATCCAGATCGAGGAAGCCATACTTCGCCAACATAACCTGGAGGTTTTCGAGAGAAGTAACAAGACGAAAATCGCCGGGGGCCTCGGAAGCGAGCGTGGCGAGAACGTCCCTTTCGATCTGGCCAAAGTTTGAGATGCTCAGCTTTCGACTGAGCAGATGGCCGAGGGTCCTGTATCTAACGCTTCTAAGCGGGAACAGGCTTGTATCCATTAAGATGCACCTCTTGATACCAATCTTGGGAACGCAAACAGAGACAAACTCAGGAAGGAAAATTGGGCGGGGTTGTGAAACNNGTTCGGGATGGGAACGGGTGGATCCCCCGCGGTAAGATCACCGACAAGTCAGAGCAGCTCTTAGCTATTAGCTCTTAGCTTCTAGCTTGATTCTCCGGGCTTAAACTGCATCGCAACCGCTGAAGAATCATCGCTGCAAACTTGATCGCGCTCTCGGCTTCCGGCGCAAAGCTTGAACCCGTTGGCCTGGGCTAAGAGCTAAGAGCCAAAAGCTAAGAGCTGATTTCAAAGATCGTGAGGGCGATGCCTCACTACTGAATAGATTGGGTGTGGTTTACTTTCTTGTTGTTTACTTCGGATTTCAACCACATTACTTCGGCTTTGCTTTTTTGCTTCGTCTGTCGAAACTGGACCAGCTTTGGCTGAAACAGCTTCGTCTTGGAAATCTCAAAAGCGTCGGCGCACAGTGGTCAGCGTGTTTAATCTTTTCCACCCAGATTCTGGCGGTCGAGAAGAAACTTGCCTCCGCCCTAGCTCAGGTTCTAGCTGAGAGCTGAAGGCTGATGGCTGACGACTGTTTTTCTGCACCGAGTAAATTTTATGGTCAAGCCGAACGGGCGATTAGTACTGGTAAGCTACGAGTGTTGCCACTCTTCCACCTCCAGCCTATCAACCAGGTAGTCTTCCTGGGCCCTTCTTATCCCTTACGGGTTGGGAGATCTCATCTTGAGGAGTGCTTCCCGCTTATATGCATTCAGCGGTTATCACTACCGAACTTCGCTACCGAGCGGTGCCATTGGCATGACAGCTCGAACACAAGAGGTTCGTCCATCCCGGTCCTCTCGTACTAAGGACAGGTCCTCTCAAATCTCCTGCGCCCACAACAGATAGGGACCGAACTGTCTCGCGACGTTCTGAACCCAGCTCACGTACCGCTTTAATAGGCGAACAGCCTAACCCTTGGAACCTTCTACAGCTCCAGGATGCGATGAGCCGACATCGAGGTGCCAAACCGGAGCGTCGATATGAACTCTTGGCTCCGATCAGCCTGTTATCCCC
>PLUI01000206.1 GCA_003164855.1 Acidobacteriaceae bacterium
ACCGCTCACAGTAACCGGTTAGTCTCTTAATCCCGGCAAGAACTCTCCATCGTGAGCGCGTAGCGACCGACTCAAGCCTCTACCGGCTTCTCCATGACAAAAGGCAGCTTCGCCTGTTGCCAGGCGTCGAAGCCTCCCACTACGTTGACCACATTCTGAAAACCGGCTCGCTGCAGCAAGCTGCATGCGATCATGCTGCGATACCCGCCCTTGCAGTGAACGGCGATGGGAATGTTGCGATCGATTTCGGGCGGCGCGACCTTGAAGTTATCTAACGGCCACCAGGATGCGCCTGCGATGTGTCCCGCATCCCATTCAGGCTCGCGGCGGACGTCCAGCACCTGCATGCCTGTGCCTTGCAGCCGTTGGCTCAGAGCTTCAACGGTAATCTGCGGCAGTTCGATGAGAGGCAATCCAGCTTTCTTCCACGCGTTGACGCCTCCCTTTAGATATCCTCGCGCATCCTCGAGTCCAATCCGCGCCAGCCTCATTCGCGCTTCCGCCATTGCGTCCTCCGATTCCGCGATCAACACTGGACGCGAATCCAAACCCAAAAGCGCTCCGGCCCAGGAGGCAAACTGTCCAGACAACGCAATGTTCACTGACCCGGGCACGTGCCCAGCGGCGAACGCCTCGCCGGGACGAACATCGAGCGCGATTGCACCTTCTGCCAGCAGGGTCTTCAGCTCCGCCGGTTCGAGCGGAGACAAAGCCGGCAGGTCCGACAGGGCTGCCGCTCCGGCACGATTGATTTCCGCGTCCTGCACGAAATATTCCGGACGGGCCGGCAAGTTGCAAGTCAACTGCTCGATGAACTCTTCCCTGCTTTTAATCTGCAGCGCATAATTGGTAAGCCGTTCCATGCCAATCGTGGAAACTTTCTCGGCGCGCATGTTCCTTCCGCACAAACTGCCCGCCCCGTGCGCGGGATAAACCAGCACATCGTCCTGAAGTCTGAGAATTTTGTTGTGCAGGCTGTCATAGAGCATGCCCGCCAGTTGCGCGGGAGTATATCGCCGCGACAAATCCGGACGGCCCACATCTCCCAGAAAAAGCGTATCGCCAGTCAGCACGGCCCACGGTTTTACAGAAGAGGAATCAGCGGACTTCTCTTCATCCGCGATAACCAGGCAAATGCTTTCAGGAGTGTGGCCCGGAGTTTCGAGAGCGGTGATTCGCATTTTCCCCACTCGCAACTGGAACCCGTCTTCCACCGCTATGTGTGGAAATGTCGCTCCGGCTTGTGCTCCGATATAAATCTTCGCGCCCGTCCTCGACGCCAGTTCCCTGTGCCCGGAAACGAAATCAGCGTGCAGGTGAGTCTCAAAAATGTGGCGAATAGAAACCTGATTCGCCTCCGCAGCTTTCAGATAAATCTCCACGTCACGCTGAGGGTCCACCACAATCGCCTCCCCCTCGGACGCCATCATGTAGGACGCGTGCGCTAAACAGCCCAGGTAAAACTGTTCGAAGTACATCGCTCTCCTTCGCGAACGATTCGAGGCCCATTTGAATCTGGGGGCCCTGGTTCAACGTTGATGTTTGCCGGTCAATTCTCGCCGAACCCACGCCTATGTCAACCGAAAGTCGATGGAAAGTCAAACCGGCGCAGCGGAAAACACTGCAAGTAAGTGGAGGAAGGATGAGTGCGCCGGCGGAGAGTTAAGCGGTAAGGAAGGACGTCAGCGCAACTGAGGAGGCGGGGGGTGCTTCCTCAGCCGCGCCTGGCCGCGCGGAAATAGTGGCCATGCCGTGTAATTTAAATGCGTCCGAGAACCAGGAGAACGACCACGACGAAGAGAATGAGCCCTACTCCTCCGGTTGGATAATATCCCCATCCTCGACTATGCGGCCACCTGGGTAATGCGCCTAAGAGCGCTAAGATCAGAATCACAATCAATACAGTTCCAAGCATATTTTCTCCTTATTGCCTTATTGCCTCTTTTGACGCCTAACTCGTGTAAGCTGCCGCTTGTGAATCGCCGGGAGTCACTCATCGCGCAGCGATACTGTCAAAAAAACGCGAGTCCAGCGTTGGACCCGCGCTTACGCAAGACAGTGCGAACTCTATAGCGTGACATCCAACGCGATGTTCACGCCGGGATACATCGGGTTGCACAAGTAATACACGCCGTCAATATCGATCACATAAACGTTTTGCGTGTAGAGCCAGTTGCTCGGCCACACGCCGACGAATCCGAACGAATAGCCGCCGTATTGGAAGCGGTGGTTATTGTAATCGCCTTGGCTGACACGAAACGTGTGTTGTTGTCCAAAGTTGGCCTTGTAACGATCGGCGGGAATGCGGCCACCACCGTTGCCACTCGCGTGCTGCTCCTGCGGCTTGGCTTGCTGCTGCTGCGCATTTCTTTCTTCTGGCTTGTTGTTCTTATCTTGATCTTGCTGCTGGGCGTTTCTCTCTTCCGGCTTGGCGGTCTTGTCCGGCTGTTGCGCACTCTTCTCCTCCGGCTTGGCATTCTTCTCCGGTTGTGCGCTTTTTTCCTCTGGCTTGGCGGACTTGTCGGGTTGAGCCTTCTTTTCCGTGGGCTTATCTTTCTGGTCTTCCTGTTGGTCGTGCTGCTCNNGCGCGGGCGAGTCGCCCGCGCCTTTTGCCTACTACTGCAAATTTCCTGTGGTTGGGTTTACTGGGCTGCCGATGGCATCGCCGGATACGAGAAGCTCCACTCTCCGGTTCTGCTGCCGTCCGGCGGAATTATCGTTGGAGGAGACGGGCAAAGTGTTGCCGAATCCTCTGGCCGAAACCGAATTCCTCGCCACGCCTTCCTGTACCAGATAATCGCGCACCGAGTCGGCTCGATTCTCGGACAAAGTCTGGTTCATGGCATCTCCGCCGACATTGTCGGTGTAGCCGCCGACTTCAATGTTGAGTCCAGGGTAGGCCAGAAGAATGCCGGCGACTTTCGCCAACTTCTCCCTTGCTCCGGGCTTCAACGAATACCTTCCGCTGTCAAACAGAACATCGGACATGCTGACAATCAGCCCGCGCGCACTGTCGCGAGTCTGCAAAATAGAATTCAACTGCTCCGATAATTTCGCGCGCATGGCCGCTTTGTCGGTGTTAGCTTGTTGGGCGCTTAACTGGGCCTGCTCCGCCGCCAGGCGGGATTGCTCCGCATCAGCCTGCGCTGCAGAAAGTGCACTGGCAGATGCAGTCTGGCTGTTCGCCAAGTCTGCGTTCGCCTGCGCGGTTGCAGCTTGAGCATCCATCGCCTGGTTGCGTGCTCTCATTGCGTCGGACTCGGCCTGAGTCTTGGCTGCTTGCGCATTCAAGGTGTCAGATTCCGCCTGATCTCTTGCCGCCTGGGCTCGCGCCGTGTCGGATTCGGCTTGTGCTGTCTGCCGCCGAGCGTTATCCGCTTGCTCTTGCGATTGTGCCTGTGCATCTGCTGAATCCTGACGTTCGTTCGCCAGTCGCACCTCGTCCATCTTTTTCACCGCAATGGCGCGCGCATCCTCCGCCGTCTGCACCGCTTCGCGGGCAACTGCGATCAGCGGTTTGCGGTCGACATGTCTGTCGACGGCATAGCCATCGGCAGTGTCCATTAATTGAACGGCACGCCTGTAGCTGTCGCTCGCATAGGTTTCGGCTCCTTCGGATTGGGCGATGCGGAGCGCGTTCCGCGCTTCGAAGAATTCCAATGGCAACTTCGCGTTCAACACCACCGGATCGAACTTGTAGCCCGTGGGGATGTAACCGCCGCGTTCCATCAGTTCATACTTTGCATTCACCGCCTCGGTTGTTCCCTTGGTGTCATCGCGTACCACATTCTCCAGCACCACAGCGTTACTGGGCTGCCGAACCGCATAATAAGGCTCCGCAGTAACAATCAGAGCGAACGCCTGAAGATCCGTGGTGACGTGAAGCTTGCTGCGATGATTGCCACCGAGCAGCACTTCGCCCAGGTTCACGGCCCGTCCCTCGGGAGAAATCGCCCACAACACATAGGTCAGGTACTCATTGCCGAAGGTCGTCGGCTTGAGCAGATCCCCAAACTCGGCTTCGATCTCAATGGATCCGCGTTTGCTGTTCACCTGGGCTACCCCATTCGCTCCCGGCATCAGATCCGTGCCCGCGAAGTCCAGTTTCGAAGATCCGCTGCGATGCTGATAGTTGACCGCCTGCACGCTGCGGCTGATCACAACCACGCGGAACGTGGGTGTGGGGCTCATCTGCTCGACGGTCCGATTTTGAGAATTGGTTTGAGCTACCGCGGGTACACTCAGCACGATTGCAGCGGCGAACAAAAGCGTTTTCTTCACACTATCTCCTTGTGACAGTTATTTGCGGTGTTGCTTTGTATCGATCTGTATATTCGGACCTATGGCTTCGCTCTAAGTACCGACGCGAATGTGCGATAGCGAATGAAACAGTCCAAACACATTCAGCAACCACAGAACCACGGCGATTACGACGACGCCGTTCAGAATTGATTTGATGGATCCCTGCATCGGAATGAACCGATTTACCAGCCACAACAGAACACCCACCACGATGAGAACTTCCAGGAGTTGAATCAGAGGCATTTGCTTTACACCTTTCTTTTACTGTCGCCGGGCAGCCCCTCATCTAAGCGAGGGATCGCCCAAATTCGAGTTTCAAGAGTTTAGGGTCGGATCGTGTCCGCCGAAACTTTCACGGCATACACACAGATGAACTCACGCTGATTGGCTGGATGTGGCCGCTTCGCCTGGACTTGAATCGAGCCCAGCGCGCCGCGACCTATAGAATGAGAGCCACGAATCAGCGCCCGTTGCTCTCCCACCACACTCAGAACTGAAGAATGACAGACTTGGAAATTAATGTCTGAGCAACATAGCTCACATGCGCGAACTTTCCGCCAGATGGCGCTGCCTGAGGTTCATCAGGAACACATGCGAGCTAGACGACTTGCGGACTGGTCGAGAGTGATAGCTTTTCGCCGGGATCTGCCGCCCAATGCCTTTGGGAGCAAAAACAGCTTTCGTGTTTAGCCGCACAAGGGGTCTGGTCGAGACAATTTGCAAAGGTCCTGCTATGCCAGCTTTAGCTTGCGCCGGATAATTGCCGCCATGCCGATTAAACCCGTGCCCAAAAGACCGAGGGTACCGGGCTCCGGAATGGTGATGTTGGTATCGCCGCTCGAAATGTTCGTGCTGCCATTAAAGAAGCCCTTACCGGTATTAATTGTCAGCTGAACAGTGGCGCCATCCACGATATCGCCGTTGTACCACGTCCCCGCCAAAGAGCCGGTCAGAGTGTAGTTGTGGGTTCCATTGGCCAGAGTCACCAAGTTCCAAGTTACCGGTCCGGTGAAGGAGCCACTGAAGATGGTGCCATTCGGAATACCACTGGTGCCGTTGCCTGTGATGTTGAACGTGCCACCCGCGGCAAAAGTGCCGCCCATCTGCAAGCTACCGCCGCTGAGGCCGCTCGTACTAAAGCTCAATGTTCCCAGATTCCCGGTAATCAAGCCTCCTCCGTTAAGGCCATTGACGGCGATAAGCGTCGATCCTGTAAGCGTCATGCCGCTGCTGGCGCCTGAGAGCGTGCCACCGCTGTTGGTGAAGTCAACACTACTGCCGGCAAAAGCGGTGAACGGAACGGCTATGACTAGGATGGCAAGCAAAAATGTGTTCTTGATCATTTTGTACTCTCCTGGGTGATCACGAGATCCTGGGAAGAATTCGTGAGAAGCGGCGGATCAGTCAGTCTTAATGATTGCCCGTCCGTTGCCGTGCCCATATTGGAACGGATGGAAGAGAGAAAGCTGCTCAAAATTGACCACTGTTGCGGGATTTATGTTTCGACGGATGACTGTGTTCTAGAAAGTGGCTTCCGTTTAGGGGACTTCGGTTCGAAATACTGTGCAAAATAGCTCACTTGCGAAAAATTCTGCACATCGCCGGGTTTTGTAAGATTCGCTTCCTGCGCCAGATTATAATTACTCTTCATGCGTCTCCCACCGGCGAGCAAGAAAAACAGAGAGTTCGACTCCGACATTTTCCTCGCCACCATTGGAGACGGCAGAAAAATCCTATCTGTTTCAAAAAAGCAAGTCATCTTCGCCCAAGGGGACACGGCCGACGCGGTCTTCTACGTTCAGAAAGGCAAAGTCAGGCTCACCGTCGTTTCCCAGGCGGGCAAGGAAGCGACCATTGCGATCGTCAGCGAAGGCAATTTTTTTGGCGAAGGTTCTCTGGCTGGGCAATTACTTCGGATGGGATCCGCGGCAGCCATGACCGATTGCGAGATTTTGCGAGTCGACAAAAAAACGATGATGGACGCGCTTCACCGCGAGCCCGCTTTTTCTGAGATGTTTGTCGCATATCTGCTGGCGCGCAATATCCGATACGAAGAGGACCTGGTCGACCAGCTGTTTAATTCCAGCGAAAAGAGGCTAGCCCGCGTCCTTCTATTGCTCGCTCATTTCGGCAAAGAGGGCATCCCGGAAACCGTTGTCCCCAAGATTAGCCAGGAAACTTTGGCGGAGATGGTCGGAACCACTCGTTCGCGGGTCAGCTTCTTCATGAACCGCTTCAGGAAATTGGGATTCATTCACTACGCCGGGGGAGTGGAAGGCAATCTACAAGTCCACAGCTCTCTTCTCAATGTAGTTCTGCACGACTAGGCGCCTTCGCGAGTCCGGTACCTTCGATATTCATACCTTCGATATCCAGGAAAGAGCACAATTGACCATTTCTCCAACCCGAGATGTTTAATAATCAGGCGTGGAACCTGCAAAGCTCAAGCTTCGACATATATTGTCCGTCCGTTGCCCCATGTGCCGGGCTAAAGCGAAACAGCAATGCACGCTTAGCACAGGCCACCCCTCTGCCAAGACCCATCTCGCCCGGGAGCAGGCGGCTGCCAAGGTCTCCAGCCCGGAAAGTTCCTCCCGTGCCGCGATTCGAATCGTGATGAACGCCGGCAAGCGGGGCCTGCGCCTGCTTTTTCAACATAAATAGGCGCAGGCTGAGAAACTCAGCGATACTTGGTTTCTCAAAAGACGATCAAAATGCCGAACGGCGACCACTGAACAAGTTGATGACCAGGATGACCAAGGCCACTATCAGCAGCAGGTGAATCAGACCTCCAGCTATATGCAAGCTGAAACCCAGTAGCCACAGAATAAGAAGCACAACAAAAATCGTCCAAAGCATGATTTTCTCCTTTTATGATTCCGCCCTCGTATTTGTTCATCCTCGCCTGGCATCGTTATCCCCGCCTGGCGTCTTTCCGCTCGAGTTGCATGACCCTGAGCGGTTTGCCGCATTCCAAACACAATGGTTTCCCTCGCGGAGTGATCAAGCCGCAGGACGGGCACATCCTTTGTGTCCCGCAGGCTGGCGCCGCGGGCTTAACCATCCCGAACAACCTCGTGAACGAACCCAGGATGTCAGCGATCCGGCTGCGAAAACCATTGCGACTGCGACGCTCACCCATTGAACTCCCGCGTTCTTTCTTCCCATTTTGGTAGCAGCCGCTGGAAAGGGACGGCTGCCGGGGCAAGGCGAGTAATAACTCGCTCTTGGCATCTTCGGCGACCCTGAAATCCAGCAACTCAACCTTGACAGGCTGAAGCTTGCAACGCTGTGTCGGATTGCTCACATTGCTTGAAAACCTTGCCATACGGGGCCTCGACAGTTGACCAATCCATTTGCACCGCCAGGCAGAAGGTGAGCAATTCAGACCAGCTATTTTTTTCTGCCTAAGCGATCATGACCTCAGAGACGAGCACCTCTTCTCGCTCTTTCAGATCCCCTGAACTAAGTCAGCTATCTGAAGTCTTTTCCTCTTAGTTCGCAATCCAAAGGAAACAATTCATGAATAAGACAATTTCACTGCTGTTGGTGACCTTGCTCGGCATGGTTGGCACTTACGCATTTGCCGGCTCGGATCGGGAAGACACCATTGACCGCATGCAGAAGTCGGTGGATGTTCTGCAGTCCATCATGTCGACTCCCGACAAAGGTATCCCGGAAGAGGTGCTAAGCGGCGCAAAGTGCATCGTGGTCGTGCCAAATTTGATTAAAGGTGGCTTCATCGTCGGCGCCAAGCACGGACGCGGCGTGGCTACGTGCCGCACTGCTGAAGGCTGGAGCGCTCCCGCATTCGTCTCAGTTGGCGGTGGTAGCTGGGGATTGCAGATCGGCGTAGAAGGCGTTGACCTGGTTATGCTGGTCATGAATGACCGTGGTTTGCAACATCTCCTTTCCAGCAAATTCGAACTCACCGGCGAAGGCTCGGTTGCAGCAGGCCCGGTAGGCCGGCATGCATCCGCCGGAACCGACTGGACGTTGAACACTGAAGTTCTTACCTACTCGCGCTCCAAAGGCGTGTTTGCTGGCTTAACGCTGGAAGGTGCGGTAATCGAGCAGGATAACGACTCGACGCGCGCCATTTACGGCAGGCACATGATGTTCCGCGACATTCTTTCCGGCAGAGCGCCAATTCCGGAAAGCGCGGACGCGTTTGTGAAAGCTGTGTCGGAAGCCGGACATCAGGCTCACATGGCCGAAGCTAGAGAAGACAAGCAGTAACCGCATCGGCAAGTCAACTTGTGGCTGACCGAAACTGCATGTCAGATTCGGTCAGCCACATAATTATTTTCGTCACAGAATTTCGTTCCGGTATGGTTTATTTGCCGAGGTGGTCATTTATGAAGCTGGGACTGAAGAAGCGTTTCGTGGCACCGGCAATCTGTTTCGCTCTTTGGTCCATCCTCGCCAATGCGCAAACCCATGAACGTGCCGCAAATCTGGAGGCCTGCAAGGCGGGCCGCGAAGCTTGCGATCCATCCCAGTTGAGTTCGTCGGAATCGGCGGAACTAGCTCTCGTCCTCCACGCTCGCAACGTCGCGAATTGCAGAAGCGGCAATGACGCTTGTGACCGCTCGAAACTCAGCCAGCCGGAAGTCACCGCGCTAGCCGTCGCCGATCACAAGAATAACGTTTCCGCTTGCGACGACGGAATGCACACCTGTGATCAATCAAAACTCACGCCATCCGAAGCTCGCGATTCATCCCTCTCCGACCACAATCGCAACCTCACAGACTGCAAGAATGGAGCGGGCTCCTGCGATCATTCCAAATTGAGCGCGCCGGAAACCGAGACAGTTTCTACCGCCCGCCGCCAACTCAACGTTTCCGACTGCAAGGAAGGCCTGGGCGTTTGCGACCATTCCCAGCTGACTCCGTCGGAGACCAAGGTGGTCTCCGCCGCGGAGCACCATCGCAATGCACAGAACTGTGAGAGCGGATGGAACGACTGCGACCGATCCCAACTCACTCCATCGGAAGCGGCCCGCACTTCCAGCGCAGATCATGAGCGCAACTTGGCCGCCTGCAAGGATGGCAAAGAGACTTGTGACTATGCAAAACTGTCCCCATCCGAGACCAAGGTCCTAGCCGACGCTGAACATAAGCGCAACTACATAGCTTGCCTAAAAGGCTACGGTTACTGCGACCGCTCTCGCCTCACCGCGGAGGAAACTCATTCCCTTCCGGGCAATGGGCACTAATCTCCGCATCGCCTGGTATAAGTCAGCCTTCGTCTTCATCCTGATCGTCAACTCTTTGCGGCTTTAGCCCTTCGAATCTGCGTCTGCCGAGTCCTCAACAGCCTGTTAGACTGCCTGAAGAGAATAATCATGGCTTCTTCATCCCCCAGAAATCACGGCGGAACTGCGACCGCCAGCAATCAGCCGGCGGCTCCTGAGCCTTCTTTCTCCGAGCGGGCACGCACTTTGGTGTATTTAGGCCGCATCGGCAGCCTCTCCACGGTTTCCCGCAAGCAGCCGGGGTTTCCCTTTGGATCGGTGATGCCCTATGGGCTGGATGCGCGGGGGCGTCCCATCTTTCTAATCAGCACGATGGCTATGCACACTCAAAATCTGCAAGCCGATTCGCGCGCCAGTCTTCTGGTTACTCAGCCCGAGGGAGATGGGGATCCGCTGGGCGCGTCGAGGGTTACGTTAGTGGGAAATGTTCTGACCATTCCTCAGCCCGAGATAGCCGACGCTCGAAGGCTCTACCTCGAGCGTTACGCCAACAGTAAATACTGGGTAGACTTCGAAGACTTTTCCTTTTACCGAATGGAGGTAGTAGACGTTTACTACGTAGGAGGCTTCGGCGTGATGGGCTGGGTAAAGGCGTCCGACTACGACCAGGCTCAACCCGACCCGCTGGCTGACGTGGCAGCCGGGATCATCGAACACATGAATGCCGACCACAAAGATGCGCTTATCTTACTGGCTCGGACGAGCGCCGGGGTCGAGTCGCAAGAGGCGGCAATGACCGCGGTCGACCGGCTTGGCTTTAATGTACGCCTGAAAACGACGGAGGGTGTGCGCGGGGCTCGCATTGCTTTCCTGCGGGAAGTGCGGGATGCGTTGGAAGCCAGGAAAGTTCTGGTGGAAATGGTGCAGCGAGCGTGTCAGCAGCCTTGAGAGCTGAGGTCAGGCGAGATGTTTTTCAAAAAAAAATGCCCGGAATCCTTTCGGATCACGGGCATTTTAGTTAGCGCTTCGAGAGCGGTGTTACTTAGACAGCCTGAACGTTCTCCGCCTGCCAGCCCTTGGGGCCCTTGGTCACGTCGAACTGCACGGTTTGGCCTTCTTGCAGGCTNNTTAAACCACTTCACTGTTCCTTGTTCTGCCATTGTTGATAGTCCTATTCCTGTTTCTTGAATTGTGCTATGGAAGATTCGCTGCTAGTGAGGGGGTGACGCTGGTTGGCGATACCGACCTTCAATTGCTTGTGAGTCAAACTTAGCTGAACTTCATTATACACGGCGAGCCAGGAAAAGGCACAGAAAATGTGCAGAATGCCAAAGGCGCTTCCATCCGTTGGGCCTACAGGGAGTTTCGCAGAATCCAACCCCCTTCCATAGCGCCAGAATGGATTTTCCATTTCCTGGTCATTAGTGGCACAATACGGTGCCATGTTCAAACGTCGCCTCATCACGCTCCCCGTCCTTGTTGTGGCTGTCTCTCTCTTGTGCGCTTCGGACGCGCTTGCCTGGCAAACATTTCGTTACAGCATTGTCAGCAACGGAAAGACCGCCGGGAACGAGGTCGACACGTACTCCCCAGACGGTCGCATCGACTCCACCTTCGAGTTCAATGATCGTGGCCGGGGACCCAAGATCGCTGCGCACTACGTCCTCGGGGCGGACGGATCCCCCGTACGCACAGACATTACGGGCAACGACTATCTGAAAGCTCCAGTCGACGAACACTTCGCGGTGGAAGCCGGGGTTGCCCATTGGAAGAGTACTTCTGAGAACGGACAGGCTCCGGCGCCGGGCTTCTACGTAAGCAACAACGGTTCGGGAGCCGAATCGGCCTTCCTCGTCAGCGCCCTTCTAAAGGCTAAGAATGTTCCCGTCAAACTCTTCCCTGGCGGCGAAGCCAGGCTCGAACGAATGACGGATGTCACAGTCGAAAGCCATGGGCAAAAACTGCACCTGACTGAGTTTGCAATCACCGGACTTTCTTTCGAGCCGCAAACTGTGTGGCTCGACGATGATCAGCACTTTTTCGGATTTCCCGGCAAGTGGTTCGCATTCCTGAGAGAGGGTTGGGAGGATACGAACGATCAACTTTACGCGCTTGACCGCAAAGCCGTAGACGCACGCTATGCCCGCCTGGCTCGGGAGCTGGCACGGCATCCAAGCCATCCCGTGGCTATCGAGCATGTGCGCCTGTTTGATTCCGAGCAAGCCACCATGCGCGAGGATCAAACGGTAGTCGTCCAGGGTGACCGAATTGCGATGCTCGGCCCATCTGCGGCCATCAGTGTTCCAAAGGACGCCGAGATCATCGACGGCAGGGGGAAGACTCTGCTACCTGGCCTGTTCGACATGCACGCTCACCTGCAGGCTCTTGACGGAATTTTGAACATCGCGAGCGGCGTGACCACCGCGCGCGACATGGGCAACGATATTGACGAGCTAAAGCACCTTCAGGACCAGTGGGACAGTGGCACTGCAATTGGCCCTCATGTGTGGAAGGCCGGATTCATTGACGGGCATGGCCCATTCCAAGCTCCGACCGGTCTATATGCGGATACGGCTGAGGAAGCGCAGAAAGCGGTAAATCGCTACGCCGATCTTGGCTATATCCAGATCAAGGTTTACAGCTCGTTGAACCCGGAGTTTGTCCCCGGAATCGTGAAAACTGCGCACGAACGCGGACTGCGCGTGAGTGGGCACATCCCCAACGGCATGATTGCAAGCCAGTTTGTGGAGGATGGCGCCGATGAAATACAACATATTAACTTCATCTTCCTCAACTTTCTGGCTGGGCAGGTCAAGGACACTCGCACTCCGGAACGCTTTACGGCTGTGGGCGCGAATGCCGCGAAGCTCGATCTGCAGTCGAAGGAAGTGAATGATTTCATTGCGTTACTGCTTCAGCATCACACGACCGTGGATGTGACCATGGCCACGTTCGAGGGAATGTTCACCGGACGTCCCGGGAAGGTTTCTCCGGAGTTCGCCCCGATTCTGGATCGGCTACCAGCGCAAGTTCAACGCAGCGCTTACACGGGCGGACTCCCGGTCACAGCGGAGAACGATCAACTCTATAAAGACTCGTACCGGGCGATGTTACGTATGACTAAGCGAATGTATGATGCCGGAGTACCGATTCTTGCTGGAACGGACTCGACTGCCGGACTGATGTTGCATCGGGAATTGGAACTCGAAGTGGAAGCGGGGATCCCGCCAGCAAAAGCGTTGCAGATTGCCACGTTCAACGCAGCACGGCTTCTGAAGCAGGACAAGGACCTGGGATCGATTGCGCCGGGGAAACGAGCCGATCTAGTGCTGGTGGAAGGCAATCCAGCCGAACACATCAGCGACATTCGCCGTTGCCGACTGGTAATCAAGAACGGAGTGCTTTACAAGAGCGCGGATGTGTACGCTGCGGCGGGCATCAAGCCAGCGGAGTAAACGCGGGCCGGGTGAACTATATGCTCGGTTGTTTGCACTATTCGTTCAACTTAAAGGACCCATCGAAGCATGCCCCGAAAGCAAAGCGATGCACAGCCCGCCGCCAGCCGCCGGACCTTCCTTAAAGTCACACTTATTGGAACCGCCGCGGCACTGACTCCGCTCTATCCTGCGCGGGGAGCCGCGCGGGAGCTCGAAGCTGAACTTCCCTCGTCCGATGTCAAGCCCTTCGAACTCGATGAATTGACCATCGCCGATCTACAAGATGGAATGAAATCGGGCAAGTTCACAGCCCGTTCCCTGGTGGAAAAGTATTCGGCGCGCATCGACGAAATTGACAAGCATGGTCCTGCGCTGAACAGCGTCATCGAAATGAACCCCGACGCCCTCTCTATCGCTGACCGTCTCGATGAGGAGCGAAAAGCCAAAGGACCTCGCGGTCCGCTCCACGGCATCCCGGTATTTATCAAGGACAACATCGATACCGCAGACAGAATGATGACCACCGCCGGTTCCCTCGCCCTGGTCGGTTCCAAGCCGGCGAAAGACTCCTTAGTCGCAGAAAAACTGCGCGCCGCCGGGTCGGTGATTCTGGGTAAGACCAATCTCAGCGAGTGGGCTAACATTCGCTCGAGCCACTCCACCAGCGGCTGGAGCGGCCGCGGAGGTCTCACGAAAAATCCCTACGCGCTTGACCGCAATCCTTGTGGCTCAAGCTCAGGTTCAGGCGCGGGGGTGTCGGCGAATCTGTGCGCCGCAGCCATCGGCACCGAGACCGATGGCTCCATCGTCTGTCCTTCGTCATCGAATGGGATTGCTGGCATAAAGCCCACGGTTGGCTTGGTCAGCCGCGCTGGCATCATTCCGATTTCTCACAGTCAGGATGGCGCCGGCCCGATGTGCCGCACGGTGCGGGACGCGACGATCATGCTGGGCGCGCTTACCGGAGTCGATCCGCGAGACTCCGCTACCGCAAATAGTCAAGGCAAGTCTTTGACGGACTACGCCCGGTTTTGTGATCCCAACGGCCTCAAAGGTGCCCGCATCGGGGTCGCGAGGAAATATTTCGGATTCAATGATGCCGTCGACGCACTCATGGAGCACTCCATCGATGCCATGAAAAAACAGGGCGCTATCATGATCGATCCGGCGGATATTGAAACTCTGGGTAAGTTCGATGAAAGCGAGCTGCTCGTCTTCATGTATGAACTTAAGGCAGACTTGAATGCCTATCTCGCAACTCTCGGACCGAACGCCCCCGTGAAGACGCTGAAAGACGTTATCGATTTCAACGACCGCAACCGGCAGAAGGAGATGCCGTATTTCGGACAGGATTTATTTGTGAAAGCCGAAGCCAAAGGTCCGCTGACGGAGAAGGCATATCTTGACGCGCTGGAGAAAAACCACCAGCTCGCCCGCACCGAGGGCATTGACGCCACCATGGATAAGTACCGCCTCGACGCCATTGTCGCGCCTACCGGCGGACCGGCGTGGATCACCGACCTGATCAACGGCGACCACGTGGCCGGCGGAAGCTCCAATGCCGCCGCAGTCGCGGGCTACCCAAATATCAACGTCACGGCGGGATTTATCTCCGGCTTGCCGGTCGGAATCTCGTTTTTCGGGCGCGCCTGGAGTGAGCCGACCCTCATCCGCCTGGCTTTTGCGTTCGAGCAAACTATCAAGGCACGACAAACCCCACGTTTCCTATCTACCATCGGAACCGGCTAGTAACCTCGCTATCTATCCCGGCAATAGTTCCAAATCTGTCCCGCCAATTCTTCTCCGGACTTGGGGCCCCTTCTAATATATTTCTAGTCTTGTCTAACCGTGTTAGCCTTAGTTACAAGGGGGTGTTAATGATGATGAACAAAGTAGTGGCTTCCCTACAGAAGGAATACTCCCGTCTCGAAAAAGAGATGGGACAGGTAGGGAAAGCGCTGGACGCCCTCGGCCATTCGGGCGGGAAGAAGCTCAAGTTGACCGGCCGTACCTTGAGCAAGGATGCCCGCCGACGAATTGCCGAAGCACAAAGGCTACGCTGGGCGAAGGTCCGAAAGGCCGCCGCCAAGCTAGCCAAGACGTAAGTAAAGTAATGCTTTCGCAAGCACCGCAGCCGGCCTCGTTCGTAACTCATCGCGGACGAGGCCCAAGCTTCGGAAAGTAATTCTGCCTTCCACTTTCAGATTTCTTCCAGGTAAGAAACGACTAAGTCCAGCGGAACCACTTCAGAGCTAGCACGAAGGAAACTCCACCCCAAAAAAACATCACCAACAGCCGCGGCCACTGATGAATCAGTGGGGTTCCTTCCAAAATGCTGGCGCGCAGCGAATCGTTCAGAGCGGTCAGCGGGAGCGCCTTGATCAGGGGCTGGATCACGGCGGGAAACCGCTCGTAGGAGAAGAACACTCCAGAAAAAATCCACATGGGCATCATGACAAGATTCATGAGCCCGCTTACGCTCTCTATCTTCTGCGCGCGGCTGGCCGTCAGCAATCCAATTCCGCCGAAGCAGATAGCCCCAACCGCGCCGAGAAAGAGGATCGCGAGCACGGAGCCGAGAACCTTCATATGGAAAACAAGAACGCCGAGGGTGAGCAATAATCCGATTTCGATGATCATTAACACCAGGCGGCTGGACATGAGCGCGAGGAGAAAATCTCCCCGCCGCATGGGGGTGCCTACAAAGCGCTTCAGCAGCTTGCGTTGCCGCATATCGACGAGCGCGAATCCGATGCCCCACATGCCGGAGTTCATCAGGTTCATCCCCAGCAGGCCTGGAATGAGGAAGTCGATATAGCGCGAACCCGGCTCCGACGACGTCGTTACGATCGTCGCTACCACATCTTTGCGGCCGGCGGCGGTTTGCAGCGCATCGTCCACCTGCGACCGAGCCAGCATGCTCTCCGGCCGCGCCGGGTCGTAGAGATAGCGCAGTCCTCCGGCGGAGTCCGGCTCGATCACGACATCATATTTTCCCAGGCGAAAACCTTTTCTGGCGCTCGCATCGTCCTGTAGGTCTATCTTGAAAGCCGCATGCTGCGGCGAACCTTGTAGAAGCGCTTGCGCCCGTTCGGCCCCAGACACAATCGCAACCGAAGACGCATCGGCAGGCTTGTTGCGGAAGGCAATCCCCAGCCCCGCCGCCAGCAACAGCGGAAACACGAACACCCAGAACACGACCTCCGGTTCACGCCTCAACTCCAGCATGCGCGCCATCAGCAGATGACGGTATCCGGCCCAGCGGCCATTGTGCCGCGGCGGGTATTTCCGTGGGACCGTTTCCCGTACTAACGGTGTTTGCTCGGCAACACTCATACGAGGTTCAACCTATCGCGCTTCCGGCTTCCACTTATTCAGGAACTCGAGCACAGCCCCCGGCGTCATGGAGCGCGCGTCCTCGAATTCGCCGTTCTTCTGGCTCACAACCAGCTTGCCGTCGCTTTCAGCCACCACCAGCGTGGGAATGCCTTTATCCAACGTCGCATCAAACTGCTTCACCACATCGGCATTCTTCGTCTCATCTTCCCCGAGGTCGACATGAACCACTTCGTACCCCGCCATCACCGATGCAAAATCAGGCCGATGAAACGCCAGATCCAGCACGTGGCAGTCGTAGCACCAGTTCGCGCCAAAAACCAGAAGCACGCGCTTGCGTCCAATCGCGGCTCGCTCCGAGGCTGACTTGATATCCGCACGCGCGTCCGCATCCGCCGGATAGATATTCTTGTTCATGTCCGTCGGCTGTTTCAGGGGAGGCGCATCGGCTCGCTCCACGCTCATCACTCGCCACTGGTCACCCTGCTTCCGCCACATTTGGCCATCGGTCACGCTCAGAGAGCGACCGTTCGGCAACTGCACATCGGCCTTGAAAACAACGCTTGTGCCTTTGGGACGATCGAGCACGGCAACCATTTCCAGGGCAATGCTTCGCGCCTTCAGGCCCTCCCAGAAGCTCACGTCGGCGTCCGCGCTGATCCTGACGCCGTTCGCCATCACCTGCGCCACCGGATCGCTGCTATAGAACGACTTTAAAGCCGCCGCGTCTCCCGCGAGCACCGCGGCCTTCCATTGCTCGAGCGGAGGAAAGCTTTTCCTTAAGTCAGCCGAAGCCTGCGGGAAGCCATACTGCCCGCACACTATCACCGCCGAGATAATCAGAAAAACTGTGGAGCGAAAATATCTCCTCATCGCCATGTTCATCCCTTCAACTTTTCGTCACTCTTCTTTTCGTCACTCTTCCCGCAGATGGCGCCCGGTCAGCCGCACAAACACATCTTCCAGACTGGCCTGCCGCGTAGTCAAATGCTGCAACTCGCTTGCCTGCTCCCCTACCGCAACCAGCAGCGCGGGAATCGCCAGATGAGGTTCCTTCACGCTGAGGGATACCATGCCATCATCTTCCCGGACAGACTCCACGCTGGGCAACGCGCGCCAAACATCGAGTGCCGCCCCATCGGAATTACGGCTGACCGCAAACTCCACCACATGATGACCGCCCAGGCGCTCAATCAAACTGGCGGGCGATCCCTCGGCGATGATCTGACCATGATCAACGATGGCCAGCCGGTCGCACAGCCGTTCCGCCTCGTCCATGTAATGCGTGGTCAGCAGGACGGTGCCGCCGCCGCGTTGAAACTCTCGAATGATCTCCCAAAGTTGCCGCCGGCTCTGGGGATCGAGACCGGTGGTCGGCTCGTC
>PLUI01000097.1 GCA_003164855.1 Acidobacteriaceae bacterium
CTGATCGAGTATCACTGGCTGAGCGATCCGAATCCGAGAGTGTTCAAGCTTGGACTGCCAAATGCGTTGACTCAGCAAATGGTGGTGGTGAAGTTTGGCGCACCTGTGGTGAAGGGGGCGAATTTCGCGCACTACCAGGTAAACATACAAAGGTAACAACAGTTTGCCAGTTGTCAGTGGCCAGTTGCCAGTCAACCCGGAGTGGCCGGGGTTGGCGGGCCGCGGCGAATCACTGACAGCTGGCAGCTTACAACTGACAAGTCACGACTTACGACCAGGAATCACTATGAACTATCTCGCGACAACGGACTACTTGACGTACGGACTGGATGCGGCGACGGATGCATCGTGGATTACGGCGGCTTCGGGGATCATCGATGCGCACTGCCGGCGGGTGACGCTGGGAGTGAACCAATATGAAGAGCGGCTGAAACTGCCGCCGGAATTAAATACAGTGCGGTTGAGTTACTTGCCACTTGTGACGGTGGCACCGTTGACGACGCCGATCGTTACGCTGCAAGGGCGGTATGGAATTCCGCGAAGAGGCGAATGGCCGTTTCCGGAGATGAGTCTGGAGTTCGCGCTGGTTTTCTCTTTGCCGGGCATGTGGACGACGATTGATCCGACGACCATCGATATTTGGATGGAGAGCGGCGAACTCACTTTCCCGGTGAATGCGCTGGGACTGTTCTTCAACGAAGTGGACGTGGTTTACAACGCGGGATGGAGCCCGATACCGACGCCAGTGCAGGTCGCGTGCGCACAGATCGTGAAGAACGCACAGGCGACACCGGGACTGAATGTGCAATCGAGCCAAATCAACCAGATGCGGCTGCAGTATTTCGGGCCGACTTTGGTGGATGACATGGTGCGTAGTTTGTTGGCACCGTATGTGGCGATAAAGGGTGCGTGATAGATGCGTCGCTCGCTGTTAGCGGTTTGCAGTGTCCGACGCGCCAGGAGGGATTATGGGAAGCGGGATCTGTGGGGACGCGTTGGTGCGTGCGGCGAATGCGATGTTGACGGCGTTGGGCGGGGACCAGGTCAGCCTGCTATTGCCTGGGACGGCGACAGCGAGCGACGCGGCCGGTCAATTGGGATTGGTTGATCCTGGAGTGCAGAATGTGATTATCACGCCAGTCGTAGCAAACAACATGCCAACGGGCAATTTAGGACCGAGCCGGAGGATCGAGTTTACGCTGCCGGCTTCAGCGATTGAAGTGCAGTTGCCCACGCTGGGTATCGCTTCGGCGGAGGACTTGTTCAATGCCGCCCTGGGTCTGCAGTATGACGGCGATCTCTTCCACATTGAGGCAGTCGTAACTGAGAATTTTGCGGGGACGGCATATTTTTATGTCGTCACGGCAGTGGAGTGAGGGGATCAGCTTTTAATTCGCTTTTCCCGTCAGGTCCGATCGGGGCATCCTTCTCAAACTTACAGAACCATCTTATAGAACCATGAATTTTCGAGCTGGAGTTCCAAGCCAGGGGCTGGGAGCTAGCAGCTAGAAGCGAGTGTTCATGCAATTTGCAAAAGACAGTTTCTTGCTCGCGTTGCAACAGAGGCTTGGCGGACTGAATCCTGCGCGTACGGTGACCATCAATGGCGCAACCGTGGCGGCGGTGGTTGCGGTCGAGAACTTGCCGCCCTCCTGTGCGGAACCACAACCGAACGCGTTCTACATTGAGTGGGGTACGGCAACCGTGGTCGACGGGCATGCGGGCAACGCGGCACTGATGAGCCTGGAGTGCGTGATCTCGTATTACACGCTGGGGACGGTACAGAGCATGGTGGATCGTGGGCGGGTGCTGGGGCAGCTCGACGACGAATTGCTAGGAATCTGCCAGCCAACGAATACCGAGAAGTACGACTATACGCAGTCGCCGAGCGCAGATCTGGGTACGAGCGTCTTCTGGAACCAACCGACGTTTCAGGAGGCGACAACGAGCGGAGTGGAGGACAACACAACTGCCTATCAGGGACGTGCCGTGCGCCGGGCGATGTATGAGCAAGCTTATCAGGATGGGCGTGCGGAACGGCGGGCAGAGCTTACAGTTTTCTTCTTCTCAGAGGTAACACTTCTATGAGCACCTCTCCGTTACGCTCAGCGATGGTTCCGATTACGCGGCAGATGCGTGCGTATTTTGCGCCGGTAGATCGGATCACTGAGACGCCGACGATTTTTGATCCATCGGTGAGTGGGGCGTTCCCGCTAGACTCGCCGCCTGTGCCCTGGCTGGATTTGGGCTGGATCGACAACTTCGAGCGGTTCTACGACACGCCGACCGAGGTAGTGCGATCGGGCATGAGCACATTTCCTGCGTTACAGTTCCGGGGACCGATCGAGGCGAGAGTAGAGTTCGACTTCCGGGAGTGGGGCAAGCTGCAAATGGCGCTGGCAGGAGGGTCGGAGCACATGAATGTGCTGGCGACGAGTTCGAGTTCGACGCCAGCGCCTTCAGGTGGACCGCCGATTCCAGCGGTCGCGGTCCTGACGGGATCAACGGCGAGTGAACTTGTTCTTGGCACCGGTGCGGTGAGTGGGTTTGCGCTGGGTAGTCTGATCGCAGTGGATTTGGACTATGAGCAGCAGATTGGTTATGTGGGATCCGGCATTTCGGCGGCGTACGTAAGCAATTCCGCCGCTGTGAACAATGACGCGAACTATGTCCGGCGGGTAACCTTCAACGTGGGACGGGTAGTTGAACAGACAACAAGTTCGGTGATTCTGGCTCAACCGCTGCTTGCAGGGGTGCCGGCAACTGGGTCGTCAGCACAGGTGGTGAGTGCATTTGTGGATCGAGAAGGCGGATCGTTCTTCCAAGAGTGGTCGGCGGTGTTTGTCGTCGAACCGGAATCAGGAGGGCGGGTCTGCTTCTACTATCCACGGCTCAGCGCGAATCCTGGAGCAGGGTCGCACGGGGTGAGCATGAGTCCGGGTGGGGGATGGACGCCACCGAAAAGCGGAGGCGTGGCAAAAACGAATGCGACAGCGAATATAGCCGGGAGTGGCACGGGTTCGTCGCAGAAGTTCCTTCGCGAAGATTTCCCGGAGGTAGCAAGACCGTTAAGCGCGGTGGCGTTGCATGCTTCATTTCTCGCTCTGCCATACACAGATACTAATGATGGGCAAACGGTGTTGTGCTATCGAAGTTACTTTCCGGCTACCATGGCGGCCGTGTACTGAAAATCAAAGACATATAGGCGAAGGGCTTGTTGAACTGACCCAATTAACTTTCCACGTTGGGAAATAGCCCGGCTTTTGCTAAGCCTTGACTTATTTGTCAGGTAAGTTGTGCCAATCCAAGCTCACTGTCTTATACACAAGGTACGAATCAGAATCGCTCTAGCGCCTTGCAACTACTTAGTTGCCGACAAGTGGGGTTGTGTCAGGAGGCGAGGAAGGTAGTATCCCATAACTGAAATGAAGCTAACTATCGACAATCTTCAGGGGCAAGGGCCGCAAGACTATACGGCAGCGTTGGATGGAACGAAGCCGCCCAAAGTTGAGCGCAAAGGAAATCAGCCGGCTGAGTTGCAGTTCAGCCTGGTAGCGAATTCACCAGGCTTCGTAATCCCGGTAGTGGGTGCAAGGGTCACCTTGGGTAAAGCGAACGGTAGCGATGTCTTCACGGGCTATGTAATCGCAGCGCCGCAATACGAGTACTTGGGTTGGGGAGAGCAAGGTCCGGTGTATCGATACAACGTGGCGGCGCAGAGCGACGAAGTGTTGCTGGATCAGAAGGCGCTGCCGAATAGATCCCCTTTCGTGGACCGGAGCGCGGGTAACGCGCTCCGGCAACTGGCGCAAGACTTGTTGCCAGGAGCGTTCGACATGAGCGCGGTGCAGGACGTGGACACGCTCGCGACTTATGCCGTGAATCCGCAGGAGAGTTTTTCGTTTCATGCTGCCGAAATTGCTCTGGCATCCAGGGGCAGTTTCCGCTCCATGAACGGAGCTTTGATCCTTGAGCCGGTGGGGTCGGCCACGTACGCACTGAACGAGAGCGATCCGAACTTCTCGCCGGGCGGATTGTGGCTGAACAGTCCAAATCAGCTGGTGAATGATGTGACTGTGATTGGGCTGAATGAACCCCAGGCTTATGTGCGCGACTACTTTGTAGGCGATGGCGAAAGTTTGAAATTCTATTTATCGCAGCCGCCGTTCGCGCAGGCGAAACCGGCGTTGATCGACGAGGAATATCTTGGGCCAGGTTTAGATCCGACGACCTGGACGGTGAACGATCCGTCATCAGCGGTTTCGGTGGTGGCGGAGACGTTGCAGATTGCGGGCGGAAGCGGAGTGGATGGGCAGACCACGGTGAGCTTCATCGAGCAAATCGAACTCGGCGGGGCGCTGGAATTGCAGCATGGAGATGTGAGCTTTACGGCGGCATCGCAAGGAGTAATAGGTGGTTTGTACGCAGGAGCGATTTCGTCAGCGGGATGTTTGGCAGGGTTTCAGGTTACACCATCCGGTGCGGGGTCGACCATTCAGGCGTTGATTAGTGGATCGGTCACAGGGGCGGTGATGGCAACGACGCCCGGGCACCAATATTTTTTTACGACTTATCTGTATTCGATGGAAGTTTACCGTCTTGGGGAGACTTACCACTCTTCACTGCATCCGGCGGGAAGTGGATGGGGTGGTGCGGCAGTGACGGCCGACGTGCGTTTTGTACTGGAAGTGCAGGACATCGATCCAAGTAACCCCGCAACGCTGGTTACGCCCGCGACGGTATTGTACGACGACGTGATTACAAGTGCACCGGGGTTCTGCACGTACGCTCTGGTAAATGCGGCGAACATGCAGTGCAGCGTGGCCTACACATACGTGGCGCACATTTCACTGGCAGAGGTTAGAACGGCGCTGCCCAGCGCTAATTATGTGACGCAACTCGTGGGAGCACTTTCGGACGGGGCGGCGTGCGAGATCACGAGCGATCCCTCGCTGGATTTCTATCCGCAGTATGTGCCGGCGCTGAATCAGTTGATTGTTGCGAGTTATCGAGGCGCGGGGCGCGCGGTGGCCCAAGTGGAGAATGAGGCGAGTGTGCTGTCGCTGCAGAATGGCGCGGACGATGGAACTCGGGGAACCGTGCGGGTGGCGAAGATGCCGGCCGCGCGCACGGACGTAGATTGCGAGAATGCAGCTCTAGCGATTCTGGACGACGCGACGGGAACGGCGTGGTCTGGAATCTATGAGACTTGGAGCGATTTCTTGCCGGGCGCCGCAGGCGATATTTTTCCCGGAGATGCGATCACGGTAAATGTCCCTTCCCGCGGGGCGTCGTTTGTTGGCATCGTGAGGCAGGTGGAGATGCAGGTTGCAGATCCTGCGGATGACCGTAGTTTCTATACGATTGGGTTCGCCAATGATTTGGCGTCGCCGCTGGCGCTAGAGTATGCGGCCAGCGCGACGACGATTGCGCTGCAAGACATGCCTCCATTGTTGCAGACGGCGCAGGTGGGCGCGTACTACCAGATAGATTTGACGGAAGCGCAGATCACCGCCGTGACGTCGACGACGGTGGAGGTGGATGCGGGAATGGCGCCACCAAGCGGGTGCGGGATTGAGGTTAGGGAAAACGACTACGGCTGGGGGCAGGCTAACGACCGGAACTTACTGGGAAGGTTCAGCACAGAGACCTTTAGCCTTGCCCGGCTGGCGGAGACCCAGGATTATTTTCTTCGGCTATACGACAGTTCTTCGCCACCGAAATATTCACGATATTCGGCGGCGTTGCACGTTGACTATCCGCTGTGAAAAGCAGTTTCTGGTGGGAAGGGATGCAGGCATGGGAATTACCGATCGAGAATTTGCGTTGAAGGCAATCGACATCGAATTCCAGCGGGAAGTGCTGGATAAGCTAGTGCGCCTGGAAACGAAGATGGACACGCTGGTGGGGAACGGACAACCGGGACGGATGAAACTGGCGGAGGACAAAGTTTCCGTGCTGGAACGAAACGATCTGCGCAACAGCGTGCATAACCGGCTAGTGAATGGGGCGATCAGCACTGTGATTAGTGTGGCGATCGCGCTACATAAGTACTGGCTGAAGTGACGAAAACTAAAACAAGTACAGGAGAAGAAAAACCATGAGCACGGTACCGAGTACCACGATTATCACCAATCTGAAGAACATGACGTCTCCAACTGCGAACACACTCGCGGACGCAAACGCTGAGGGAATGGCTATGCCGGGAATGCTTTCTCTGGCGCTAACCAAAGCCAATGAACTGAAAGTCTGCCTGACTCTGATCGTTAGATCGACCGATCCAGCGGACCCCAACCTGACCAACCTCAACGATATTTTGGCAAGCCTTACCTAAGATGTGCGGCGGCCGCGCCGAGTGGCTGCCGCTACTTTGATTACTCGGCGCTCATATTGCAAGGAGGACGGAATATGGATTTCTTATCTCAATTGCTGCGTGGAATTGCGTTTGTCCCTGCGCTCGTAAACGGGATTGAAAGCCTCTTCGGGAATAAGTCAGGAGCTGAGAAAAAGGATGCGGCGATGTCCTTTCTGCAGAATGCGCTGGCGACCGTTGACGCTGTCTCGGCACGGGAGATCGTCGATCCTGAGAAATTTCGGCAAGGAATTTCTCAAATAATAGACGGAACGGTCCAATGCCTCAACGCCTCAACCTGGTGCAAGCACGCGTGCACTACCACCCAGCCTTCGGCCTGATGTACGCTAGCCGACTTCTTCGCTCCAATTCTCGAGCGTCTTCTTCACCAATGCCATGCACTGGTCGGCTACGGCGCCGTCGATGAGGCGGTGATCGTAACCAAGCGTGAGGTGAACCACCGAGCGGATGGCAATCGAATCGTTGCCCTCTTTGTCGGTGACAACCAGCGGCTGCTTGGTGATGCCGCCCACGCCCATGATGGCGGAGTTGGGCTGATTGATGATGGGCAGGCCAAAGACGGCACCGAACTGGCCGGGATTGGTCACGGTAAAAGTCGAGCCTTCGACATCCTCAGGCTTGAGCTTTTTGCTGCGAGCGCGCTCACCGAGATCAGTGATCCCGCGTTGCAGGCCAAGGAAGTTAAGGTCTCCGGCATTCTTCAGAACGGGCACGATGAGTCCCCAGTCGAGGGCGACGGCGACACCTACGTTGATGTTTCGGTGGTAGTGGATGTTATCGCCTTCCAGGGAGGCGTTGACGATTGGCCACTGCTGCACGGCGATGATGGCGGCGCGCACGAAGAAGGGCATGAAGGTAAGGCGGACGCCGTGGCGCTGCTCGAAAGCGCTCTTGTGCTTGGCCCGCAGAGTGACTATGCGGGTGAAATCCACTTCATACATGCAGTGGACGTGAGCGCTGGTACGACGCGACTCGATCATGCGCTGGGCAATGATTTTGCGCATGTTGGTCATGGGGACGAGATCGCCGGGATAGGCGCG
>PLUI01000183.1 GCA_003164855.1 Acidobacteriaceae bacterium
CCCCTCGCCGGCAAACCGGTCATGGAAGGGAAGGCCGTTCTATTTAAACGCTTCGCCAACGTGGATGTCTTCGACCTTGAACTCGACACCCACGATCCCGACGAGATCATCAAAGTCTGCCAGTTGCTGGAGCCCACCTTCGGTGGCATCAACCTGGAAGACATCANNTTCCACGACGACCAGCACGGCACCGCCATCATTTCCGGAGCCGCACTGTTGAACGCTCTGGAAGTCGTCGGCAAGGACATCGGCAAAATCCGTCTCGTCATCAACGGCGCCGGAGCCTCGGCCGTCGCCACTGCCGAGCATTACATTCGCCTCGGCATGAAGCGCGAGAATATTACTCTCTGCGACACCAAGGGTGTGGTTTACAAAGGCCGCACCGCGGGCATGAATCCCTACAAGGAACGCTTTGCGCAAGATACCAAATTGCGCACCCTGGCCCAGGCGATGGTAGACACCGATATGTTCCTCGGACTTTCCGTCGGTCGTGTGGTCACGCAGGATATGGTGCGCTCCATGGCCGCCCGTCCCATCGTCATCGCGATGGCGAATCCCGATCCGGAGATTTCTTACGAGGACGCCCGGGCCTGCCGTAAAGACGTCATCATGTGCACCGGCCGTTCCGACTATCCGAACATGGTGAATAATGTGCTCGGATTTCCCTTCATCTTCCGTGGCGCCCTGGATGTGCATGCCACGGTGATCAACGAAGAGATGAAGCTGGCCGCGACGCACGCCCTCGCCAACCTGGCCAAAGAAGATGTGCCTGACTCAGTGTGCCGCGCCTACGGCGTAGCCAGGCTGGAGTTTGGTCCCGACTACTTGATCCCGAAACCCTTCGACCCACGCGTTCTGGTCTGGGAGTCCTCCGCCGTAGCCCAGGCAGCGATGGATACCGGAGTTGCTCAGGAACCAGTCAACATTGAGCAATACCGCGAACAACTCGAGCGCCGCCTCGGCAAAGCCCACGAGATCTCGCGCATGATGATTCAAAAGGCTCAGGCCAAACCGAAACAAGTTGTCTTCCCCGAAGGCGACAACGAGAAGATCCTGCGCGCCTGCCAGACGATCCTGGATGAGAAGATAGCGATGCCCATCCTCGTCGGCAATGCCGTCACTATTCATGCTAAAACCGCTGAGCTCGGATTGGACCTGAGAGATACGCAGATTGTCGATCCTGCCACATCCCCTCATCGCGAAGCCTATATCCAGGAATTATTCCGGCTCCGCCAGCGGCGCGGCGTTACGCTCACCGAAGCGCGCACCCTTATCGACGAGCGCAATATTTTCGCCTCCATGATGGTTCACATGGGAGATGCCGATGCTCTGGTCTCCGGCGTCACCCAGCACTTTCCCGATACCATTCGCCCGGCGCTGCAGATCGTCCGCATGCGCGAAGGCCTGCACAAGGTCGCAGGATGCTATCCCCTCATCACCCGCAAAGGAGATTTGATATTCTTGGCCGACACCAGCGTCAATATCGATCCCACCGCGGAAGACCTGGTGGAAATTGCATTGTGTACCGCTCAAGAGGCTCGGCGCTTCGATGTGGTCCCGCGAGTTGCCATGCTTTCCTTCTCCAGTTTTGGCAGCACCCGGCACCCCTCATGCGACAAAGTCAGGAGAGCGGTAGAGCTCCTGCACAAAGCCGACCCCACTCTCATCGTAGATGGAGAAATCATGGCCGATGCCGCCGTGTCTCCCGAAATTTTGGAACAGACCTATCCTTTCAGCCCCCTCAAGGGCGGCGCCAACGTGCTGATATTCCCCGACCTCGCCTCGGCCAACATTACCTACAAACTACTAACCACGATCGGCGGCGCTGAGATCCTCGGTCCCATCCTCATGGGGATGAGCCGGCCGGTACATTTACTGGCACGCGGCGCTGAAGTCGAGGAGATCGTGAACGTCGTCGCCGTCGCCGTAGTGGACGCGCGTGAAACTGAACTGCCCGCCCCCGCAATCGAAAACTCGGTGGCGCAAGCGGACTAATCGAGACGAGGTTTTCAGAAGTATTGCCTGCACGAGAAACAAACGTCACAAGCTAGAGCCTGTGCCGTTTCGTCCCGTGCCGCCAGTAGTGTCCGGTAGAAGGGCCTACTTCGCCTGCAGCGTCTCAATATACTTCGTAAGATTCGATACCCGCTGCTGCACTTGGCCTTCGTGTCCGTGGCTCATGCCCCAGAACAGCTCTCCCCACACCGGCATCTCTTTCGATCCATGCGCGGGCAGATCAGCTGTTCCGCGGATAGCGGACGTGACTTTCAAAGCGGGATACTTGCCTCCGTTATTCTTGCTCAACAGCGTCAGGTCCGCCGGAGGTGTCTTCAGCGCGCCCGCCGCCGGCCCACCGCCTTTACCATCCGTTCCATGGCAAACCGCGCAGTAAGCCGTGTACATCTCTTTGCCAGATACGGGTGACGTGGACGTAAGAGGAACGTGCTGGATAACTGTTTTCGATTGTTCAGGTGTATTGTCCTGAGCCGCGGCCGCGCAGCTCAATAAGATCAACGCGGTAGACATCACAATCAGTTTCTGGATCGACATGGTTTGTTCTCCTTATTAACCCGAAAGTTCTCCTTTGCAACCTAAACCACAATTATTAAGCGGCGATGGATTGCGTTGCAGGCTGGAGTAGTAAGAAAACGACTATTTTTTTCATCTCATCCTATTCATAGTCCACAGCTTCTCTCATTTGCTGTGATCAATGGCACAAACTGTTGTGTTTTTCATCACGACAACGGTGAAAACCTCGGCAAAAGTTCCAGAGAGTTCTCGCAGCTGCGCATAGTTTTGCGTTTTGCGATCTCCCGGAAAACGTGCGCTTGTTCACAAACGTCTGTGACTGTTGTCACAACCAATCCAGTTCGCGCAAGGCATAATTGCCAAGGTTGCGTTAATCAATATTCCACCTTAAGAGTGTGGGGTTCTCATGGCAAAAGGACGCGTTTCCATCGTCGTCGAGCACTGCAAGTCTTGCGGCTTCTGCGTGGAGTTTTGTCCCTCCCATGTGCTCGCTCTCTCTTCCGCCTTTAATTCCAAGGGCTACCATCCGCCGCACGCGGTTCATCCCGAAAAGTGCAGCGGATGTGACCTCTGTGGCATGTACTGCCCCGATTTCGCAATTTTCGCCACCAAGACCCCTGGCGCCAAGGAAGGTGACAAATGAAAGCCGATCCTCGCGGAGTACTGACCGGCACACACTTTATCGATGGCGATCACGCCTGCTGCGAAGGCGCCTTGGCTGCCGGCGCGCGCTTCGCCGCCGGATATCCCATCACGCCTTCCACTGAAATTGTGGAGCGCTTCGCTTCTCGCGTGCCCACCGTGGGCGGAACCTTCATCCAGATGGAAGACGAACTCGCCGCTTCGATCACATTGCAAGGCGCGGTTTGGGGCGGTGCCAAAGCCTTCACCGTCACTTCCGGTCCCGGCTTCTCGCTGATGATGGAACACATCGGCTACGCCGCTATGACGGAAACGCCTTGCGTTTTCGTGGATGTGCAACGCGGAGGCCCGTCCACTGGCTTGCCCACGCTGCCCGCGCAAGCCGACATGATGCAGGCACGCTGGGGTTCGCATGGCGATTACGAAATCATCGCCCTCTGCCCGAATTCTCCCCAGGAATGTTTTGACCTCACCATCAAAGCTTTCAACTTCGCGGAGGAGTTTCGCGTCCCAGTCATGTTCATGATGGACGAAGTCGTCGGCCACATGACCGAGAAAGTTGTGATTCCTCCTGCCGATCAAATCGAAGTCTTTCCCCGCAAGCACACCCACAAATCTGTTGAGGACTACCTGCCCTACGGCACCAACGGCGACCAGGTACCTGAAATGGCCCACGCCGGCGAAGGCTATAACTTTCACGTCACCGGTCTGACCCACGACGAACGCGGCTATCCCAACATGACTCCGCCGGTGCAGGACAAGCTGGTTCGCCGCCTGCAAAACAAGATTCGCGACGCTGCCGACCGCATCTCCTTGTTTGAGGAAGACCAACTCGAGGGCGCCGACGTAGTCGTGGTCTCCTACGGGATCACTTCTCGAGTGGCGCAACGAGCTATCGAAGCCGCTCGTGAAAGTGGCCTGCACGTCGGCAAATTGCGCCTGATCACCGCCTGGCCGTTCCCTGAAAAAAAGATTCGCGAACTCGCTGCGAAAGTAAAATCCTTCGTCGTTCCCGAACTTAATCTTGGTCAGATGGTGCGGGAAGTTGAGCGAGCCGCCGCGGGTAAGGCCAGGACTTTCGCCGTCTCGCACGCCGGCGGCGGCGTTCACCGGCCCGAAGACATCCTCAAAGTAATCGTGGAGGCCAGCAGATGTCAGACCGCTTAATCACCGATATTGTTAACGCAGGCGTCAACCCCGTCGATCATATCCTCCGCACCGATCGCATGCCTCACATCTGGTGCCCCGGATGCGGCATCGGCACCACCGTGAACTCCTTCGCCCGCGCCCTCATCGACTCGAAAATCGATCTGGGATCCCTGGCCCTGGTCTCCGGCATCGGTTGCACCGGCCGCGTAGCCGGCTACGTTAAGCTCGATTCTTTCCACACTACGCACGGTCGCGCCATTCCGTTCGCCACTGGACTCAAGCTGGCGAATCCCAAGCTTAACGTCGTGGTCTATTCCGGCGACGGCGATCTCTCCGCCATCGGCGGCAATCATCTCATCCATGCCGCTCGCCGCAACATCGACCTGAAAGTCATCTGCGTCAACAATCTGATCTATGCCATGACCGGCGGCCAGACCGCGCCCACCACTCCCGGTCACTCCACAACCTCCACTAACCCTTATGGTACATTCGAGCCCTCATTTAATTTGCCGCATCTCGTCGAAGCCGCTGGCGCGGTCTACGTCGCCCGCTGGACCACCTTCCACGTGCGGCAACTGGCTCGCTCCATCGGCGAAGCGTTTCAGAAAAAAGGCTTCTCGTTTATCGAAGTCATCTCGCCCTGTCCCACTCTCTATCAGCGCCGTAACAAGCTGGGCGACGGCCTCGACACCATGAAGTATTACAAAGAGAAAAGCAAAGTCCGGCACGGCGCGCCCACCGGCGAAGTCGGCCTCACGATGACCGGAGAAATTATCGTGGGCAAGTTCGTCGACCGCGACCGCCCCGACTACCAAACCATGATGCGCACGCAATACTGCGAATCGCTCGGCGAAAGATTCGTCGAGCAAGAGGAGATGGTATGCAGCTAACGGAAATTCGTGTTGCCGGTTTCGGCGGCCAGGGCGTAATCCTCTCGGCCATCCTGCTGGGCAAGGCGGCCTCAATCTATCAAGGTGCCTACGCCACCATGACGCAAAACTTCGGTCCGGAAGCCCGCGGCGGCGCCTGCAGTGCGCAGCTCATCCTCTCCGATTCGCCGGTGTTGTATCCCTATGTCACCAGCCCCGACATCATGGTCGTAATGTCGCAAGAGGCATACGTGCGTTTCGCCCCCGAGTTGAAAGATGGCGGCACGTTGATAGTCGAGCAGGATCTCGTGCGAGTCTCCGATACCAATACTAATAAAAATATCCAGGTCTACAGCATCCCCGCCACCCGCATCGCCGAAGAACTCGGCAAACGCATGATCCTGAATTCCGTAATGGTTGGATTCTTCACTGCAGTCACCCATCTGCTGGATGCCGACGCCGTCCGCAAAGCCGTCGCAGATTCCGTTCCCAAAAGCTTTCTCGATCTGAACCTGAAGGCTTTCGAAAGAGGACTGGAGTTCGGAGCGATCGCATTGACCGCCCCTCCCAGCGCTGCCGACGCTGAACTGCTTCTGGAATACTCGCCGGAGTAGAGATTTATTTCACAAACAGCTCGCCGAATTGCGCCGGACATCTTTCACCTGGTGACCGCTGTTTCCGCGGCTAAGGGCCGCTGCAGCCATTTGGTTGTCTCGCAAAATTCGTAGAGTTCTTCGCGAAACTTCGGATGCGCGATATCGATCAGAGACTGTGCCCGTTCGCGAATCGTTTTACCGTGCAAATATGCGACGCCGTATTCGGTCACCACGTAACGGATCAGCCCCCGCGAAGTTACCACTCCAGCACCGGGGCTCAGCATGGGCACAATCCGCGAGATCGTACCGTTCTTTGCAGTGGAAGAAATGGCGATGATCGGTTTGCCATTCCTGGACCGCGAAGCCCCGCGCAGGAAGTCCACTTGCCCGCCAATGCCGCTGTAGAACATGTTGCCGATGGAATCAGAGCAGACCTGACCGGTGAGATCGACTTGCAGCGCCGAGTTGATGGCGACCATGTGATCATTGCGCGCAATCAGGGCCGGGTCATTGGTATAGGCTGTGGGATGGAACTCGAAGATGGGATTGTTATCCACGAAATCAAACAAGCGTTTCGTGCCCAGGGCAAATCCCAGAATGATTTTTCGGGGCTTGAAGTTCTTGCGGGCTCCCGTAATCACGCCCGCTTCGATCAAAGGAATCACGCCATTGGAAACAAATTCACTATGCACCCCGAGATCCTTGCGGTCCATGAGAAATGGCAGCACAGCATCCGGAATTCCGCCGATGCCCGTCTGCAATACCGCTCCATCCTCAATCAAACCGGCGACGTTGCTGGCGATGGCCCGGTGCATGTCAGTGATTTGCGGAAGCTTGATAGCACAGAGCGGCCGTGAGGAATCGACGATGGCGTCAAGTTCGTTTATGTGAATGAAGCTGTCTCCGTAGGTGCGGGGCATCTGATCGTTGATCTGTGCCACTACATAGCGCGCGCATTTTGCGGCCGTCAGTGACGTGTCCACGCCTACCCCGAAGCTGCAAAAACCGTGCGGGTCGGGAGGAGAGAGTTCGAGCAGGGCCACATCAATCGGCATGGCGCCACTTTCGAAAAGTTCTTCAATCTCACTCAGGTAGATGGGAGTGTAGTCGGCCCGGCCATCGCGGATGGCCTCACGCACATTGCCCCCGATAAACATTGCGTTGTGCCGGAAGTGTCCCGCCATCTCGGGGGCGACATAAGGCGCCGCTCCCATGGTCATCATGTGAACGATCTCCACGTCCTGGACGCAGGCAGCGCGGCGCATCAGCGCCTCTACCAGCGTTTCCGGTTCGGCGCAACCCGGCTGAATATAGACGCGCATTCCCGACCGCACACAACGCAACGCCTCGTCGGGAGTTCGCAATTTATTCTTGTAATCAATTTCCCAAGACATTCTTCTTCCCCCATCTCCAGCGAAGGTCACTCTCCACCGCGTCTGAATTCCGGTTTGCGTGATGGATCGTGAGGCATCGCTGCCCCTGTTTACTATTCATTTTCGGCTTCGGTGCTTCTCCCAGCTATGGCGCGAGGCACAGCTGAATGTGATGGGCATCACAGCGCAGAGGCGTGTTTTACTATTCCTTCGGGCTTCGCCGCCACACGGCTACATTTGGATTCCAGTTGTGAACCTCTTTATTAAAGTCGTGTGCTTGCGCCGGGCTCTCAGCAACGCCAACCATTTCGCGCGGTGGAGATTGCAACAGCTCTGCGACGTAGCCTTCAACCTGTTGCCGGATCGTCGGATCGTGCAACGCCGCCAGCAGTTCAGGCTTTTCAATGTGTGTGAAACCACCGCACAGCGGACACTTCACCAAATCGTCATTCACCATTGCGATCTCCTGGGAAGGATTTTGATTATTCCGGAGTGATTTGCTCATGCTCCTGGGCTCATTACAGTCCGAGCGGGCGGGCAGGGCAGTGATAACCGTCGCAGGGCCAGGTGACCGGGATCACGGATCGATTTGGCGCGGGATGTAGGGGCTAGCGCGCGCGAGATCACCGAGGATGCACAATTCGCCTCAAGCGCTTCACCACTTACCATTCGTCAGATAATCATGAATCGAGCTGGCCGCGCGGCGCCCCGCTCCCATGGCAAGAATGACGGTAGCGGCCCCAGTCACAATGTCGCCGCCGGCGAAGACGCCTGGGCGCGTGGTGCGCTGGGTTTCGGAATCGGCCTGAATGTACCCGCGCTTGTCCGTACCCAAGCCTGGCGTCGTGCTTTGTACGATGGGATTGGCCGTGGTGCCGATAGCCATAATCGCCACGGACAACGGCAAATCGAACTCGGATCCTTTGATGGGCGTCGGCCGCCTGCGTCCCGAGGCATCTGGTTCGCCGAGTTCCATGCGAACGCAACGCGCCGCGGTCAGCCAGCCCTTGCCATCCGAGAGAAATTCTACCGGTGCCGTCAGCATTTGAAAATCGATGCCTTCCTGCCGGGCATGGTGAACTTCCTCGGCTCGCGCCGGCATTTCCGCGTCGCTGCGCCGGTAAATCACGTACGCTTTGCGCGCGCCCAGGCGCAGCGCCGAGCGAATCGCGTCCAGCGCCGTGTTGCCGCCGCCGATCACGGCAACATCTTTTCCGTGCAACTCGACCATGGGTTCATCGTAGGTAGGAAACTTGTAGGCCTTCATCAAGTTGATGCGAGTGAGAAACTCATTCGCAGAGTAGACGCCGTTGAAATGCTCCCCAGGAATCCCCATGAACTGCGGCAGCCCGGCGCCAGTACCGATGTAGACCGCGTCGTACCCCTCTTCCTGCATGAGTTCGTCGATCGTGACCGTACGGCCGACAACTACGTTGGTCTCGAACTCAACACCCATCTCCCGCATGTAGTCGAGTTGTTCGCGAATGATTTGCTTGGGTAGACGGAACTCGGGGATACCATAGACCAGAACTCCTCCCAACTCGTGCAGCGCTTCGAACACTCGCACCTTGTGGCCTTTCTGAATCAAATCCCCAGCGACGGTGAGACCCGACGGCCCGCTGCCCACGACCGCAACTTTCTTTCCGGTGGGCGCGATTTCGGGAATCACATGCGTGCCCATGCGCTGCTCGTAGTCGGCGACAAAGCGCTCCAGATAACCGATGCCGAGCGGCTTCACTTTCTTCGAGAGCAGGCACTTTCCTTCGCAGTGATCTTCTTGTGGACAGACCCGTCCGGTGACAGCCGGCAATACGTTGTCTTCGCGAATCTTCGCCGCGGCTCCGAGAAAGTCACCAGCCACAATCAACTCTACGAACTCTTTCACTTTCACGCCCACGGGGCAATTGTCCGTGCAAGTCGGTTTGGCGCACTCCAGGCAACGCAGGGCTTCCTGCCGCGCCAGCTCAGGACTGTAGCCGAGATTGACTTCGGTGAAATTCTTGTTGCGCTCGTCCGCTGGCTGCTCGGGCATCAGTTGCCGTGGAACCTTGATCCGCTCCTTGGGTGACAGCGGGTTAACGGACTTTTTCGCGACCGGGCTCATCGTTCACTCCTTTGCGCGATGGCGCAATGTTCTTCGTTTCTCAGGGAGTGCGCTTGCTGCGCTACTTGGTAGTCGGCCAGTGACTTCTGCTCGGCGTCGCGATACATCCCGTTGCGCTGCACCAGCACTTCGAAATTGACTTTGTGCGCATCGAACTCAGGGCCGTCGACGCAGGCGAATTCACTCTTGTTATCGATCAGCACGCGGCAACCACCGCACATTCCCGTGCCATCGATCATGACGGGGTTCAAGCTGACCACGGTGCGGATGTTCTCTTTACGAGTGAGTTCCGCCACGGCCCTCATCATTACGATCGGCCCGATGGCGAGCACCAGGTCAATGCGGGTGCCGTTCTGGATGAGCTGCCGGAGTTTGTCGGTGACGAAGCCCTTATCGGCGTAGCTGCCATCGTCCGTCGTGATCATGAGCGCGTCGCTCACTCCGCGCAGTTCCTGCTCGAGGATCACCAGCTCCTTCGTGCGCGCACCGACGATTGAGATCACACGGTTGCCGGCTCGCTTGAACGCCGCCGCCGAGGGATAGGCCATGGCCGTGCCGACGCCTCCGCCGACAACGACGACTGTGCCAAACTTCGCGATCTCAGACGGCTTTCCCAGCGGCCCCACCACATCGAGAATCTGGTCGCCGGTGTTTAGCGAATTCAGCAGATGGGTAGTTTTGCCGGCCGATTGCACCACGATGCTGATGGTTCCGCGCTCCGGATCAGAGTTCTCAATGGTGACGGGAATCCGCTCGCCTTCTTCGTAAATGCGAAGAATCACAAACTGGCCCGGCCTCTGTTTGCGGGCGATGCGAGGAGCTTCCAGGACGAACCGCTTAATACCGGGGGCGATGAACTGTGCTTGAATGATTTTGAACACGAACGCTCCACTTAGAGAATCACCATTTTGATTGTGGCTGGGAGCGGGCCGCAGCGGCAGTGATCAAGATCACAAGCCTTTGTGAGCACAGTGGGGCGGGAAGATGCGGCTGATTATCTGCCCCTGATGTCCCTGATATCGATATCGAGGAGACAGCTCGCCAAAATTGCATTCGCGAGGCCGAACAAGCCAAGCCTTGGGGCCTATTCTAAGGGGATGGCTACTTTGAAAACTTGGTGAGCGCGGCAGGATTCGAACCTGCGACCCATGCCTTAAAAGGGCATTGCTCTACCAACTGAGCTACGCGCCCATCCTTGCTCAAATAGTTTACCATTGCCCTGCGTAAGACCTTGATCCTACAGTTTGATACGAATGATGGAAGACAGCATCAAATTAAACATGGACGCCCACAAAGCTCGTCAACTTAGGCCGGGTCAGGGCTCGGTGCCAATCACATGACGCAAGTCGCGGGGAACGCTCCCCTCATCGGTGTGGATGTGGGCGGTACAAAAGTGGCTGCCGGTCTGGTCAGTGCTGCCGGCGAAATCACCAGCCAGACGCGCGTTCCTATGGCAGCCAATGACGCCGCCGCCGGTTTGGCTGCTGTCATTTCGGCGATCGATTTGGTGCGGGCCGCCCATTCGCGCTCCTGCACAGAAGCGCCCGTTGCCGGCATCGGAATCTGCGCTCCGGGGCCGCTCGATCCTCGGACTGGCATTGTTATCAATCCTCCCAATCTTCCGGGTTGGCGAAATTTTCCGCTCGCGGCCGAGATTTCAAAAACCTACAACCTGCCGGTTCGAGTCGACAATGACGGCAATGCTGCCGCTTTGGCGGAAGCCTTGTGGGGTGCGGGGCGCGGCTTTGGCAACGTCTTCTGCGCCACCATCGGGACCGGCATTGGAACCGGAATTGTTTTCAATGGACATATCTACCACGGCCGCACCGGCGCGGCTGCCGAGGGTGGTCACAATACTATCGACTATCGCGGTCCGCGCTGCGGATGCGGCAAGCTTGGCTGTATCGAAGCTCTGGCCTCCGGCCCGGCAATCGCCCGCCGGGCTTTCGAAAAAATCGCCAGGGAAGGCCGTTCGTCCTCAATGCTTGACCTGGCCGAAGGGCATCCCGAGCGCATCACCAGCGAGATGGTGGGACGGGCTTATGCTGCCGGGGATGCACTGGCCAAAGAGGTCTTGCAGGAAACCGCGCTGTACCTGACCGTTTGGTTGGGAAATATCGTCGATCTGCTGGAGCCTGACGTGATGATTCTGGGTGGAGGCGCAGCATCCATGTTGCGGCCATTCTTCGATGACATTCGCGCGCGCCTCCCCGAATGGTGTGTGAATTCGCATTGCCAGGAAATCCCGCTGATCCCGGCCCACTACGGTGCCGACGCCGGCATCGCCGGCGGTGCCGCTCTCTGTCGAAATTAGTCCAACTGACCTGCGCTGCGGCAACCTCCAGATTCAGGCGCCCGCTGACCGGTAACCTTTCGCGCTTTCGCTCTTCGCAGTGCGCGCCGCAAGTTCTTTGAGAGAAGGTACCGACTCGGGAGCGATCAGCTTGCGCTCTGGCGGTTGCGTTCCGGTCCGTATCGCTTCCGTAAGCATCTCCAACCCTAGATCGGTATTGGGACGTATATAGATTGTGGCCGCCAGCAACCCATTGCGAATCCATGCCTGACCTGTCTTGGGCAAGCCATCACAGCCGGTGAACGGAATCCTGAGCCAGCGCTCGCGCTCACCCTCCGCGATTTCCGCAAATGCTTTTCTCGCGCCCGCCGCCATGCTGTCGTCTTGCGCACCCACCAGGTTGATATGCGTTTCTTGCGAAGTCCGCAGCCGCAACCATGAGCTGACCGCGCGATATGCGCTCTCCTCGGTCCAGTTGGCCCGCATCGTCTTTACTTGAATATTCGCTGGCTTCGTCCGGCTCATACCCGCGGTCCGCTCTTGCGCTGCAGAACTATTGGCCGGTCCTTCGATGTACAAAATCGATCCGCCCTGCGGCAGCAACGCCGCAAATTGTTTGCCTTGAATCTGCCCAACTTCTCCGTGGTCTGAACTGATGGAGAAGACAGGCACATGGCAATTCTGCCGCAGCTGATGAATATAGTCCGCGTCATGGTTCAGGATGACCCAGCCAATATCCGCTGCTGTCGCGGCGCGCGCGACTTGCGGAAATCCCGTTCCACCCGCCGGTTCGAACACGATCGCATCCGGCCGCGACGCCGCTGAACCTTGGATGTAGTGCAGCAACTGCTGGCTCTGCGTCACTGCGTCGTTGTTGGCGTGGATGATCTTGATGTCCACGTCCAGACGCCGCGCCGCTCTTTCCGCCGCAGCCGCCTGCTCCTGCTGGTAGTCGTTGTCGTCGTTCGTAAGCGAGATCAGGAAACTAAGTTTTTTCATCACCGTCCCAAGTCTCAATCATAGTCAACTTTGCCAACACCCGATGGTGACCAGAGTAACTGCCCATTCCTCGGCGGGAGAAATTTAGCCTTGGATTGTCGCCTAGGTATTACCCCGAAGAGGCTATCAGAGATCTCGCGTCTTACTTTTGCAATCTATGTTCTTCCAGGAATCCCTTACGATACGAGGCGTCTCGAAACGCTTCAATTCCGCCCGGGCGCGTGGTCGAGAAAGCTCCCGCCAGATTGCCCGCCGCCAGGCACGCCGCTAAGTCGCCGCCCTGCAAGTACTCATGCAGAAAGCCTGAGTCGAAACTATCTCCCGCGCCCACCGCGTCCACAAATTCGACTTTCCTCGCGGCACTCACCAGGCGCTCTCCTCCGCGTTGCGCCATCGCACCCTCGGAGCCCATCTTCACCACCACCAGAGGCACGATCGCCGAGAGCTTTTGCACCGCGGTTTCCAGATCGTTAGCCCTAGCCGCCTTCTGCGCCTCACGCTCGTTCGGCAAGAAGATGTCGACATAGCGCAGCGCCTCATCCAGCCCGCCTTCCCAGCCATCGTCCGGATCGTCGTTCGTGTCCAGCGAAGTCGTGAGTCCCGCCGCTTTCATTTTGCGGAACAATTCCGGAACCCGCGCCCGCAACCCGCTCTGCAGATAAAAAGATGAAATATGAAAATGCCGCGAATCCGTAAGGTACTCAAAATCCAAATCGTCCCACGTCAGCTCCGCGATGGTTCCCGCATAAGTCACCATGTTGCGCCATCCCTCGCGCTGCAAAATCACCGTAAGCCCAGTCTTCACCGCCCCAGCTGTTTGCCGCACGCGCGAAACATCCACCCCACTTTGCCGCAGGGGCTGCAGCGCGATCTCCCCGAACTGATCGTCCCCGATGCGCGACTGAAAACCCACACGGCTGCCCAGTGCGGCGAGATTGTGCGCCATAATCGCAGAGGATCCACCCAAAGTCAGCATCATACCGTCGGCCAGCAGTTCGCGCTCGCGCGGCAATTCTTCAGGAACACCGTACAAAATCAAATCCAAATTAATTTCGCCGGCAATTGTGAGGTCAAAGCGGGGCATCGTTCGCATCTCTTTGTATAACGATTTGCTTTTCTTTGTCCACCATCAAACTCGCCGCGCCCGAAGCCCGAAGCCCGAAGCCCTCTCATGTTGCGACGATGCCCTAACTCTCCGTGGCGTCTACCGTTGGGAACCACCAAGAGTGATAACCAACCGAATACCTCCGCCCAACGGCGCAATTGCTTTATAGACGCGCTTCTGCGGTAATCGAAAAGTAACAATGCTTCTCTAAATTTTCTATGGAAACAATCTCATTAAGACAACCGGAACTGGTTGGAGACTTTGGCTCTTCTCATTTTGAGCAGGTCTTCGTGCGCTCGCAAGCCGTAGTCTCGCGCCGCATTGCCGGAGAGACTTTGATCGTTCCCGTGCGCGGCAAAGTCGGAGACCTCGCCTCCATCTACAGCTTCAACCAAACCGGATCGCTGATTTGGCAATCGCTGGAATCACCGAAGAGCGCCTCCGAGCTGACAAGCATCGTGGAACAGGAGTACGCCGTCGGGCACGAGCAGGCGGAGCGAGACGTAAAACAGTTCCTGCACGACATGCTGACGGCTGATTTGGTTCAGCTTCGCGAGGAAGTCTCGACGGCGGCAATGAACTCGACGGCGCAAGCGGATTTGCCAGCGGCACGCTCGCACTGATATCGATATCGAAGTTGACTGTGATGGCGCGCACGCGCGACTGGGGTCAAACAGGGGGATCATGGAACAACTGAGTTACGGAGCATTCAGCGCAGATCTTCACCAGAAGCAATCGGGCAAGCGCGCGCCCATGCAAGTCTCCATCGAAGTCACCCGCCGCTGTCCGCTCGAATGCCAGCACTGCTACAACAACCTTCCCATGGGCGATCAGGACGCCCGCAGCCGTGAAATGACCACGGAAGAACATTTCAAGATGCTCGACGAATTGGTCGAGATGGGCTGCTTCTGGCTCCTTTACACCGGCGGCGAAATTTTTGCCCGCAAAGATTTTCTCGAAATCTACACCTACGCCAAGAAGAAGGGTTTTCTAATCACCCTCTTCACCAACGGCACCCTCATCAACGAAAAGATCGCCGACTACCTGGTCGAGTGGCCGCCCTTCGCCATCGAAATCACGCTCTACGGCCGCACCCGCGAAACCTACGAAGCGTTGACGATGATTCCAGGATCGTATGACCGGTGCCTGCGCGGGATCAGATTGCTGAAAGAGCGCGGCTTGCCGCTGAAGTTGAAGACGGTGGCCACTAGCATCAACAAACATGAAGTTGTAGCGATGCGGCAGTTCGCCGAAGAAGACATCGGCGTGGAATTCAAGATGGATGGCCAGATCAATCCGCGCATCGATTGCTCACAGAGTCCGCTGGCGGTAAGGCTCACCCCAGAGGAGGTCGTCGCGCTAGACATGAGCGCTCCGAAGGCAGTTGCTGAGTACGCCAGCCTCGTGGAGCGAGAGCAGGCGAAGTCCTCTCGCCTGTCTAGAGGCGACACCGTGTACTTCTGCGGCGGCGGGCGAAACTCTTTTTCTGTTAATCCCAACGGAGAGATGAGCATTTGTGTTACCTCGCAACAAGACACGTTCGATATTCGCCAATCAGGTCTCAGAGGAGCGTGGGAGAATTCCCTTCGTGAGGTGCGTGATCGCAAGCGAACGCGAATGACCAAATGTGTCAATTGCCGGATTCAGACGCTTTGCGGAATGTGCCCCGCGAACGGTGAGATGGAAAGCGGCGACAAGGAGAGCCCGGTGGAGTTTCTTTGTCATGTAGCTCATCTGAGAGCCGCGGTGATCGGATCTGAAGTTCCAGCGCACGGAGATTGCGAATTCTGCGTCGGGGGAAGTGAGCATTCAGCGCTTTTGAACTCAGCGCAGCGGATTCGGAGCAAGGAGATTGATGTAGAAGCTTGGGTCGGGCCGCAGTCGATCCTGCCGATCCTTAATGGTTCGAGCCTCGTGGCAAGCGGATGTAACAGCTGTGGAAATCATTAATCGCGCACGGGAAGTGGACAGCGGGGGAGGCCGAATGGATCACGAAATAAGTCAACCCGAGAGCAGAAAGCCCTACGAGAAGCCCCAATTGACGACGATCAGCTTACGTCCGGAAGAAGCTGTACTGGGTGCATGCAAGGTTTTCGGACACAGCGGGGGCAACATTTCTAGCATATGCGGAATTGGGTGTCCGAACGCTGGATCGTAGTTCGAAGAATGCAGGATGGTCTGAGAATTGAGAGGGGCTTGTAGGGAATGCTAGCGACGGGCTGGGATGGTTCGAGTGCAACAGCTCACAGCGGTTTTGGCGTTGGCGGAATATGCGTGAGGCTCTCCGGTGAAAGCGACGGCGATGTCGCGCTGATGCCTACGCTCGAACCGTTCCGTACTGACGGCGAGCGATTTAATATCGATATTCGAATCGAGTGGGTTGGCAATATTCCCCAACCTCAAGGCCGTCAGATATTTGACTCAGGAACCACCTGGCGATTGCACGAGGCTGACGCGGGCCTAGGATTCGACGTGAGCTCTGACGTGCGAGGTCCTCGTCCATTCACGCGCCTTCTAATCGACAGGGACTTTACAAGTGCAACACTGCAGATGAATGAAGAATGTTTCGTGGGAGTCGCTCATGACGCACCACGCTTAGGCTACCCCCTCGACGAACTCCTAATCATGCACCGCCTAACCCAGGAGCGAGCCATCGAGCTCCACGGCTCCGGCATAGTCCGTGGCAACGGCGTAGCCAATCTCTTCATCGGCCACTCCGGCGCAGGCAAGAGCACGACCACGCGTCTCTGGACCTCCTGCGAAGAAGTCGAGGTTCTCAGCGACGACCGCATCATCGTTCGTCTCGACGATGGCCGCGACGGCCCTGCCGGCCCGACCGGAATGCGCATGTACGGTACGCCCTGGCATGGTGAGGCCATGTTTGCCTCGCCCAACAGCGCCCCGCTCACGCGCATCTTCGTCCTCGAACACGGCCACGGCAACGTGATCACGCGCCTCACCCGCAGCCAGGCGGTAGGAGAACTTTTTGCGCGTGCCTTTGTGCCGTTCCATCGGCACGAGTACCTCGAGAACGCGCTGAGCTTCCTGGAGCAGCTAGTTTCGTCCGTCCCGTGCTATCGCTACTCTTTCGAGCCCGACGAACGCGCCGTGGAAACAATTCTCCACTTCAATGACTAGCGTCATCCTCCGCAACCCATGACTAACCCCGAGTCCGATTCAGCCAGCTTCGAGGCCCTCAGCCGCGAGCTCCTGAATAGCGGATTAAGCCTGCGCTTCGAAGCCCGCGGCGCCAGCATGTCCCCGTGCATACGTGACGGCCAGATTGTCCATGTTACCGCCGTAATAGTGAGCAAATTACGAAAGGGAGATATTGTACTTACGAAAGGCCATAGCGGCTTTCGCGTACACCGCCTTGTGGTTGTCGATCATTCTAAGAACTTATTTATTACTCGAGGCGATTGCGGACTGCAAAACGATCCTCCCGTGCGCGGCGATCAGATTCTCGGCATCGTCGTCGCCAAAGAGGTCAAGTTAGGAAAAAAATTTGTGCGCACTAATTTAAAAGGTATCGGCGGCAAACTGCTGCAAGCCGCCGCCCGCGGACAATCCGTAGTAACCAAGCTCTTGCGCGCTGCGCGCCTGTTTCCGCCATCGCCCGGAAATCGGTCCTGCCTCGCCGTCCTAAGTCTGTTCCTGTTTATGTTGGCAGCGCCATCCGCCAAAGGCCAGGTCGCGGTCGATTCCACCAGCTCCACCTCGGCCGACTTGGTCGGAGCCGGCACAGAAACCCTCACCTTTGCCCACACCACTACGGCCACGGCGAATCGTGTCCTCCTTGTCAGTGTTTCCATGGACGTCGCAAAGGCGCCCACCACCGGCGTCGTCAGCGTCACCTACAACGGCACAGGCCTCACTTTCCTCGGGGCGCAGAACGATGCCGCAAATACCCGGCGAGTCGAGATTTGGTACCTGCTGGCTCCAGCCAATGGCACTTTCAACGTCGTGGTATCGGTGAACATTCCCGCGGCGGTGACCGAAGGTGTCGTTGCAGGCGCAACCACGTTCACGGACGTAGATCAGACCGTGCCCCTCAGTTCGTTCGTCTCGTCGGATGGCGAGGCGGCCGCTTACTCCCAGCTGAATGTCCCGAGCGTGGTCAATGGAATGGTGTTTGACACCGTGGCAGTGGGCATGGGTACGATCACGGTCAATGGTCCCCAGGTCACGCAGTGGAACACAACAACCGGCGGGGCGACTCCAAATGCAGCTCAGGAAATAGTTAGCACGGCCACCACCAGAACCGGCGCGCCCAGCGTGCCCCTGTCGGAAAGTTTCAACGAAACCCTCACTCTCACGTCGGTTGTGCCCGACGCTCTCGCGTTCAACCTCACATCCGTTGCCCCCACCACTGTCACGCTCGCTCTCACGGCGGCTGCCAATGCCGCCGGCGGCGATACCGTTTACACGGGCACGATCACCGGCGGCGCCGGCAATGCCTTCGTCGGTGACAGTGTGGTTGTAGCGGGTTTCACAAATGGCAAAGACAACGGAACCTTCACCGTGTACTGCATCCACGGCGACCACACTGACGCTCAACAACAAAGCCAGCATTGCGGAAACCGACCCTGGAACGGCAACGGTGTCGACCGCCACCAGCACCAGCACCGTCTACATTGGAACCATCACCGGCGGCACCGGCAATGGCTTTGCCGGAGACACCTTCACTGTGGCGGGCTTCACTAACGCTGGTAATAACGGAACCTTCACCTGTACCGCATCCACCGCCACTGCACTCACCTGCACCAACGCGGCCGGAGTCAAGGAAACCGACCCTGGGACGGCGGCCACCAGCAGCACATTGAATTGGTCGGAAGGTGCGGTATCTATCAATCCGAGCACTGCCGATATCGCCGTCACCACTAGCGTCGGCAGCGCCGTGTTTCTGGGCTCGCCTACCACCTACACCATCACCGTCACCAACAATGGCCCCTCAGCCGCCAATGCCGTCAAGCTTACTGACACTCTGGCCGCGGGAATGACGCTCGGCACCGTCTCCGCCAGCGCAGGGACAGCCTGCACCGGAACCGGCCCCATCACCTGCACTCTCCCAACTCCCTTTGCCAGCGGAGCCGTCGCCACAATTATCGTGCCGGAAACCGCCACCGCGTCCGGTTCGTATGCAAATACCGCCACTATCACGGATTCCGGGACGCCCCCCGATCCCAACACCGGCAACAATACTTTTGTAGCCGTCGCCACTGTGCAGTCGGTTTCATGCGCCAATGTTACACAAGCCGCGCCCGGAAATAATCTGACCGGCGTACTAAACACTTATTATCCGGGTAAGGCCAGCGTGGCTGCGGGTGCAACCTCTATCACAGTTGGCGCTGCAACCGGCGCCGGTAGCGCCATCGCCGCCGGAAACCTCCTGCTTGTCATCCAGATGCAGGATGCCAGCATCAATGACTCGAACACGGTCGCTTACGGAAATGGTTACACCGGCCAGGGATTCACCGCCTTGAACAGCGCCGGCGACTACGAGTTTGTCACCGCGCAAAGCGCTGTTGCTACCACCGGTGGCGCGCTAACAATTTCCGGAGCAGGCCTGGGCGGCGGACTCGTCTTCCCGTATCACTCCTCCGCAGCCTCCGCAACCGCGGGCCAGAGCACTTTCCAGGTGATTGTAGTGCCGCAATACTCCACCGCTTCGTTCAGTGCGGCCACGCCTCCCACAGCCCTCGCATGGAATGGTTCCACCGGCGGAGTGCTTTCTCTGGATACTTCCGACACCCTCACTCTCAATGGAGCAACCGTGTCGGTAAGTGGACTAGGCTTCCGCGGCGGCGCAGGAATGCAATTGACCGGCGGCGGTGGCGCGAATACCGACTACCATCAACCCGCTCCCGCCACCTACACCGGAGCCGCGGGCGGCGAGCCTGGCTGGGATGCCAACAAAGGCGAAGGTATCGCAGGTACTCCGATGTGGGTCGAGTCGAACCAAACCTTTCTGCAAACAACCACGACGGTTGGATACCCCAGCGGCACTGCGGGAACTGACGGCAGCATGGCACGTGGCGCTCCAGGCAACGCGGGCGGTGGTGGCACCGACGGCGATCCGCAAACCGCCTCGCCCGGTGGCAACGACCAGAACGGCGGCGGCGGCGGCGGCGGCAACGGCGGCGCTGGAGGATTCGGGGGCGATTCGTGGAACACAAACCTGAGTCTGGGGGGTGAGGGCGGCACGCCATTTCCTGCCACGATTAATCGCATTGCCCTGGGCGGCGGCGGCGGTGCAGGTACGCGCAACAATTCCGACGGCGATAATCAGGCCAGCGGTGGCGCGGCCGGCGGGGGCATCGTCATCATTCGCACGTATCTACTCAGCGGAACTGCGACCCTCACCGCCAACGGTGCTTCTGCCTATAACCTCACCGCCAACGATGCCGGCGGTGGCGGCGGCGCTGGCGGCAGCATCGTTGTCCTATCCGCCAACGGCGGGGAGAGCGGCCTTACGTTGCAGGCCAATGGCGGAAACGGCGGTAACGCCTGGGAGACGGAACCCTATACTCTTGCAAACCGTCACGGCCCTGGCGGCGGTGGTGGCGGCGGTGTGGTTCTCATTTCGGGCACGCCCGCAAGTGTCAGCGTGGCCGGCGGAGCAAGTGGCCTGACGGAAAATCCCGGAGTACCTTACGGATCGACCGCTGGCACGGCAGGCACCAGCGTAACGAATGCTTCAATTACTCAGACTTCCGGTACCCAGTCCGGCGCGCAATGTACTCCCGACATGACTCTTGCCAAGAGCCACGTCGGCGGCAACTTTACTCGTGGCTCAACTGCCACCTATATCATCCCCGTCGAGAACTTGAGTCCGTACGGTCCAACCAGCGGAACTGTAACTGTGAACGACACTCTTCCCGTGGGCTTGACTCCGACCAATGCCACGGGCACCAACTGGACTTGCTCCATCGCATCCCAAACAGTTAGCTGCATCAACTCAACTGTACTCGCCCCCGATACCTTTTACCCTTCGATCACCGTCACTGCCAATGTATTGCAAACAGCGCCATCCACCGAAACCAATACCGCATTGGTAAGCGGCGGTGGCGAAGTTAACTTGGCCAACGACAGCGCCACAGACGTGGCCAATGTAGTCTCCATCGCGGACCTCAGCATAACCAACACCGCATCCCCCAATCCGGTGACTGCGGGCAGCAACATTACCTATACCCAGGTCCTCACTAATAACGGTCCCAGCGCCGCCGACAACACCACCCTGGTAGAAGCCGTGCCCACCAACACCACATTCGTTTCCATAGCTGCCCCTGCCGGTTGGAANNTTGGACTTGCACTACTCCACCTGTCGGAAGTACAGGCAATGTAGTCTGTACGGATCTAAGTATGGCCGGCGGCACCGCGGCTACTTTTTCGCTGATCACAAAAGTGAACACCGGCACAGCGAACGGCACGGTGATAACTGATACTGCTTCCGCGAGTTCCTCCGTGAGTGACCCGAACTCGGGTAACAACACGGCCTCTGCTTCCACTATTGTGGGAGCGTCTGCTGGCGCCGAACTTACGGTCACCAATGCCGCTTCGCCGAATGGCGTCGCTGCCGGTGGCAACATCACGTATACGCAGATGGTTACAAACGTCGGTACGCTGACAGCCACTACCGCAAGCCTCACCGAAACAGTTACACCGGCTCCCGACGTAACTTTCGTTTCTGTCTCAGCCGCCGCTGCTCCAGGTTGGACTTGTACCGGTCCGCCCGTAAGCTGCACGAATCCCGCCGTAGCCGCTGGCGCAACCGCCACCTTTACCGTTGTCTACCAAGTGAATATNNGACCACCATCAACAATACTGCAACCGTTACCGCAACGAACCAAACTTCCGGCCCCAGCATTGCTGTTGCATCAGATACGGTGACCGCCTCGACGTCCCAGGCCGATCTCGCCCTGAGCACTGCTTCCACACCCCTTGCGGTGTATGCGGGCAACGACATTACATACATACAGACGATAACCAACAGTGGTCCTTCGGCGGCCACCACCGTAAGTTTCCTTGAGGCGGTTCCCACTAATGCCACGTTTGCCTCGGTCTCCGCCCCTGCAGGTTGGACGTGCACAAGTCCCGCCGTAGGAGCAACTGGCAACGTAACCTGCACAGATCCCAGTCTGGCCGCGAACACGTCGGCAGCCATCATCGTCGTCGTTAATGTTGCGCCAAGTATCACCGCCACTCCGATTACGGCGACTTCGTCTGTTTCTGCGGCGAACTCACTTACCAGCAGCACAACAACTACTACTCCGGTCGCAACGGCCTGCGATCTGGCTGTAACTGATAGTGGAGCGCCGAGTCCGGTCACGGCCGGTGCCAATATTACGTACACCCAGGTTGTCACCAATTCCGGTCCTAGCAACTGCAGCACTGCGACCTTTACCGAATCGATTCCGGCCAATACGACTTTCGTCTCCCTCACTCCCGTCCCCGCGGGATGGACTTGTACCACCGCTGGATCCATCAGTTGCTCTAATCCCAGTGTGGCCCCCGGTTCCACCAGCACATTCCCCGTCGTGGTGACTGTTGCTGCGGGCACCGCCGCGAACACCATCATCACAGACATTGACACGGTTACTACAACTACTCACGACACCAATCTGAACAACAACACTGCCGCGGTTAGTATTGCGGTAGCCAGCGCAACGCAAGCTGACCTCAGCGTTACAAACTCAGCTAGCCCGAATCCCGTGATCGCCGGCAGCAATATCACTTACACTCAGACTGTAACCAATGGCGGTCCCGCCTCCGCAACTGCAGTCAGCTTCACTGAAACTCTTCCTGCAAACACCACCTCGGTGTCGCTGAGCGGTCCGGGAACCTGGTCGTGCAATCTTGGAAGTCTGACCTGCACGATAGCCAGCCTGACCGCCAACAGCACCGCGACCTTCACCCTCGTCCTCAAGGTCAATACAAATACCGCGTCCGGATCCACCATTACCCAAACGGACTCGGTCTCCTCAGCCACCAGCGATCCCAACCCTGGCAATAACAATGCCTCCACAAGCGTGCAGGTGGCCGATTCAGCCGACCTGTCGGTTACTAACACCGCCAGTCCGGTTCCAGTTCAGGCGGGCAATAACATCACTTACACCCAAGTGGTAACGAATGCCGGTCCGAGCACCGCAACCAGCGCAAGCCTCACCGAGACCACACCCGCGAATACCACATACCAGTCAATCGTTGTCGCCGCAGGATGGTCGTGTATCACGCCTGTCGTCGGCGGCACCGGAACCATTACCTGTACCAACCCCAGCTTCACCGCCGGATCAGCCAGCTTCACCGTCGTCCTGCAAGTAACTGCGGGAACCACTGCTGGAACCGCGATCAACAATACAGCTATTGTGAACTCGTCAACATCCGATCCAAACCCTGGCAACAATGCGGCGAGCGCTGCCGATGTCGTCGCAACTGCAACCCAGGCGGACTTGATAACCACTAACACCGCGTCGCCGACCTCTGTTGCCGCCGGGAGTAACGTAACTTACACCCAAAGTGTCACAAACAATGGCCCCGCGGCCGCAACTACTGTAAGCTTTACCCAAACCACGCCGCCCAATACCAACTTCCAGTCCATCACTGTTCCCGGCGGCTGGACTTGCACCAACCCCGCCGTAGGGGCCGCAGGCGTCATCACTTGCACTATTGGCACCCTTGCAGTAAATGCGACTGGCAACTTCACCGTGGTACTGCAAGTGGACGCCAGCACCGCTTCCGGCACAAACATCGCGGAGACTGCCAAAGCCACCGCCACTAATATCGTACCCAACCTCACGAGCAACACTGCCATCGCCACGGTTGTGGTGGCTAACGCCAACAGCGCTAATGTGACTATTGTGAAGACAGCCACGCCAAGTCCCAATGTACCCTCCGGCGACACACTTACGTACACACTTACCGTAACCAATAACGGTCCTGCAAGCGCGACTGACGTAACCGTTACTGATCCCTTGCCCACGGATGTTATGTATCTCTCCGTCAATACAACGGTCGGTACATGTTCGGAGGCGGACGGAACGGTAACCTGCTTGCTCGGAACGATGGCCAACGCCAGCACCGCCACAGTCACCATCCTCACGCTTGCAGGCGCGCCCGGCACTGCCACCAACACAGCCAGCGTGATCGCAGACCAGATGACCTCACCCAACACTTCCACTCAGGTTGAAACCATCACCGCTGCCACCAGCATCAAGTTGGAGTCCTTCGCGGCCCAGCTCGGCAGGGATAAAACCGGAGCGGCCCGCGTCGTGCTCCTGTGGAAGACGGGTGGGGAAGTGCACAACCTCGGATTCAACGTTTATCGCGAACAGAGCGGCGAACGCGTCCAATTGAATCCTTCCTTGATCGCCGGATCGGCCTTGCTCATGAGCGGCGCCCTGCCAAAACATTCCGGCAAGACTTACACCTGGATCGATTCCTCCACGGGCGCCGGCACCGGCTCCTACTGGCTTGAAGATGTTGACGTCAACGGAACCCGCGCTCTTCACGGCCCCATTTCCGCCACGTCCTCCACAAGCACTCAGGTTGCCGGCGACGCGACTCCCGCATCTTCCGCGATGTTGAACCAACTAAACCAGGCGCGGCCCGCCCCAACCTTCCCTGAGCTAAGTCACCGGGTCGAGAGTATCTCGCTCAATACTCGTCCCACACTCGCCCAACACGTGAAGCAGTTCGACATCGCAGCCCATTCCGCAGTCAAGATTTTCGCAAAGCACGAAGGCTGGTATCGCGTGACGCAGCCGGAACTTATCGCAGCCGGCTTGGACCCCAACGTCGATCCCGCACTCCTGCATCTTTACGCTGAAGCGATCGAGCAGCCGATGCAGATCAGCGGCGCTTCCGCCGGTCCCGGAGGCTTCGGCCCACAGGCTGAAATTTATTTCTATGGCACTGGAATCGACACGCAATATTCCGGCACCAGAGTTTACTTCCTTACAACCGGGCAATCGCCAGGGGAACGTATTCAACAATTGCCGCCCTCGACTGGCTCGAATCAACCTCCGGCAAGCTTCCCCTTCACTGTGGAGCTTACGCCGCATACAACCTACTTCTCGGCACTAACTACCGCGAAAGGCAACAATTTCTTCGGCCCACTAATTTCTTCCACGCCCGTTGACGAGACCATTCAGGTGTCGCACCTCGACGCTACTTCCGCTGAACCTGCGCAGGTCGACGTGATTCTGCAAGGCGTCATCCTCGCCGTCCCGCACGACGTGGCTATTACATTGAATGGCGCGACTCTTGGTGATCTTACTTTTACCGGCCAAGCCAAAGGCAGATTTCATGTAACTATCCCGCCCGGCCTTTTGCAGGGGGGAACTAACACCATTACGTTCACCTCGCAAGATGGCGAATACGATTACAGTCTCGTGCAATCGATACACGTCACTTATCCTCACTTATACACGGCGGACTCCGATGAATTAATATTCACCGGCCGCCCTGGGGATCAGCTCAAACTCACCGGCTTCTCTCAAGCTTCGGTAGCCGTGCTCGATATTACGGATCCTAATCAGCCCATACAACTCACACCTCAAGTCAAAGCAGTACCCGCCTCGAACACCGACTACGCCGTCGAGGTTCAGGTGCCGTGGTCCACAACCAATCCAGCGGCTCCCGCACAACACACGCTAATGGCTGTGGCCGCCGCCCAGGTCGCTTCAGCAGCCGGAATTCGACAGAACCATCCCTCGCACTGGCATAGCGCACAACCCGGCAGCGAAATTGTGATGGTTTCCGCAGAGGCGTTTGCCGGCGCCCTTGCTCCAGTCCTTCGCGCCCACCAAGCGGAAGGTAAATCATCCGCAATCGTGTTGGTCGACGAGTTGTATGACGAATTTAACTTTGGCCAGCACAGTCCTCTCGCTATCCGAGACTTCTTACAAACCGCCGTTAAGGTCTGGCACACCCCGCCCCATTTCCTGTTGCTCAACGGTCGAGCGTCGCTCGATCCGCGCAATTACCTCGGATTCGGCTATCTCGACTTTGTTCCTACAAAGATCATCCCCACCACGGGCCTGATGACTGCCTCTGACGATTGGTTCTCCGATTTCAATGACAGCGGCCTGCCGACTATCGCCACCGGGCGCCTGCCCGTCAGTACCGTTGCCGAAGCCGAGTTAGTAGCTGGCAAGGTTGCGACTTACGAAGGCCAATCCACCAACGGGCCCTGGACTGCACAAGCCCTCATGGTTGCCGATATGCTCGATACCGAAAACTTTACTAAGTACAGCCTGGTTGTTCAGGCGCAGCTGCCTTCGTCTATACAAGCGACCGACGTATTTCTTAGCGACATGAGCATACCGCAAGCACAGCAAGCCATTCTCAATTCCATTAACTCCGGCCAGTTATTAGTGAATTACTCTGGACATGGCTCCGAAGACGAGTGGTCCGGCGACAATCTATTCAACGGCACGGAGGCGAGCACGTTGACCAATGGCTCGTCCTTGCCGGTGTTTCTAATTATGGATTGCCTGAATGGATTCTTCCAGGATGTTTACGAAGAACCGCTGGCCGTTTCTCTCATGCTCGCGCCCAACGGCGGCGCGGTGGCAGTCCTCGCTTCGAGTGGACTCAATCAGGCTACGCCGCAGACCATTCTCGACAAGCTCGTCGTGCAGGCCGCAACCGGTCCAGCACAACTCGCCCTGGGAGACGCCATTCTCAAAGCAAAATCGGGCATCACCGATCTCGCTGTGCGCAAAACCTATAACCTGTTAGGTGATCCTGCCATGAAGATCAAGCCTCCGGTCGCGAGTCCCGCACCCTGACGCGCTGGTCACGCCTGGGCCATATCTGCAACCACTGCGGCTCGTCGCAACGGCTCCGCGATGGCCTTCATTACTTTCTCGAACCCGGCAAAATCTAGGGACTGCGCGCCATCGGAGAGCGCCCGCTCCGGGCAGGGATGCACTTCAATAATTAATCCGTCAGCTCCTACCGCGACGGCGGCCCGAGAAACTGCCGCAATTAGACTTTGCTTGCCCGTCCCGTGCGACGGGTCGGCGATCACCGGCAGATGAGAAAGATCGCGCGCCAGCGCCACGGCGGCGAGATCGAATGTGTTCCGCATCTCCGTTTCAAAAGTCTTGATGCCGCGCTCGCAAAGCACAACCTCACTGTTTCCTCCCGAAAGCAAGTACTCCGCCGCCAGCAGCCATTCTTTTACCGTTGCCGACGGTCCACGCTTCAACAGCACCGGCTTGTTCACCGTTGCCAATCGCCGCAACAGCGCGAAGTTCTGCATGTTCCGCGCCCCCACCTGCAACATGTCCACATGGTCGCAGATGATGTCCACGTCCTCGGTGCTCATCACCTCTGTTACTACCGGAAGCCCGCATTGCTCGCGCGCTTCGCGCAGGATCTTCAACGCTTCCAGCCCTAGCCCCTGAAAGTCATAAGGCGAAGTTCGCGGCTTGTAAGCTCCGCCGCGAAGCATCGTCGCCCCCGCGCGCTTCACCGCATGCGCCGTATCCAACAACTGCTCGCGAGATTCCACCGAACAAGGTCCGGCAATAATCACCACTCCCGGTCCACCTATGCAGACTCCACCGACATTCACCACCGATCGCTCCGGCTTGACCTGCCGGCTGACCAGCTTGAAAGGCTGTGCAATGGCAACCACAGTGTCCACGCCAGGCGCTACCTGCAGCGCCTCGATTTCGTGGCGGCGTCCATTTCCCACCGCAGCCACGATGGTACGCTCCACTCCACGTGTGACGTGCGGCTGGTAACCCGCCTCGCGGATGCGCTCGATCACATGCTCAATCTGTTGCTCGGTTGCTTTCTCTGACATGTTGACGATCATCGGTACACCTCCAGAAGTAAAACTGTTCGCCCAACGCGGCATGGAAAGAAACATGAAAACGACTTAGAGATTTTCTCTGTGTCTCCGTGCCTCTGTGGTGAAGACTTTCCTTACGCTAGCAAAATGCAAAAGCCGCGATCCTGGATCGCGGCTCTTGGCTGAACTTGCTTATCTTAGTCGATCATGGATGACTTGATCTCCCTGCAAGTGCCGCCGCAGCCGCTACTCCGGTAAACCAGTAGTAGCGAAACTGCCCGGTAAACGAGGTAAATCGCGTCATAAACAAAATTCCTGCGCTGCACTATAAAACCGCGGTGGCTTGAGCAAGCTGCAACTTCTACTGTATCGCACTGGCCGTATTGGAGAAAACGTTATTGGCGTTGGAGCCGATCAATCGAATCGTCCCCACCACCAGAACTAATATTACCGCCAGCATGACCGCATACTCGGCGATATCCTGCCCCCCATCCTCAACCCATAATCTGCGTACGAATTCAGACATTCTCTCCTCCATCCCGATACGTCTATTCCCGCCAGAGAGAAGAACAGAAATCGGTGGACCCCATAATGCCGCAGCACACGGCGCTTGTCAAACATAACGATTCGGAAATTTTCCACAAGCAATGTGGCATCCGCTAGAAAGGCTCGCGCACCGCTGAAACCGGCGCCGACGAAGGGCTCGCGGCCCCGGGCAAAGGTAAAGACTGCCGAACAAGTTGCTGCGCCGAATCCTGCGCATACTGCAGCACCCGGCCGGGAAATATCCCAAGATAGATGGTCGCGGCGATGCAGGCCGCAAGGGCCACGCCGAGCGGGAAGGGAATCCGGCTCACCGGCACTGCCTTGCGCGATTCGCGCATGTACATCACCACGATAATCCGCAAGTAGTAATACGCGCCGACACCGCTATTGAGCACGCCGATGATCGTCAGCCAGATCAAGTGCGCCTTCACTGCCGCGCTGAACACGTAAAACTTCGCAAAAAAACCGCCCGTCATCGGGATCCCAATCAGCGACAGCAGGAAGATGGTCAGAGTCGCCGCCAGCAGCGGCGAACTGCGCCCCAATCCTTCGTAATCCTCCAGCGTCACATATCGTTCGCCTGCATTCGCGAAGTGGCTCACCACTGCGAATGCACCCAGGTTCATCGCCGCATAGCATGCTGTGTAGAACATAGCCGCCGAGGTCCCCATCTCGGGGGCGGCTGCGAAAGCGACCAGCAAGTATCCCGCGTGCGCAATCGAAGAATAGGCCAGCAGTCGCTTAACGTTGTTTTGCACCAACGCGCTCACGTTGCCTAAAGTCATCGAGAGCGCAGCCGAAATCCAAATCAGCCAGAGTCTCCCCGGCACATTGATTACGAAAACGATGCGCAACAATACCGCAAATGCCGCCGCCTTCGGCGCCGTTGACATCAAGCCCACAATCGGCGCTGGCGCTCCTTCATAGACGTCAGGAGTCCAGACGTGGAACGGCACAGCCGCCACCTTGAATCCCAAACCTACGAACATGAACGCCACCGCAACGAATGCCAGCAACGGAATCGGCCCAGCCCGCAGCGCCGCGGTGATCTCGTCAATATTCGTTGATCCCGTGGCCCCAAACATCAATGCCACGCCGTACAGAAAAAACGCTGTGGCGAATGATCCCAGCAGAAAGTACTTCAGCGAAGCTTCCGCACTGGCAGCCTCATGCTGGCGAAACCCGGTCAACACATAAGAAGAGATGGAAGAAATCTCCAGCGCGATGAAGATCAGAACCAGTTCCACCGCCGATGACATCAGCGCCATGCCAACCGCACCGAAAAGAATCAGCGCGTAATATTCTCCCGCGCGAATTCGCTGCACGGCCATGTATTCGTAAGAACTCAGAATGACGATCGCAGCAATCGCCATCACCAGAACATGAAAAAATACGCTGAACCCATCCACCTGCACCATGTTCCAGAAGGCCAACCCCGGGGCCTGCGCCATGAACCACGTCGCCCCAGTTCCTGCCAGCGCCCCCACCAGCGCAATCAATCCCAGAACCTTCTGCCCCGTCCGCTCGTCGAGCAGCGGTTCCATCGCCATCACCACCATCCCAAAGACCGACAGGACAATCTCGGGCAGGATGCGAACATAATCGCCACTCTGCGGCAGCGCCTGCGAATACAGCGGGAAGAGAGCTGCCGTCATTGTCCCACCACCCTGCTCGCTACGCGCACAAATGGTGTGAGCGCCGCCTGCACCGCCGGATCAATCGCCGCCAGCCACACGATAGGAGCCACCCCCATCACCAGCGCCGCCGCGGCGCACGGCCACACCGCCCATTTTTCGAATCCCGACAAATCGCTCAAAGAATTGTTCACCGAGTGTGTGACCTTACCGTAGAAAACTCGCTGGTACATCCACAGCAGATACACCGCGCTCCAAATCACGCCCGTAGCCCCGAGTATGCCGTAAATCGGTTTCGCCTGGAACGCTCCGGTCAGCACCAGAAATTCGCCAATGAAGCCGTTAAGCAACGGCAGTCCCGCCGAAGCCAGCACGATTACCAGGAACGACGCGGAATACACCGGCAGCGGTGATGCCAGCCCGCCGAACTCGCTGATCTCGTACGTATGACGCCGTTCGTGCAGAATCCCCGCCAGCATGAACAGAGCGCCCGTGGAAATTCCATGAGCCAGCATCACGAACATCGCGCCATCCAATCCCGCTTGCGTGAAACTGAAAATTCCCAGCACCACAAATCCCAGATGGCTGACCGATGAATACGCGATCAACTTCTTCATGTTCGGCTGCACCATCGCCACCAGCGCGCCGTAAATAATTCCAATCAACGCCAGCGTCATCACCCAGGGAGCGTTATACCGCGACTGTTCAGGAAACAGTCCCAGATTAAATCGTAGCAACCCGTAGGTTCCCATCTTCAGCAGCACGCCCGCCAGCAGCACCGACCCCGCTGTCGGCGCCTCCACGTGCGCATCGGGCAGCCACGTATGGAACGGAAACAGTGGAACCTTAACCGCGAACGCCAAAAAGAATCCCAGAAAAAGCCACTGCCCCGCCGCCGGAAACCCCGGCACGCTACCGCTCGCAATCTGCTCGCGAATCACCACAAAATCAAAGCTGCCAGTACGCGCGTAAAGCCACAAGATTGCCGCCAGCATGAACACCGACCCAATCATGGTGTACATAAAAAACTTAATCGCGGCATACACTTTGCGCTCGTGGCCAAAAATCCCGATCAGCAGCGCCATCGGTATCAGCGTCGCTTCCCAGAAGAAATAGAACAGAAACAGATCGAGCGAAGTGAATACCCCGATCAGCGCCGTCTCCAAAATCAGTAGCAGGATGAAAAATTCCTTCACCCGCTCGTGAATCGACTTCCAGGAAATCAGCACGCACAGCGGAGTCAGAAACGTTGTCAACACCACCAGCCACAGCGAGATCCCGTCAATTCCCATGTGGTAGTGGATATTCGGAGTCGAAACCCATGGGCTGTCGATCTCAAACTGAAAACCAGCAAGCCCGCGATGGAAATGCACCGGCAGATGTAATGACAGCACAAACGTCAGCAACGAAATAACCAGCGCAAAAATCCGAATATCGCGGTCCCGCCGCGGAAACAGAGTCAGCAGCAATCCGCCCGCCAGCGGCAAAAACGTCACTAGCGTCAGAATGACGGAACTCAGATCCTCGATCCTCATCGCGCTCCCGTCCACATCCAGATCATGAACGCAATCACCACCGCCGATCCGGCCGCAATCCATCCCGCATACGAACGAATATTTCCGGATTGCATGTGGCGAACTTCATCGGAAACATGACGCGCACCTTCTCCCGCGTCGTTCACCGCCGCATCGATAATCTTCTGGTCTACTTCGTGCCACAGGATTCGCGTCGAACCATCGATCAGCGGCTTGACGAAAAGCACACCATACAACTCATCCACGTAATATTTGTGCAGCAAGATCTGATATCCGCCCGCCATCGAAGCCGCAATCCTCCCCGGCAACTCCGGCCGTCGATAATAAAGTTGCCACGCCAGTCCAAACCCGAACAGCGCCGCCACCACGGAAATTCCAGTAAACATCAATTCAGTCGAAACTCCGCTCTTCGGCTCCGATCCCTCGGTCTCTTTTTCCGGCGCACCTTTTTCGCCCACTGCCGTATCCTGCCCGGCCGGAGCGCTGCCATGAAACACCGGCCCCAGAAATTTGTCGAATCGATTATTGCCGCCCAGCGATCCCGGCACTCCAACGTATCCGCCCACCACCGCGAGCACCGCCAGTATCGCCAGCGGGATCACCATCACCTTCGGACTCTCGTGAACCCCGCCATATCCGTGGCTTCCGTGCGCGTCGTGAGCGGAATGACTTGAATGATCGTGTGCGCTCTCGACCTCGCCGCGATACTCGCCAAAAAATGTCATGAACCACAGCCTGAACATGTAAAACGAAGTGATGAACGCCGTGATCAATCCCACCAGCCAGTAAGCCCAACTAGCCTGATAGGAGCGCCATAGAATTTCGTCCTTGCTGAAGAATCCAGAAAACCCCGGAATTCCAGATATGGCCAAGGTAGCTGCCGTCATGCTCCAGAACGTCCAGGGAATCTTCGTGCGCAGCCCACCCATCTTGCGCATGTCCTGCTCGCCGCCCACTGCGTGGATCACCGATCCCGCCGCAAGAAACAGCAGCCCCTTGAAGAACGCGTGCGTCA
>PLUI01000022.1 GCA_003164855.1 Acidobacteriaceae bacterium
TGTCATCCCGAGCAACGCGAGGGACCTTGGTTTCTGCTTGCAGCACAATCTGCGCAATCGCGCCGCTACTCGTTTACGCGATCTTTGGCGTGAAGCGGAACGTCTGCGGCTGATCCCACTCTCGCGACAGATCATCCCACTTGGGATTTGTCGATTCGACCAACGCAAGCCGCTTGGCGCGAGTCCAAGCTTTTACTTGCTTCTCGCGTTCAATCGCGTTTCGCACGTCCCCAAAGCTCTCGAAGTAGACGAGGCGAGTGATGCTGTACCTGGCGGCAAACCCGGGCGTGAGCATTAGCTTATGTTCCTGAACTCGCCGCCGAAGGCTGTTGGTCATGCCGCAGTAAAGCCTTTTTGAAGCATTCGCCATGATGTAAACGAAGTAGCGCCGCTCCTCGCTCATCCCACACCTCCAACCACTCATCCCACACCGCCACCCAAGCTGTCATCCCGAGCAAAGCGAGGGACCTTGGTTTCTGCGTGCAGCGCAAACCACTGATGGCGCAAGCAAGCACCAAGGTCCCTCGCTTCGCTCGGGATGACACTCCTGAGAAATTTACCGCTTCGCAGCTATCGGCGCCCTAACCGGCTCGGGCGCAGCACTCGGCATGGTGGTCACTCGCGCACCTTGCGGCTGAGCCTGTACCTGCCCCACTGCCGGTGGCGCCTGCGCCGGAGTCGCAATCAGCCCCAGCGCCTTGCGCACTTCCGTGTCCAGCTTGGCCATCGTGTCTTTGTTGTCTTTGAGGAACTGGCGTGCGTTTTCGCGGCCCTGGCCGATGCGCTCGCCTTTGTAGCTGAACCATGATCCGGATTTTTCGAGAATGTTGCTGTTTACCGCAAGATCGAGCAGGTCGCCCTCGCGGGAAATGCCTTCGCCGTACAGAATGTCGAACTCGGCCTCGCGGAAAGGCGCGGCCACCTTATTCTTCACCACTTTCACGCGGGTGCGCGAGCCAGTGACTACGTCGCCATCTTTGATGGCCCCGATCCGCCGTATGTCGATGCGCACCGAAGAATAAAACTTGAGCGCTTTTCCTCCGGTGGTGGTTTCTGGATTGCCAAACATCACGCCAATTTTCTCTCGAATCTGGTTGATGAAGATCAGGCAGGTGCGAGATTTCGAAACCGTTCCCGTCAGCTTGCGCAGCGCCTGCGACATCAGCCGCGCCTGCAGGCCCATATGGCTGTCGCCCATTTCGCCGTCGAGCTCGGCCTTGGGCACCAGCGCCGCCACCGAATCCACGACCAGCACGTCGATAGCGTTCGAGCGCACTAGCGCCTCCGTGATCTCGAGCGCCTGCTCGCCGTAGTCGGGTTGCGAAACCAGCAGGTTGTCCACGTCGACGCCCAGCTTCTTGGCATAGCCGGGATCGAGCGCGTGCTCGGCATCGACGAATGCAGCCATGCCGCCATATTTTTGCGCCTCGGCAATTACCTGCAAAGTGATGGTCGTCTTGCCGGAAGACTCCGGCCCAAACACTTCAATCACGCGCCCACGCGGGAACCCGCCCACGCCCAGCGCCGCGTCGAACGAGATCGATCCAGTCGAAATCACCGAGATCGGGACGATCGCTTCCTTCGACCCCAGCCGCATGATCGAACCTTTGCCAAACTGCTTTTCAATCTGCGCAAACGCTAACTCAATCGCCTTGCCCCGTTCATCCGCCATGGAAGTGTGGCTCCTTTAAGATCGCCGAGCTAAGTGCAAAACTAATCTGGCCGGATTATACATACAGTTCAAAGCGAATAAAAGGCGAATCTGAATAATAAACAGTGGAAATCATCCCGAAATGGGCAAACAACTGTGTGGCGCTGGCGCCCTCGCCCGCGAAATCTATCGAGGAAGCGGAACGAGGTGCGCTGCAATCCAGTCGTGAATCAGGGCGAAGCGGAACTTGCCTTGCTCCATCGCACCAATCATGAACTGGTAAGCGGCCTTGCTGCTCACATCTAAATCGAAGCCATTTATCAGCAGAAACGTATGCATAGTGGCAAAGCCCACGCGTTTGTTGCCATCCAGAAAGGCGTGACTATTGACCAACGATTCCAGCATTGCGGCCGCTTCTTCACTAATGTCGTTGTAGTAGCCCGTCTGGGGACGGAAAACCGCGGCCTCCAAAGCGCCCTGATCGCGCAGACCATGCGCGCCGCCGTGTTCCTCAATCTGGTGATGGTGGATGGCGATGACTTCAGCCACCGTTAAGTAGACGCGCTCGGCCATTTACCGGGCCAGTTTCTTGTACAACTCACGATACTTTTCGTTAGAGCGACGATAGGCGGCCATCACCTCGGGTCTCACCATGCGCTGCGAAGGGACCACGTTGTGCAGGTAATGCTCCAGCGCCCGCTCCAGCACAAAGCGCTGCGACTGCCCGTTCTCCTTGGCCACGGAGACGAGCTCTTGATAAAGCTTCGCATCTATTTCTGGAGCGATCTTGACGGTGCGCGGCATAGGCGGTCCTGGTCAGATTCTAGCTGCGGGGACTGGCGGGATCAAGATAAATCTAGAGAGGACTGGACCCCGTAGCAGCGCCTTCGGCTCAAGAAAATCCCCGGTCTGAAACCTCGGTTGCCGACCAAACATCTAAGCGTAAAAGGAGGATTTCTATGAACCACGCGCCAACGGCGGGTAGTTTCAACGCCAGCTACTCGCTATGAAGCAGGAGATAGAGCGGACGCGGAAGGAGAATCTCAAGGTTGCTCTGGTTGAGGTAGAACTGGACGGCGGCGTCCGCATCTTGCCACTGCCAGAATAGTCCGGCGGGCGCTCAGTTACCTCTGCAGCAAGTCCACCGACCCGTCACATCGTGAGTGCGAAAATACTTGGCCAGCGTCTGATACTTCCGCGCCACGGCCTCGCGACATCACGCGGGACATCTAGTAGTCTACTTCTGCGTCGCAATCGCATTCTCCAGCGCCAGGCGGATGAAGCGCTGATACGGCAATCCTGCGTGGGTGGCGCGCTGGCGCACAGCAGCATACAGTTCTTCGGGCAGGCGCAAATTAATGGATTTGTCCTTGCGCTTCATCTCGAAGCGTACCGTTTGCGCGCCTGAAAGGTCATATCGTGACAAGTCGGCCTTGTCGACAAAGGCCGCCGCCGCGCGGGCGCTCTTAAACGCCGGGATTTTCTTTTTCATAAGATTCGATCTCCTTCTTGTGCATGTAACGCGCGCTGCTCGGCCTGATCAATTGCTTGTCGCCCTTGCGCCGTAGCGTGAACACAAGAAATACTCTCCGGCCATTGCCAGTTTGTCCCACAGCGCAGAAGCGGCTTTCCTCTCGCGAATCAGCCGCGCTGGGAACGATGGCAAGAGGCCGGGCGAACAAGCTTTCAATCAGTGCCATGGAAAGCCCATGCTTCTGGCACTTGGCTCTGTTACCTCGATCCCAATCAAAGCCGTGGAACTGCAAGAACATGATAACGGACTAGGTACTCAAATGTATAGGCAAATGTAACTACCTTACCTCTGCAGCAAATCCACCGGCGCCGTCACATCATGCACCCGGAAATACTTAGCCAGCGCCGGATACTTCCGCGCCACGGCCTCATACATTGCATAGGCCACGTTCCGGTAGGAAACATGTCCCGCTGGCGTGGTGCGCAACTCGGAGATGTACACAGCCTCGGCGAAGTCCATCTTGAACAACGCGCGCTTGCGATAGGCCAGCGGAATCGCGTACTGCGAATTCTCTTCCGCTTCAGGCGTGTTGCGCGCGGCGAGCTTCTCTACCGCCGCCTGCGTGCGCCGCATAGCGGCGTCGA
>PLUI01000177.1 GCA_003164855.1 Acidobacteriaceae bacterium
TCGTTGTTGGTCCCGTAGGTGACGTCGGCGGCATACGCCGCACGGCGCTGTTCGTCATCGAGGTCGTGGACGATCACACCCACCGTAAGGCCAAGGAAACGATAGACCTTGCCCATCCACTCCGAGTCGCGCTTGGCCAGATAATCGTTGACCGTAACCACATGCACGCCGCGCCCGCTAAGGGCGTTGAGATAGACCGGAAGCGTGGCGACCAGGGTTTTGCCNNGCACCATGCCGCCGATCAACTGCACGTCGAAGTGGCGCATGTTGAGCACACGCCGACCTGCCTCGCGTACCAACGCGAAAGCTTCAACCAGGATCTCATCCAGAACTTCCTGCAGCGCTTCGTATTGCTCCTTCTCGAATTGCTTCGCGCGGTCAGGATCGTCACCTTCAACTTCGGCTTCGGGATCAGACGGAACGCCAGCGGTGACGTGACTCAGCCGCTCCTGGATGCGCTGCCGGAACTCGTCCGTCTTGGCGCGCAGTTCGGCATCGGTGAGTTTTTGCATCTGCGGTTCGAGGGCACTGATGGCCTCGACCCGGGGCATCAGACTCTTGACGACCCGTTCGTTCTTGGTCCCAAAGACCTTGCCAATTAAAGTATTTATCAAGCTATGAAATCCTTCAGCGGGCGCAAACTACCCCAGTTTATCCCTTTTAGCCTAGCATATTTAGATGCAAAGTAAGGCGAGTTAGAACGTGGATTAGCATTGGCAATCTGGGCGTTCGGTCGAAGGGACCCTCTCTAATGAATCGGCAGAGCTGACCATTTTTCGTGTATATTCCCCACGACCCATGCCCACCTTCTATGACCGCTTTCTCGAATGCGAGGAGCGATGGCCGAACAATGTCGCGCTTGAACTTCAGCGACACGATCAGCTTGAGAGTTGCACTTACGCCGAACTCCGCCGCATGGCAGAATCCATCGGACGATGGATCGACGAAAACCGGTTCGCACGCGGATCGCGGCTGGCCATCGTGGCAGATAACCATCCGCGGTGGGTGGCAATTTATCTGGGTATTATCGCCTCCGGACGCACCGTCGTGCCGCTCGACACAGCGCTCCATGCCGACCAACTGACCAAGCTGCTGAAAGACAGCGGTACCTCCGCCCTGTTTTGTGATCTCAAGCATGCGCAGGCCTCGCGCGAAGCAGTTGCGGATTTGAACGTAGGGCTCGTGCTCATGGACCCGGACCGCATAGCACAGCACACTCCGCAAGAGCAGTGGCTGGGGAAGTTGCCGGCGATTTTCGATAATGGTCCTGGAAAATTCCAGCCTGCGCCCTCGGCGCCCGATGACATCGCTTCCCTGCTCTACACCTCCGGAACTACCGCTGATCCGAAAGGTGTCATGCTCACCCACGCCAACTTTCTCGGCGAAGTGGAAGCGGTGTTTAACTGGGTCGAGATCGGCCCGTCCGACGCGCTGCTGGGCGTGCTGCCCATGTTTCACGTGCTGGCGCAGATGGCCAACCTGCTGCTGCCGCTGGTGAAAGGCTCGCGCGTGGTGTACCTGGAGACCTTGAACACGACCGAACTTTTGCGCGCTCTACGGGAACGCAACATNNCGCGGAGTGTTGACGCAAAGAGTTTTCAAGATTCTCGTGGCCCTCAATCGCACTCTGCGGAAGATCGGCATCAACGCGGGAAAAAGCTTGTTCAGCAAGGTCCACGAGACCCTGGGCCAGCAGATGCGCTATCTGGTGACCGGCGGATCCCGCTTCGATCCAAAGATCGCGCAGGATTTTTACGATCTCGGCATCGACGTGCTGCAGGCTTACGGACTGACGGAAACCACCGCCGCCGTGTTTGCCAATTCGCCCGGAGACAATGTGATCGGGTCGGTCGGCAAAGCCATGAAGGGCGTAGAAGCCAAAGTGGTAGAAGCCAAAGTGAGTGATCCGCAACCGCCGGAGGAGGGCGGTCCTTCCACCGGTGAGATCGCACTGCGCGGCTCGGTGGTGATGAAAGGTTACTGGAACCGTCCCGATGCAACCGCGGCGGTATTGCGCGATGGATGGTTTTACACCGGCGATCTCGGCCATTTCGATTCGAAAGGCAATTTGTTTCTGACCGGCCGTAAGAAAGAGGTGATTGTTCTTAGCAATGGGAAGAATATTTATCCCGAAGAAGTTGAAACCCACTATCTGAAATCGCCGTACATCAAAGAACTGGCAGTACTGGGACTCGAAGGTCAGCCCGGCGAGGGCGACCGCTTGCATGCCGTGATCGTTCCCAACTTCGATGTGCTGCGCCAGAAAAAGATTGTGAACGCGAAGGAAGTTATCCGCTACGACATCGAAAGCCTGTCGCAGCAGATTGCCTCCACCAAGCGCATCGGCAGTTATGAGATCTGGCAGGAGGATCTGCCGCGCACCACCACCCGCAAGATCAAGCGCTTCGAAGTGGAAAAACGCGTAAGGGCAAATCAGGCGCGGAATATTTCCGACGATTCTGAATTACCGGCCGAACGGCCCCTCACCGAGGAAGAGGCGG
>PLUI01000129.1 GCA_003164855.1 Acidobacteriaceae bacterium
CGCGATCTCAATGCCTGGTCCGTCCAAAAGACGTTTGCGTACCTTGGCTTCGTCAACCCCCGCAGGCACGCACACTGTATTCAATGTAGTGATTCGATGCGCTTCGGGAACATACATGCGCAAGCCCATCGCTTCGATGCCCTTGACAAAGGCACGGTGACAGCGGCGGTGACGCCCCCAGCGGTTCTCGATGCCTTCTTCCGCGATCACCATAAGCGCTTCGCGCAAAGCGTAGAACATGGAGATTGGCGCCGTGTGGTGATAGCGGTGAGACACCGTGGAGTAGTCGCGAATCAGTTTGAGGTCCAGATACCAACTGCGCGAGGGAGTGGTCCGGGCACTCAGGAAATCCATTGCCCTGGGCGACATCGCTATGGGAGACAGGCCAGGAGGACAGCTCAATCCTTTCTGCGTGCAACTGTAAGCGACGTCAATTCCGGTCCGGTCGAACTCCACCGGCACTCCGCCAAGGGAAGTAACGCAATCGGCGATCGCCAGGGCACCGGCATCGTGAGCGGCGGCACAAATCGCACGTCCCGATTGCAATGCTCCGGTTGAGGTCTCAGCGTGAACGTAAGCGACCACCTTTGGCTTCTCGCGGCGAATGAACTCTGCCGCCTCATCATCCGTGAAGACTTCGCCCCAGGCTTTCTCAAAGCGCACGACGTTGGCGCCCTGGCGCTTCGCCATCTCGGTGAGGCGATCGGAGAAATATCCATTGGCGAATACCGCGAACTTGGCGCCGGGGTCCACAAAGTTGGCTACCGCGGCTTCCATGCCGGCGCTTCCTGTTCCGGAAATCACGAGCGTCGCGCCGTCATTCGTTCCGAAAGCTGATTTGAGTAACTGCTGCACATCGCCCATGACCTGGATGAAGTAGGGGTCAAGATGTCCGACGATGGGCTTGGAGAGCGCGCCATAGACTCGCGGATCGACCATGGTGGGTCCGGGCCCGAACAGATAACGGCGAGGCGGTTGCAGGGCTGGAAGTGGAAGGGCAGTCGTTTGTTCGATGGCGCTCATAGTCCTCGTTTCTGGTCAAACGTCCATTTAAATATTACGTCACTCGTCCGGTGCCATGCAGAAGTCGCCAGATTGTTGCGGTTAGGTTGCGGCGCAGTTTGACAGTGAGCTACGGCGACAGAGATGCCGTCAAACGAATTCTTTCGATTCGTTCGATTCGTTTTCTGGTTATGCCCAGTTTATTCGGCTAAATCGGCGGAAGTTTCTGCGGTCGAGGCGGAACACGACGAACTTCGTTCGACTCGAGGAGGTCTTCGATTCCAGTGCCTCCGCCAACACCACCGATGCGGCAGTGACAATCAGTGCGAAAGTCAAAAGGTTCTTTATGTGTTCTCCTCAAGGTTAAATGTTTCAACTAGGAAGCACGTATATGTGCAATTGCAACTGCAGTCATTCCTACAACCGCCGCAAACAGCTCACCGTTTAAAATCGCCATCCTTGAAAAGCCACGAACACCCGAGTCCGCCGTCCTAAATCGGCGAGTGGTGGCCTTGCACAATCATCTCCTCGGCGATGCGGCGGGCTTCAGGAAGGGTTGCGGCCGCTTGGCGATCGATCTCCGCCGGCAAGTCTTTTTGGATCTTCGCCAGTTCCTCGTCAAACAGACGGGTCACCAGCGCGGGAGAATGTTCGACCTGCTTGCCATCGTCGCCGGGCACTTTGACTTTGTGCAGAACGCGCTGTGCGATCATCAAGCGATAGATGCGGTCCGTGGCCAGATCTTCCATGTACCCATCGAGCAGGCTGGCGCCCTTTCCGTTGAGCACACCGTTGCGATAACGGATCACAGTGCGTACGGCCGCTCGTGTTCCGGCAAGAGTAGTTGCGCCGACGCCCTTCGGGACGGGCCGTAGATTCGGATGCGAATTCGGCAGCTTGGGCCGTTTTGCGATCTGATTGGGATAGGGGAACTGGGCGACCGCGATTTCGTTCTGATCGGGATGGCCAGTCCAGGCTCCGTCCATCAGGCAGTCGGCTTCGTTCTTCTTGTCCTGCTTCAGCACCTTCAACGCGCGCTCGTTCAACTCCGCATCCGTGCGGCTGGGATAAAGCGCGGTCATTCCACCGATCGCGTGCGCGCCGTGCTTGTGGCAAATCTCCGGCATCAGGGTGCGAAAGTTTTGGAAGAATGGCACATCGTGCGGAATGGTGTTGCGATCCGGCAAAATCCAGTTCGGATCCTCGATCATGAAATGAATCAGCGAGGCCATGTAATCCCAGCGGCCGAGGTTCAATCCCAGGCAATGATCNNCCCTTCTGTTTGGCGAACGCCTGAAAGAGATCGCGCCACCACGAAGCTTCCTCGGCGGACTCACTTTTGGGGATGTACACGGAAAAATTGTGCGGCAACCACGCAGGATCGATCTGGTACCAGATCATGGCGAGATCGAACAGCGAAGCGGACATGATTTCGTTCTTGACTACTCCGGCCTGGCTGATGTGCAAACCGCGGGGACGCACCCAGGTGACGGTTTTCGAGCGCTGCACCGTAACTTTTTTCCGCCGCTTCTTGTCGTCGTAGCTGAGTTCGTATTTATAAGCGGCGATCGTGTTCTGAATCGCCAGCATGATGTGTTCCCAGATGTTCGCGGTGGAATCTTCCAGGTCGATCATGACGGCAGGCGATCCGGAGTTCAGTAGCTTCACAGTTAACTCGCCGTCATCCGCCGGGCCGGTCATCTGATTGCGCTGGTCGGCACACCATTCCGGCACTGAGATTCGCCAGTCGGATGTGGTTGCCTCGGAAGCGGGAAGATAATCTGGCGGGTTGCCACGATGCGATGCCTGCAAAACCTTGGCGCGTTTGGCAACAAGCTTTTGTTGCCAGGGAGTGAACTGTTTGTGGAGAGGTAACAAAAGCTCGAGGAATCCTTTTGGAAGATCTTTCTCGGGATTCAGGTCTGCGGGCGCGGCGTTCATGCCCTGCGGGTTCATGGCTGGTTACCCACCGCCGATAAATTACGGATTCGAGCAATTCGCTCGAATCTCGACAGGCAATTATAACTCGCGAGAAAGAGGCTTCGGACGCAGGAATGCGCAAATCACAATGCTGTGTGATCCGCCGGCCGGAAGATGCAGGCTAGCGTACCGTGACAAAGAAGTACGCGCTCATTGCCACACCGATGCAGATCACAACGACCCGCACTTTCCGGGGGTCGGCCTTCTGCGCATAATGGGCACCGAACCAGCCGCCTGCGAGCGAACCCGCTACCATCACGGCGCAGTGGGGCCACAATACAGCCTTGGCCACGACGAAGGTGACGACCGCAGCGGCGTTAATGGCGGCGGCCAGCAGCGTTCTAAGCGCGCCCATGGCGTTGATGTCACGCATTCCCATCATCGCGAGCATCCCGAGGGTCATGAATCCGATTCCGGCGCCGAAGTATCCGCCATAGACCGCCACCAGCAGTTCCACGAAGGAACTCACTATGATCGCCCGCNNCGACTAGCAACTCTGCAATCGAACTGAGCACGATCGCCCTCCACGACGTGAACCGCAGATCGTCCACGACCACGGTGCTTCCCGCGAGTCCTCGTATGGAATTGCCGAAGGCGAACAGCAAGGTTCCGGCTAGCAACAACCAGGGGACAAGGCGGAGAAAGGCATGCTGCGGAGTCTTCAGCAACAGAAGCGCTCCGACCCAGCCGCCCACGACGCTGGTGACCAGCAAGGGAATCAAAACGCGCTTTGGCACATTCAGCCGCTTCAAATACGCCAGAGTGCTTGCCCCAAGTCCGGGCCAAAGAGCAACTGTGTTAGTTGCGTTCGCTAATACCGCCGGGATTCGCAGAAACAACAGCGCGGGAAAGGAAATAAAACTGCCCCCTCCGGCCAAGGCGTTCAACGCGCCAGCGATTGCGGCGGCAAAGAGCAAGAAAATCGCTTGGCCGAAGTGTAGTCCCATACGTGTCTCCGAAGAATGCTCTGAAAAAAGGAAATCATCACAGACAGTGAATCAAACTTGGCAACAACCTATCGGTAATTTGTCGATATAGGTCCGGCAACCTCTGCGTACACTGAAACCATTACATGACGAAAATTTCATTTACTTTAACGAAGATTAGCCAACGCTATTTTTCTAAGTGGAGATGACGTCGATCGAAGATCAAAAAACTAAGTGGAGACTACACCGATCAAAGATCAAAAATTACTTGACAGTAAACACGTCGATATAGTAATTACTCGCCGTGGTAATTGGTCCGCTTTTCAGACCTCTATTTTGCACCATCGCGATTTCTCGAGCTTTCGGCCGACCGGACGAGGCGGCGCCTGACTAGTGTGCCTGCCCCCAACGAGGGCGAGGCCCATTGCAAATCACGCGGAAGAGGATACACATGCGATTGTTAATGGCTGTTTCCGTCCTTCTTGTTCTCCTTGCTTCCAGCGCGCTCGCTCAGAATCAGAACGCAGGTGCTGCGAATCCAGCCGACGGATCGACCGGCGTGGCGGCCACGAAGGCCGAGGTCAATGAACTGCGCAGCGAAGTCGCAGCGCAGCGCCAGACCATCGAGGAACTGAAGGCCTTGGTCGAGAAGCTGGCAGGGGTAAAAGCCTCCACTGCGGTTGATGGCACGCCGCAGATCCGGCCCGTGGCGGACGCCCCTTCGACAGCAGCCATTGCGCAACCGGTCGCAGTTCCCGACACGGGCACGGCTCGGCTGATGAATGCGGTTTTGCTGGAGGCAGATCCTGAGCCGGCGCCGGCGGCAAGTCAAGCTCCATCTGCCCCTAAGAAAGACGCGCCTCTCACGGCGGGATGGAACGGGGAACATTTTTTCATCAGGAGCGCCGACGGACAGTTCACGATTAGTCCGTACGGCTACGTGGACAACGAGTATCGCGTCTACCAGGGCGACGGCGCGCCCGCAGACACGTTCGTCTTGCGCCGAGCACGCTTCGGTTTTCAAGGCAGCTATGGTTCCCACTTCGATTTTGCGCTGCTCACCGATGCAGCCTCGACTACCGGATCGGTTGTGCGCGACGTTTACCTCAACGTAAGAATCCGGCCTGAGCTGCAATTCCAAGCGGGCCAATTCAAGACGCCATTCGCGCAAGAATCCGGAACGGGTGCCACCAATCTGGATTTCATAGAGCGCGGGTTCCAGTCAATGTTGTATCCGTCAGCAGCTTCTGCGTACCGGAGTCCCGGCGTAGCGTTCCATGGAGACATCGGCGGTGGCGTCATGCAGTACTGGATTGGGGCTTTTAACGGCAAGGGATATGCGACGGTCAATACGACGAATCAACCGGAAGTCATTGGACGGCTTCGCTTCTACCCGTTTCGCAAATCCAAAGGCGACTGGCTAAAGCAACTTGCTTTTGGCGGTGCCATTGACCGCGGGCGCTCCCGCGGTCTTTCCGGGGACCAGAGTTTCAGTGGTGCGCTGCCCGATGGCGCTTACACCTTCTTCCCGCAATTCGCCATCAACGGACCCACCCAGCGCTACAACGGTGAGTTTACCTACCTCAAGTCGGGGTTCGCTCTGCGCGGCGAATTCGATCAACTCAATATGTCCCGCAACAACGTCGGCTCCGAGCAGGAGGGGGGGCTTGGCTTCTTGAGTCTTCCGTCCATCATAGCCAAGGCTTGGGACATCAGCACAACTTACATGATCACAGGCGAGAGGCAGCCGGAAAACGGCACGCCGCGCGTACACCACCCGCTCTTTGGGCCCGACACTCCTGGCGGCAAAGGACGCGGGTGGGGAGCATTTGGAGTCGGTCTCCGGTTCATGGGTATCCAAGCCAACGAGCCGCAGGCGAACTTCTTGAACTATTACACGCCTGGTTTTGTACCTGGGTTTAATTACCACACATTCGAGTACACCGCTGGAGTCAACTGGTTTCCCAATTATTGGGTCAAGTACTCGGTCAATCTGGGGGTCGATCAGCTGAAGGATCCCAGCACAATAGGCGCTGTGCCACAGAATTACTACGTGGTTCTGCAGCAGTTGCAGTTCAGGTTCTAGTCGCTTCGGTGTTGATTGAGGACGGAGCGTTAGTAAGTTCGGTAAACGCCGGGCCCGGTGGCAGCCGGTCCCAAGGGGAAATCGCAGGAGGAAATTTAGATGAGACCGAGGATTCTGCTTAGTATTCTTGTCACGGTATTATTTGTAATCCTGAGCGGCTGCGGTACAACGCCGAATTGTCCCACTTGCGGCACCACTCTCAATGGAGCCTACGCGATCATCAATGTCATTCCCGTGCCCGAGCACAACTCCACCGGTGAGCCAGGCGGCCCGTTCAACTCCTTCGACATCAGCACGATCGCCCCGAACGCGACGGGTACGGGAGGACCTTATCTGGATTTTGTCTCCGACCGCATCGGTATAGCCATGCAGGTGATCGACACCTCCCAGGACCTCGCCGTTTTCTCGATTCAAGGACAGAACGGTATCTCCGACGCCGGTAATGGCGCCAGCCCATGCCCCACAATTGTGCAACCTGGCTCCACTCCTCCAGCTAACGTAGAGGTAATTCCGCCGACCGCTGACGTGTTCGGCAATTTCGTCAGGTATGCCTGCAGGACCGATATGACTTGGGCGAGCGGTTCAAGGTTCCATCTGAACACGGGCTTTGGTCCCAGCGGCAACCTCGGAGGATTCCCCGGCGCGCAGTGCTGTGCTTCGCGCGCCAACGGTGTAAACCCAATGTCTGGGCCAGACGGCAACACGACCACTCCCGACGGCAAGGTTCTCTTTGTCGGCAATGGCAGCTCCAACGTGATAGTTTTCGACCTGACCTCAATGAAGCTGAACACCAGTCCGGTCACTCCACCAAACATTCTTGCCACCATTCCTACTGGCGTATCTGCGGACTACGACGGGCCGCAAGGTATCTCGGGCTGCATCGCGTCGTGGAACGGCGAAGCTGGTTCGGCGGCGGATTGCGGCGACGATCGCGCTGACGAAATGGCCTACGATGACACGCATCATGTTCTGGCGGTGATTAACGGCGATCCGGGACTGCCGTTCATCACTTTTATCGATATGCAATACATCGTGGGCGCAACCCCGCCGAGGACGTCAGTCGCCGACCCTACGGGGCAAGGCGATCTGCATTGCCTACCGATTGACATGAGTCTCGCTTACGGACCGTATCCCGTCGGATTTAGTCCCGCATTCAATGCTACGACTGGCACCTTTGGTTCTTATCCCTACCCTGGCGTGGGACCCGGGGTTTTTGGTTATCCGCTTCAAGGGACCGGAACTGGGATCGTGGGAACCGGAACCGGACCCGACGGCAATCCCCTCCCATCGCCTGCATTGGACCCCAGCGTCGGCGGCGCATTCAATCCGCCTCGCTGCATTATCGGGCAGATCTATTACGACGGCGCTGGAGGTTCGGCGTCAGGAGGGCTCGGTCTCACTTCCAGCGTCCCGGTCGATACGGTAGGAAACACCTTCGCCTGCCCCGATCCTTCCAATCCACACGTTTTTAGCGGGGTATCGGGATCGGCTGCGGCTGATGGCCCGGCAGGGTTACCAGGCATCGGCACGACCCCTATGGGTGTTTCGTACACGATTCCATGCCATCACGGGCCCATCATCAGCTACAACACTGGAGCGTTTTGCAGCCAGACTCCTCCTTTTTCAGACAGCAGTTGTTCTGGGGCCATATCGCCCGCGGGGTTAGGCGGGATGACCTTTGATCCGAACAGCGGCTACTGGTTGCTGACCAACGAAAACTCCGTCGCTACTACACAAATCGGCAGCCTTGATGCAATCCAAATTACCGCCAATGGGCCGGTGGTGGTGAACAGTTTCCCCATGTACGACTGCATGCCTACCGGCATCTCTCAGGGTCCCGGAGATAATTTCCTCATCGGCTGCGCCGACCATGATGGCCAAACTTTTCCCGCGAATGAATACATCATCACTAACACTACCAGCAACAACATAGCCTGCGTACCGCCGAATACCGGGATAGCGAATGCGCCGGCGAATGCCAACTGCATCGAAATCACGCAGGTCGGAGGCGTAGACGAGACTTGGTACAACCCAGGCGATAACAAGTACTATCTGGCGGCCCGGGATTTTCTACCGAACGCCGTCATGGGGGTCATTGACGCCGGCACGAACCAATGGCTGTACAACATGCCGACCGGATCCAATGCCCACAGCATCTCGGTAGACCCGAGCACGAACCATGCTTTTGTCCCGCTTCAGGCTGGCACGGTCTGTTCGACGTTGGCCAGTGCCGGTTGCGTCGGGGTCGCGGCGGAGCAATGAAGATACCGCTGGCTCGGTGATATAGTTGACGGAAGACGCGAAACTCAAAACGTTTCGCGTCTTGCATCGCGAGGTGATTGGTGACGACTTCTAAGGGTCCGGTGTGCGCTCATGCACTCATAGTCTCGCTTCTGCTGTTGCCCGCATTGCTCGCCGGAGCAAGCGAGCAACCCGTGCCCAAGCCCACGGACGTGCCTGCAACCGTGATCGCCCACTTACCTTTGCCGCAGGCGACCGGAAGTCAAATGTTGTTGCAGAAAGAAAAGGGCAAGCAATACCTGTACGTGCAACAGGCCGCGAAGCAAGGTTTCATGATCGTGGACGTGAGCAAGCCGGAGGAGCCGAGCCTTTTGAAACGGACGGTGGAATCAAACCAGTCGACCTCTGGAAATCTGGAGATGGTTAGCCCGGATGTCGCCATCGCCGAGGCGCCGGAAAAGACGCCGACGACTCTGACCAGCAACACTCATCCCACCGAAACGGTTCGCGTGCTCGACCTGAGCGATCCGCGCAATCCCAAGACTCTGGAGACCTTCAACAAGGTCACCAGTCTTCTTCCCGACGGCGGTCACGGGCTGATCTACCTCACCAACAATGACGGCCTGTATATTCTCCGCTACAATCACCCGTCCCGATTCGAGCCAGCCAAGAAAAAACCGCCCTGCGACTCCGAGGCGGAGATTCAAGCCATGCCGCCAGACTGCCAGTAAACGCGCCGAAGCTGAGCGAGCCGAAGCCTACTTATCTTTATCTCGAGACATCGCGAACCGAGCAATCTTTATCAAGCGACTTGATTGAGGTTATGGTCAACGTTATGGGCGCCGCATTACCCATCTTGGTCATGGCATCGGAGCTCGTGCTCATGCTCGGACCCTCGTTTCCCGTCACTTCTACGCGTTGTCCCATGTACTGGCGGAGCTTGATCTTGTGGCTGCCCTGGAGTTCATAGGTTATGGCGGGATCCTGTTTCATCAGTATGTAGTCGCCGCTGGCGCGGCTGACGCAGCCTTGCACAGTTACCTGGCCTTTGGAATCTTTCGAGTTGTTCTGGCTCGGGGAGTTGCTGTCTTGTGCCAGAAGAAAGCCACCCGAAAGCAGCAACAGGGCGAAGCATAATTTTGTCATCGGATTTTCCTCTCTACGAATGGGATGGCAGCGCGATTTCCACGGTTGCAATAAATCTTGAGGAGACCGAAGCTACTTCACATGAGTTTCCTGGTAATGCACTTCCTTCCACTGCCCGGCTCGCTTCATCCAGAGTTCGGTGATATACACCCGGGAGTAACGCACTTGGGCCTTGGGTGAGAACTGCATGGTGCTTTCATAGATGACGAAGGCAGCGTCCGGCCCTAGAGGAATCAGCTTGTACCCCCACAGCGTATAGTTGAAGACATTCCCGTCTAACAGCTCATTCAGAGCTTGGATCTTAGTGCGTTCGCCCCTGCCATCGATTTCGACGCCCTCGTAGTCATCCGCTAGGAGGTCGCCATAAGCCTTCTTGTCCTTGTTCTTTATCGCCTCCCATTCAGCTTTGATCTTCGCTTCGAACATATCTTTCAGGCTGGAGTCGGCGGAGGTTCCGGCCGGCTTGCTTTCCCCGAACGTAGTCGGCATTGTGGGTTGCTGCGCCAGGACAAGAGACGTCAGTCCGGCAATACAAACGAAGATGAAGCGACCTCTCATGATTCCTCCATGGCGAACGCGAGAATCCTACTCGTGTTTGGTGCCGGGATGCGCGCGCAAACTGAACGCTATTTCAATTCTTTGACTCTCTTTTGCACCGCTGCAAGCAGCGGTGGAGGCAGTTCGGCATAACCTTCCTGAATGGCATATTGCTGCCCATCCGTGTATATCCAATTCAGGAGATCGTTCAACGCCGACGCTCGAGAAGAATCAGACGTCGGAGTTCGCAAGTAAATCCAGGTGAAACTGGTAATGGGATAGGAATCAGGTCCCGAGGCGTTGGCCAGCGAAGCGGAGAAGGCATTCCAACGCGGCGCTTCTGCTGCCTTGCACGCCGCCGCCATACTCTCAGTGGAAGCCTTCGTAAACCTGCCCGCGGGATTCAGCACTGCCGCTTGGGGAATGTTGTTCTTCACCGCATATTGATACTCGACGTAGCCGATGGAGCCAGGGGTATCTTTCACCTTGTCTGCCATATCCAAACTGCGTTCCGCTGGCTCGCCCACGGGCCACTTCGGGGACGCGGTGACTCCCACTTGGGCACGAAACTTGGAACTTGCCTTGGAGAGAAAGTCAGTGAAGACGTAGTTGGACCCCTTTCCTGGGGGTCGGTTGACCACTAGGATTGGAAGATTCGGCAAAGTAATCTCCGGATTGAGCTTCGCGATTTGTGGCGCACCCCAGGTCTTCACATCGCCGAGGAAGATCGCGGCCAACACCTCTCCCGAAAGATGGAGCTCCTGGTGAATAACGGGAAGGTTGTAGATGGGGACGATCCCGATGAGCACTACCGGCAGTTCGATCAAACTGCCCTCCTTCCGCTGCTTTTCCGTAAGCGGAGCTTCGCCGGCGCCGAAATCGCCGACGCCATGCGAGATCTGCTTGATTCCTTCGCCGGTGCCAACAGTGAGGTACCGCATCCGAATGTTGGGATTCCGCCTGCCAAACTCCTGTGTCCACCGGTTGTAGAGGGGCGCCGGTACACTTGATCCGGAACCCACCAGGACAACGGCGTTTTGCGCCTTGGCAGGAGCGCCGTACAGCCCGAGAGTAAGAGGGAGGAGCAGCCAGATTTGGGAGCACCAGCGGAGGCTGCAGCGTCGCTGCACAAGCCTCGACTCCAAAAATCTTGCCGGTACCTTCATCGTGTTCTCCTGATTGTGGCTGGACTTAAGTCAAGGCCACATTCTTCCGCCACCGGGACATTGACGCGAGGTCACGACTGTAAAGTTACCACCGTTTTAAGTGAACCCAAACCGTTAGCAGACCGTGAGCTGTTATCAGGGTAGGAACGGGCATCACTCCAAACCTGTGTACACGACGCAGGCTGGATCCGAGTTCTCGTCCCAACGAGTCGGGGCAACCGACTGGCGGCGAATTGCTGTATCCTCGTGGGTACCCTAGGCTTGCCGAACGATAGCCGCAGAGCCCCACCGACTTATGTTGCACGATGAAGTTGAAACATTAGCGCGCGAACTGCAGTGCGCGCATCAGGCGGGCCAGATGGTCACGAGTCCCCCCTCTGGACGCCCCGGTTTCGACCTCGACACAGCTTATGAAGTTGAAGCAACACTTAAGCAGTTTCGCGAAGCTGGCGGACACAGGGCCGTCGGTCGCAAGGTGGGTTATGCCAATAAAGCCATGTGGCGCGTGCTCAAGCTGAAAACCTTGGTCTGGGCTCACATGTATGACGACACAGTGCATTATAGCGACGGCAACTCCACGACGTTATCTTTGGAACATCCCCGTTCGCTGAAGCTCGAACCCGAGATTGTTTTTGGTTTGGAACAGCCGCTCACCGGGCAAGGGCTTGACGCCGCCGCTGCGCTCGCAGCCACCGATTGGCTGGCGATCGGATTCGAAATTATTGATTGTCCTTTTCCAGAGTGGAAGTTTCAGCCTAGCGATTTCGTGGCATCGTTTGGACTTCATGCAGCACTCGTGATCGGCGAGAAGATTCAAGTTCGACGAGAGCTTATCCCGACCCTTATCGAGGAGCTGCCGCGATTCAAGGTGCGCATGTCGAAGAACGGAGAGTTTGTGGAAGAAGGTTCCGGTAAGAACTCTTTGAAGAGTCCGGCTTTGTGCCTGGCAGAACTCGGAGCAGCGATTGAACGCCGGTTTCCATCTGAGCCGTTGGCCGCCGCGGAAATCGTGAGTTCGGGAACGCTTACGGCCGGACATCTGACCGCTCGAGGCGATGTTTGGACGGTGGAAGTCGAGGGGCTGTCCTTGCCATCGCTGAGACTGCAGCTGACTTGAAGAACTCTTTTAGTACGGAGCCGGAATCACAGCGTCTTCCGGATAACCTCCCATGCCAAACTCGGGATAGTCGAGACCATCTTCTTCCACCTGCGGAGATACTCTCATGCTTTTTACTTTGTTGACGCCCCAGAAGACGGCGTAGGTTGCACCGAATGCCCATGCGGCATACAAAGTCGCTCCCATGAGCTGGCACAGGAACTGCCGGGCATCGCCGTGGAGCAAGCCGGTTACGCCTTGGCCGGCTAGTCCCAGATACGCCGCCGCTCCCACGCCATTCCATCCAGCGCCGTAGGCGCCGTCGGCGAAAATTCCCACGGAGACAGCTCCCAGCCAACCACAGTAACCGTGTACTGAAATCGCGCCGCAGGGATCAGNNGCATTCCGTTACAGGCCATGGTTATATCGGGCTTGCCGAACACAAGATACCAAAGAAGCATTGCGGCCGCGGAACCTGCGACTGCGGCCAGGTTCGTGTTCACGGCGACTACGGAAATGCGAAGGTCCGTTGCGCCCAGCGTAGAACCTGGATTGAATCCCATCCATCCAAACAGCAAAATAAATGTGCCGGTCACGACGTAAACGATGTTGTGCGCGGGGAAAACGCGGATTTT
>PLUI01000110.1 GCA_003164855.1 Acidobacteriaceae bacterium
GTCACATCCACAAAGCGCACCTTGATCTGCGCGGGCGCCTTCAACACCGCCGAGGGCGATTCGACTGCACGCGAGTACTGGCCCTGCTCGCCGTAGGCCAGGCTCATGGGAGCGCCGATTTTGTTTTGCGTGATGTACTGGAATTTTTTCAGGTGCTCGCGAGCGTGGTCGACGTCAGTCGATTGCTGATAGGCACGAGAGAGTCCGAACTCGGCGGAAGCGTGCAGGGGATTGATCTGCAGGGCGTGCTGAAAGGCTTCGATGGCCTGTGGAAATTGCTTAGCCTGCACGTAAGCCGTCCCGAGGAAATACCAGGTGTCGGCATCGTTCGGGTCGATCTCAGCTACGCGGTGGAAGGCATCGATCGCGGCCTGAGCATCGCCTGCGTTCTTCGCGTACAGGCCGAGGTTATACCAGGCTTGCGGATTCTTGGGATCCTGCTTCAGCGCGTCTTCCAAGGCGGCTTTGGCCTCGTCAATCTTCTGCAGGTTCAGGAGGGCGATGCCTTCATTCAGCCGCGCGATCGCGAGCTTGGGATCGAGTTCGGCAGCCTGTTGGAAAGACTTCAATGCCTTCTCGAAAAGCTGCTGGTTCATGTNNCATGCGCGCCGCCTCGGCGGGATTCTCTTTGGGTTGAGTCTGCGGGGCGGTCGCGAACAGAGCAAATGCGGCCAGCAACACGCCGGCTAGCGCAATTGAGATTCTGGGATTCATCTAATCAGAGATTTAACCACAGAGGGCACAGAGAACACAGGGTAAATCACATCGCCGCGGCTGCCCGCACTTTGCGTCACTTGGTCGATTTCGAAGCACCGTATGCGCGCGTGGCCACAATCCCCTTCCCCTCCTCTACCGTCACGGTTTGTCCGCCGTTGATGCTGGAGAGTTTGTCCACCTGGCCGCTGGGCCATTGAATCTCGATATTGTTAGCTTTGGTTTGCGCGCCTAATCCGAAGGTGAGCACTAACTCGCTCTGCGAAAGATAACTCGACCCGGAGCGCAGCATCTTCCACTGTCCATCCTTGTAGCCGTCTGAAGTAAGACGAACAACCGCGCCAATGCCATCGCGATTTGACTTTGTTCCCACCAGTTTAAAACGCAGGCTGTGATTCGTTCCGCCCTCGTTATGGAATAAATAAGCCGGGCCGGAGTTGGTGGTTACCAGAACATCGAGAAACCCATCATTGTCGATATCAGCATAGGCCGCGCCCCGCGCTACTCTACGCGCAGAGAAGGCTTGCCCCATCTGTGCCGTGACTTCCTGAAACTTGCCGCCCCCGAGATTGCGGAAGAGATGCGAAGGTTCGGCGTAGCTGACACGTTTCTGTACGCGTTCGATCTGGTCTTCGATGTGACCATCGGCAACGAAAATGTCCTGCCAGCCATCGTTGTCGTAATCGAAAAAGAAGCATCCGAATCCGAGTGTGACCAGGGTGGCTCGGCCCACTTCGGATTGCGGGGCTTCGTCCACAAATAAACCATTGCCCTCGTTGTGGTACAGCGAAACCATCTGATTGGCGAAGTTGCTGATGATCACACTGGGATGGCCGCTGCGGTCATAGTCCGCAGCATCCACGCCCATGCCGGCACGGGCAACCCCGTCTTCGCTAAAAGCTATTCCGGAAGGCACTCCGCGCTCCTCGAACGTTCCGTCTTTCTTGTTGAGATAGAGTTTGTTGGGCTGAGTATCGTTGGCGACAAGAATGTCGGGCCAGCCGTCGTCGTTGTAATCGAGTATGGCGACGCCCAAGCTTTTCGAAGTCGGATCGCCCAGGCCGGCCTTTTGCGTGGCATCTTCAAACTTGCCACCGCCCAGGTTGTGCCACAAGCGGACTGACGTGCCTTTGTACGATTCCGGAGTGCAGTATGATTTATGCGCGCCGTCGAGCGTGCAGTATAGGTCGGTTTCCTCGGTCCAGCGCACGTAATTCGCAACCACCAGATCGAGTTTGCCATCGCGGTCGTAATCCACCCACGCGGCGCTGGTCGAGAATTCGCTGGGGCCCCACAAGCCGGCCGATTTCGTTACATCAGTGAACGTCCCGTTGCCGTTGTTGTGGAAGAGATGACTCTGCCCCAGGGCGGTGATGAACAGATCGTCGAAGCCGTCGTTATCGTAATCACCAACCGCGACGCCAAGTCCGAACATGGGCACGGCCAAACCTGCCTGACGGGTTACATCGCTAAAGGTCCCGTTGCGATTGTTGTGGTATAGCTTTGGAGTCGTCGGTCCGGCGTGGGCGTGTCCCGGCCAGTCCGTACTGTTGACCAGCAAAATATCCGGATAGCCGTCATTGTCATAGTCGATAAAAGCACAACCGGGGCCCATGGTTTCCGGCAGCCATTTTTTCCCGAACGCGCCATTGTTGTGGGTGAAATGGATGCCGGCTTGCGCGGTGACGTCACGGAAGTGGATTTGCTGGGCGTGGCTGGTTTGAGACGAAACAAATATTAACCACAGAGACGCAGAGACACAGAGAAGCCCACGATGAGAGTACGTCATCGTGAGGCTCCGGCTGAGGCTGGTTGGGCTTTGCCAGGCTGGACAGCCGTGGCGGCTGTCCCCACATGGGTGAGCAGGGGCAGCGGCACGGAAACATGTTCATGCACGGCTTGCCGCTCGTTGTTATCTTCCGGATGCGCTCGACGGTATGGCCCTGTGATCGCTTGGGACGACTCATCCGCCTTGAAACGCAGGTAGCGCGCCTCGTGCTCCTTCGCCAGCTTTTCGTTGCCCAGACCGTTGTAGCAAAGCATCAGATTGTAATGCGCTTGCAGATCTTCGGGATCAATCGCGAGAACAGACTGCAGCGTCTTCACCGCCTCCGCATATTTCCGCTGCAGAAAAAGAATCCGTCCCAGATCGTTGAGCGCAACGCGGTCGCGCGGATACTGGTTTAGAACGATGCGCAAGCGGGCGCCAGCGGCGTCATACTTACCCTCGGAGCGCAACACGCGAGCATAGAAATAGTTAGCTCGCGCCAGATTCGGAGACAAAGATAACGCCTTCTCGAGCGCGCTGCGGGCGCGTTCCATGTCGCCCTCCTGCACGGCGCAGCGGCCGATATTCACCCAGCCATCGGGATTGTTTGGATCNNATTCCGTAATCGTTCCAGCGCTGCCATTCGTCTTTCAGCGCGACCGTCTTCGGTTGAAAAGCGGGCGCGTTATGCGATACCACGGGCAAGGTTACTTCGTTCTCCCCCACCGTGACGATTGGAACGTCGGGGATTTTTTCTTCTTTGGCCGAAACTCCCTGGATCGACTTGGTAAAGACTAACGGACGATCGTCGTACGCTGGCGTGACGTTGTGCCCTGACGTCTCATCGGAATCACCTACAAAGGCGAATTGCGTGTTCAGCCACGAAAACTTGCGATAGCACAGACGCGCGTGCAATGTGATTTTGTTGCCGGCGCTTTCTGGAATCAACACGCGGTAGTGCACCGTGTCGGCCGCCCCTGGCGGAATCAGCCGCACATATACTACGGCCCTTGTAGCCCATGCATTGCGCTTATTGATAGGGTTACCGTGCGCATCGATCTGTAGCGAGCGATAGAAGTGAGCGCCTTTTTCGACCGGACCCTTGCCGTCGCCTTCGACCATGCCGCTCCAGAAAATTATCTGACCTTTGTCGTCCGTGCCCTTCAATTCAAGCCACGTATCGTAAGCATCGACCGTGCCTCCGGGAAAAAAGTGCCCGACCTTTTTAGTGCGGACGACGACATCTACGCGCACCGTATCGCCCCGCCGGAGCGCGGGCTGCACGCGATTCAGAGGGGCAGTGACTGGCGCAACTTCTCCACTCGCACCGGGAATGATTTTGGTCTCCGCTTCTTCGCCCACCGCGAACGTTGTGGCCAGTTCCGATTGACTAGCTGCGCCCGACCTCAGCGGCGCCTGCGCTGGAGACAAAGCAAAGATGTCTACTGTAAGCGCTCCGCTCTTCAGAAACCCTTCAGTCAGTTTTAGTTGTGCGGCATCTTCATTCGCCGTGGGCACCGCAGTGTTGGCGCCGGGAAAACGATGAGAGTGAACGAATCCGTTAATGTTGCCCGCGTCCATCGATGCCTCCGGCGGCATGTGGCAATCGGCGCACTGTTGCGGCTTTGGCGGGTAATAGAACGATCGCGCCCCTTGCCCGGAAACTCCGCTGGCCTGCCAGTTGTCGTATTCGTTGAAGCCGCGGAACCAGCGATAGTGATTAACCGGTACGTCGAGGTGCACTTTGTGGCAGGTGGAGCAGAACTCCGCGGTTTGCGTCTTCATGAATGGCTTGAGGAAGACGCGGCGGTGCGGTTCGGGATTCAGCCTGATCAGAAAATCGTGCAGGGCGCGCGCCACGGGATTCTGCGTAGCCGCCAACTCATGCAGTTTGGGATACTCCAAATAAAAATCCGCCTGTCCCATCGTGCTCTTCACGTTGGCGATGGAGTGGCACATCATGCAACCTAGGCCAGCCTGCGATTCCCGACGGTGCACAATCTGCTTGATCGGAGTATCCATCAGACCGCTGTAAAGCACCGCAGGATCATGGCATCCGCCACACCATTTCGAAGGCTGGGTGCCCACGGTGTCCTGCATGTACTCGATCGCCTTGCGGTACCACTGATTGTTGAACGAAGAAAAATGATGTGCCGAGCTGAACCACTGGTTGTAGATGTCTTCGTGGCAGCGCTTGCAGGAGTCAGACTCCATGAAGAACTTGCTGGGAATTTTCTGTTTGCCATAGACCTGCGCGGAACTGGGAAAGAACGCTCCCGCTGGCCCATCGCCTTCGCCGTTCATGTTGTCGGGCGGCATGGCAGGATTCTGAATGCGGCTGCGCGTCTGCCAACTTTCGCGCAGGTAGCGCGCGCCATATCCGATGCCTGCAAGCAGTAGAAGACAAACCGCGGCGCGCAAAGCCGCGGTGGTCGCGCCTGAAGCTATATCTCCGCGTCTCCCGAGTTTGTCGGCGATTAGAAGGCCGACGCCGATGAGCGAGATTACGATATGGAGATAAAGCCACTTCCACTCCGAGCGCGGGGTGCCCGTTTTGATGAGAATGAGTCCCAGAACCGCTCCTGCCGCGACGAGTGACCATCCTGCGCGTGCGAGAAACCTTCCATTTTGCAGCAGGCGAAACAGCGCGGGAACAAGCAGTATTGTCGCAATCACTCCCGCCAACGCGTGCAGGAGCACCACTCCGGCATAAAAAATATTTGCCTGCGGGAAGGTGTACAAATACGCGGCGGAAATTACTAGAAACGGCACAAGCCAAGACAGTACCCGGCCAACGAAACTCGGGGATGATGAATTTTCTCGCATGGAAACGATCAGGTACAGGCAGCCGATTTCAATCCCACAGCGATTGAAATCGCGTGGAAACCAAGGTACTCAGGAGGCAGAGTAAGGGGAATAATACAAAAATACTATCGCCCGAGACGCAGATCTTTCAGTCGCGGAATCCTCCACGCGCCACACTGCTTCTCAAGCGCCGCTGCGACGGACAACACCTGCTCTTCCTCCCAAGGCCGCCCGACGATCTGCACGCCTATGGGCAGGCCCTCGGACGAGCGGCCCACGGGAACTACCGCGGCCGGATTGCCTAACAGGTTGAAGAATTCCGTGTAGCTCCAGGCATCGAGATAGTCGACGGTCTTGCCATCAATTTGCCAACTGCGCTCGCCGTGACGGAAGGCTGGGATGGCCGCAGCCGGGCACAACAGAATCGGATAGCGCTGCATCTGCGCGAAGAATTGCGCGCGCACGGCATCACGACGGATCCAGGCCTCCAGAAGCGACCTTCCGCTGTGAGTTGGCTGGGCCGCGGACCATTCGAGAAATTCCCTCAGGATCGGACTGAGATCCGATTCGCGGCCGTCGAACATTGGCCGCAGGAGCATGCCACCGGCAACGACAAAATATTTCCACCAGAGCTGCCGCGCTTCTTCCAGTCCTTTCGGTCGAAATGGTTCCACTTGAAAACCGGTGCTGCGCAAGGCTTCTGCGGCATCGCGCACGGCGGTGCGGGTTTCTGCGGTGACTGGAGTTCGTCCGTCATCTTCAAAATAACCAACTCGAAGCCCCCGGGCTTCGTCTTCATTTGGCCAGCGTACCGGCACGGGGGCGGCATTGGTGTCGCCGACGTCCGGCCCTTGCATCACCTCAAAGAGAAGTTTCAAATCGGCTACCGTGCGCGCCATCGGACCGACGACGCCGATGGAAGCAAACGGCCCTGCGGATACGGGAAAATGTCCGGTCGCTGGGATGCGCCCCGGAGTCGGCTTCAGGCCGCAGATTCCGCTGAAGTGGGCTGGCACTCGAATCGATCCACCGCCGTCGCTACCCACGCCTCCGGCGGACATGCCTGCGGCAATCGCCGCGGCTTCGCCACCGCTGGAGCCGCCGGGCGTGCATTCCAGGTCCCAAGGGCTATTGGTGCGGCCATAGAGCAGGTTGTCCGTTTCCCACGCCATTAGCAATTCAGGCGTGTTGGTTACCCCCAGGATAATTGCGCCGGCATTTTTCAGGCGTGTAACCAGCACTGCATCCTGCCGCGCGACGAATTCTGCGCGCAGGCGGGTTCCGGCTTCACAGCGCAGACCCTCCACGCTGAATGAACTCTTGATGCTGATGGGAACTCCGTGCAGCGGGCCGAGCGTTGCTGGATTCAGAACGGCGGAAGCCGCATTCTGCGCGGCCTGCCGGGCGCGGTCGGTATCGACTTGAACAAACGCATTTAATGTCGGATTCAGTTCCTCAATCTTCGTCAGGTGCGCGTCTACGAGTTCTACTGGAGAGATCTCTTTCTTCCGGATTTTCTCGGCCATGGAAACAGCGGGAAGGAAGGTTAGATCGTTCATGAAGTTTTTTCCCGCAATGCGCAATCGAGCATGCGCTTTTCCTCTGGAGTCAGGGCGCGATATTTGCCCTTCGCAAGATCACCCAATTTCAGAGGGCCAATGGCCACCCGGATCAGGCGCAACACTTCGATCGCTATTCCCTCCATCATGCGACGTATCTGCCGATTCTTTCCCTCATCGAGAATAATTTCCAGCCAGCAGTTTTTCTGTCCCGCGCGTAACAGACGAGCCTGCTTTGCGCGGAGCATATCCTCATCCTTCGTTCTCACTCCCCGCACCAATTTATGAACAAATTCCTCATCAGCGACGGTTCCGACCTGCACATGATAAGTCTTCTCCAGATGAGTTTGCGGCGCCGCAACCAGCGCGGCCCACTCCGAATCGTTCGTCAGCAGGAGCAGGCCCTCACTGGCCTTGTCGAGGCGGCCGACCGGTGCGAGCCAGGCCGGGCTCTGCGTCGTTGTGCTTGATTTATTTCTGCAAAAGTCGCTCAGTAGTGTATACACCGTCTCGCGGCCCTTTTCGTCGGATGCCGTGGTCAGCACACCGCGAGGCTTGTTCATCATCAAGTAAATCTTTGGCTGCGGCTCGATTATTTTTCCGTCCACGGCGATGTGATTCTGCGCTTCCGAAACCGGCGTCTCGGGATCTTTCTTGATCTTTCCGTTTAAGCTCACGCGCCCGGCGCGAATCGTTTCGGCAGCCCGTGAGCGCGAACAGTAGCCAAGTTTCGACAAGACACGGGCCAGGCCGACCCGCCGGATGACTTCGTTCTCTCGCACCTGTTCATGCTAACCGAGAAGCCGCTGCACCGCGAAGAGCACTAAGTTTGACCGACGACAACCAACCTCATCAGCCGCAATGCACAACATCCCAGCTCTTGGTAGGATGTTTGTCGTCGGCTTACTGAGGGAGCTTTCATGGCCCACCAACATCCGCCCCGCTTTCTGAAGATTGTGGATGACGCGAAAACTCGCGTGCGCGAAACCAACGTCGAAGAAGTGAAAAAGAAGATAGATGGCGGTCACGAGTTCTTGCTGGTGGACGTGCGCGAAGAAAGCGAATTCGCCAAGGATCATCTGCCAGGGGCGGTGCATCTGGGCAAGGGCATCATCGAGCGTGACATCGAGGCTCGCGTGCCTGATCTTGCTGCGGAAATTGTGCTTTACTGCGGCGGCGGATTCCGTTCCGCCCTGGCCGCCGACAATCTGCAGAAGATGGGTTACACGAATGTGATTTCGATGGACGGCGGCATTCGCGACTGGCGGGAGAAAGGATATCCGCTGACGAAAGGCAGTACCTAGTACCTAGTACCCAGTACCGAGTACTCTGCTATGTTTTCGTAACACGCGCTTCTCAGTTCTGAGTACTAGGTACTGGGGACTCCTTTAACCATGAATGGCCGCATCTTTTTCTGGTCGCTCACGTCGGCACTCGCCGGATTTCTTTTCGGCTTCGACACGGTCGTAATTTCCGGCGCCGAAAAGACAATTCAGACGCTTTGGGGTCTCAGTCCCGGAGTGCACGGCATTGCCATGGCCTCTGCCCTTTACGGCACGGTGGTTGGCTCATTGCTCGGTGGCTGGCCTGCGGACCGATTCGGCCGCAAAGCCACGCTGCTTTGGATCGGCGTCCTTTACTTTGTGGGCGCCGTGGGTTCAGGTCTGGCGCCGAACGTTACCGTCTTTATCATTGCGCGGGTCATCGGCGGTTTGGGCATCGGCATCTCCACCGTGGTTGCCCCCATGTACATCTCGGAGATCGCACCTGCCAAGCATCGCGGCCGACTCGCCGGCATGTTCCAGTTCAATATTGTTTTCGGCATCCTGATCGCGTACGTGTCGAACGCGCTGCTGGCAGGCATCGGCGCTAACGCCTGGCGATGGATGTTGGGCGTAGCCGCATTTCCATCGTTCCTCTACGCTGTGTTCTGCTTCGGTCTGCCTGAGAGTCCACGTTGGCTGCTAAGCAGAAAGGGCGACCGCGAGGCTGGTATGGAAGTCCTGCAACGGATCGAACCCGAGGCCTCGAAGGCCGAAATCGCGGCCGAAGCGGACGAGATTATAGCGGCATCCTCGGAGAAAGCATCGTCGGGACATTTCTGGACGATGCGTCTTCGCAAACCAATCATGCTTGCTATCCTGATTGCTTTCTTCAACCAACTTTCAGGCATCAATGCGATTCTGTATTTCGCGCCTCGCATATTCGAACTCACCGGCCTGGGCGCAAAGGCCGCCCTGTTGCAGTCAATCGGTATTGGCGTTACCAATCTTGTTTTCACTTTTGTCGGTCTCTGGCTGATCGATCGACTAGGCCGCCGCACGCTTCTCTATATCGGCTCATTCGGCTATATCGGTTCCCTCGGTCTCGTTGCCTGGGCTTTCTTTTCCGGACACCTTACGCTCGTGCCGATTTGTATCTTCGCCTTCATCGCCGCGCACTCGGTCGGCCAGGGAACAGTGATTTGGGTTTTTATCTCCGAGATATTCCCCAATCGTCATCGTGCGGAAGGTCAAACGCTGGGCAGTTTCACGCACTGGATCTTCGCCGCTTTGCTCACAACTTTCTTTCCGAAGATGGTTTCTGCCTTCCCGCCCGGTTACGTTTTCTCGTTNNGAGACGAAAGGTGTGCCGCTGGAGCAAATTCAGAAGCAGCTGGGCATCGAATAAGGTACGATCTCACACTCTTCCTCATCGACATAAACGGTTGTGGCATTTTGGGAAACGATTAGGTTCTCATGGACCTCCCTGTGAATTGTCGTCACTTGTCTGGAGTAGACTGATAAGGTTCGCCCAAGCGAAAACATGCGAATCCGAACCTTTCGATGTTGTGCCCTGGTTTCCCTGCTGCCACTGTTCTGGTGTCTTGCGGCCGTGTGTCAGCCCGCATCCCAAGGTTATGATTCGACATCAACTTCATACTCGGTTCCGAATGGTCTGTTGCCGGTTGGGCAGATTGTCAAGAAACTTCAGGAAAAAAATGCGGAGCGAGCCGCTGCACTAGACCAGTACGAAGTGACGCGGGTTTACCACATGCAGTATCGTGGCTTCCCCAGCGACCGTGATGCGGAGATGGTTGTCAGCATGGCCTACCATGCTCCGAATTCCAAAGCGTTCAGCGTGGTATCGCAGACTGGTTCCAAGTTCATCATTGAACACATTTTCAGGAAATTGCTGGAAGGCGAGCAAGAAGCGGCCAATGAAGAGAATCGCCGGCACACGGCGCTGACCACCGAAAACTACGATTTCACCCTGGCAGGGTATGAAGCTGCGCCGGATGGGGGACGATACGTCCTCGATCTGGCGCCTAAAACCAGGAACAGGTTTCTCTATCGCGCCAAGATCTGGGTTGATGCCAAAGATTTTGCGGTGGTGCGGATCAAAGGAGAACCAGGGAAGAACCCTTCCTTTTGGATCAAGAGGACCGACATTGAACACGACTATGTGAAAGTGGGCGACTTCTGGCTACCGGCCGAGAACCGAACCGAAAGTGTGATACGACTGGGGGGCGTAGCCAACCTATCAATCGAATATAAAAACTACAGAATTCTAAGAGCCGAGCCCTTGCCAGACGTGAAAGCAGATTCGAAACCTCAAAAATAGCCGCTTTCCCCCTGCGCTTCAGGTCAAAACCGGCCATTCTCTCGACATTGTCTGAGTCCCGCATCGAATTCATTTTGCAGGACTTAGCACCAGTAGTAAGATAACAGGGCCGCACTTTCCCAAGCTAATGAAAACCCATTGCTCTAAGACTTTTTATCGAGGGTTAACGATTACTCTCGGTTTTTGCTGGCTCGCACTGTGCAGCGCGAATTGCTCCTCAGCCGCCGCCGCAAAATCCAACCCCGGGCAAGGTGAAGGACTGAAGCCCATTCTGCAATACATTTCTTCAGCTTGGGATACGTTGACGCGCTCTATGTCGGAATGCCAGAGCGTGGTCGATCCGAAGATAAAAGCTGCTTCGGTATTGTATTTGCCCGCGGGATTTAGCGAGCCGCCGGCTCTGCAAGAGCTCACACAAGATTGCGATGTACGAATCGAACATCTGCCCATCGAAATTCATCATCTCGGCGAAATCGATACCGCGAAGATTCAACCACCTGGATTGCTCTATCTGGAAAACAAGTATGTGGTTCCGGGCGGGCGTTTCAATGAGATGTACGGATGGGATAGCTACTTCATCATTCGCGGGCTGCTTCGGGCCGGGCGCGTCGAGTTGGCGCGTGGAATGGTCGACAACTTCTTCTTCGAAATTGAGCACTACGGCGCAATGCTCAACGCCAACCGCACCTACTACCTGACGCGCTCGCAGCCGCCGTTTCTGAGTTCCATGTTAGTCGAGGTTTACGATGCGCTGCAAAAATCAGGCCGTGCGGATCCTGCGTGGCTGGCGAAGGCCTACGCCGATCTCGAAAAAGATTATGAAATGTGGAACCGCGCACCGCACCTCGCCGGCGATACGGGCTTGTCGCGCTACTACGATTTCGGAGAAGGGCCGCCAGCGGAGGCCGTGCAGGATGAGTCGGGGTTCTATCGCAAAGTGTCGACTTATTTTTTCTTTCATCCCGCACAAGCGGATGAATACATTGTCGAGAATCAACCTGGAGTTGAGCAAAAGCCAGTCGCGGGTTCCTCTTATACCCTGCAAGTCTGTGGCGTTTCTTCCACGATGGCCCGTGCAGACTGCGAAAAGCACAGCGAGTTTAAGTTGAGTTCGGATTACTACAAAGGCGACCGCTCCATGCGGGAATCCGGGTTCGATGTGAGTTTTCGCTTTGGACCATTCGGCGCAGGCACGCATCACTACGCGCCTGTTTGCCTGAATAGTCTCCTCTATAAAACCGAGAAAGATATGGAGCAGATCAGCCAATGGTTGGGGCGCGGAGCGGACGCCGCGAGATGGAATCAACGCGCCGAGAAACGTAAGCAACTCATCACGCGCTATCTATGGGACGACGCGGCGGGATTTTTTTTCGACTACGACATCGTTACCGGGCAGAGGTCGTCATATCGCTACGCTACAGCCCTCTACCCACTATGGGCAGGCCTTGCTACACCCGAGCAGGCGAAGCGCGTCGCGAAGAATGCGCTTGCCTTCGAGAAGCCGGGCGGATTACCCATGAGCACAGAAGACTCGGGAGCGCAATGGGATTTGCCTTATGGCTGGGGAAACATTGAAATGCTGTCCGTCGAGGGGCTGCGCCGCTATGGCTACAACACGGATGCGGATCGCATCTCCTATGAATTTCTATCCATGGTGGCGGAAAATTTCCGTCGCGACGGCTATATCGTCGAAAAGTACAATGTGGTCACCCGCTCCTCCGATGCACACGCGGAACTTGGCTACAAAATGAATGTTGTGGGTTTCGGCTGGACCAACGCCGCATTTCTCGAACTGTTGCACGGCTTGCCGAAGGACATGGTGGACCGGTTGGATGCGGACCAAGACCGCCCCTTGCCGCCGGCGGCGCAGCGACCGTAGCTTATGGACGAGAATCTTGTTGAGTTTGCAACTGCTCAGCCAGTTTGAATTCGCTCTCAGCCTCTTCTTTTTTCCCCATGTCGCGATAAGCCTGCCCCAGCAAGTGGTGAGTCGTAGGATTATTCGGGTCCATGCTCGCGGCCCTTTGTAATGAGCGTACAGCTAGTTCGAACTCACCTTTCTTTTCGAAGATTTTTCCCATAAGAATGAAAGGCCCGGTCGATGTAGCGTCAAGCCATATCGAACGTTGCAGAACCCGTTCGGCGTCTTCAAATTTCTGAATACGGGAGTAGGCATCGGCCAGTTTGTAGTAGGTTGCGGCGTGGCCGGGGTTGATGCTCAGTTCTTTCTGAAATTCCGCAATCGCTTCCGGCACCCGAGATTTGTACAAATACAATTCGCCGAGCAGGAAATGAACCAACGGCAGCTTAGGATTGAGAGCCGCCGCTTTTTGCGCATACTCCTCGGCGATTGGATCGAACTCCTGGCGCAGCAACATCCGCGCCGTGAACATATAGCTGGCGGCAGAATCGGGCCCAACGTCAAACATGCGTGCGAAGGCCGCGCGTGCCTGCGGATAATTTTTAGTTTGGATGTAGCAGATTCCCAGAATATACGCGGCATCCACATTCGCCCGCGGATACCAGCCTTGCACTTTCTCCAACAGCGGAATCGCATCTGCCGGATGTCCGCCCAGATAATCGGAAAGACCAAGCAACTGCATGGCCTCACCGTTGCGGGGGTCCTCAGCCGAGGCCTTCTTCAAGTATTCGATTGCCTTGGGAAAATCACTTTTCTTGTAGTACGCCGTGCCCAGTTCGAGATCAAGGCCCTTGGTCTCGGGGGCATCCATCTGGAGCGCTTGCAACTGCGAAATCGCTTCATCGATTTTGCCTTGCTGCACGAGCAACCGGGCCTTCGTGAAATCAGGAACCGGAGAAGCCTGGACTTGAGGAGCGGCCGCTTGCAAGGATGAGGTCGGCTGCGCGAGAGTGATGTTGGTGAGAACCCACACACAGCCCACAATCCACGAGCATCGCGCGAATGAGAAATGCAGCATGCGTGCGTTCATGAAGTTAGGGTACAACGCATTTGCGGTTTGCAGACCACCAACGAGCCGGTTGACGACTTAGCGTCTCTTGATCTTTATTCATCTTCTCTCATTTGTTCGTCGCGCGCTGCAATTCCTGCAGATTCTCTTTAGCCAAGGCGTGATTGGGATTGATCTGCAGCGCCCGCTCGAAGTGCGTCTTGGCTTGAGAAAAGCGTCCCATCTCGGCTAGAGCGCTCCCTAAGTTCGCTTCGGCGTCGGCATCATTGGGCTGCACTTGCAAGGCAAGTTGAAATTGTTCGCTGGCTCCTGCGAAGTCATTCTGCGAGGCTAAAGCGTTTCCCAGGTTGTAGTGGGCATCGAAATAATCGGGGCGCGTTTTCAGGGCCCGCGACAGATAGGATACCGCTTCGCCGGACTCTCCAGTGGCGAGCAAAACGGATCCCATGGCATTGTTCGCCGCGGCGTCCTCAGGCCGAAGACGAAGCGCGAACTCGTACTCGCGACGGGCGTCAACCATCTTATTTCTTGCTTGCAGCATTGCCGCGAGGTTGTAGTGAGCTTCGAAGTCAGCGGGATTTTTCTCCACGTTGTGACGCGCCAAGGCTTCCTGCAACAGCATCCGCGGATCGCCTTGCGCCGGGTCATAGTTAATTGGCAAAACCTGCAGCCACAAGTGGCACATCTCATCGCTCGATCGATTGCCAGCCCGAACCCGCACTGGTGGATGGTTCGGGTTCAAAGGATTGTCGTCGGAATTGTCGTAGACGTAGCGCAACTCCACGGTGGTACCCTTCGGTAAAAAGACCGGCTCGGCATAGCGATAAACCGCCTGCCAGTTCAGGTTCCAGCGCGGAATGTGGATCAGCGCTTTCGTCGAGCCGTCCGGCAAAGTGGCCGAGGCTTGGATGTCTTTTCCGAGATAGTGTGCGTGGGGATAAATCGCCAGAAGATCGACGTCGACCGGCAATGTGAACTTATCGGTAACCAAGAAATTGCTCTGTCCGGCAGGAATATCGAGTTTGATATCGTTTTCGAGTTGCAGCAGCATGGGCAGCTTGGTCGCGGGCTGCGAGGTGAAGTAGATGCCGATGGTTGGCTGGATCACCTCGGGTTTGCCCGAGGGTTGCATGTGTGTGTTCAGAATGAGATCGGTGCCCTTGTCCAGACGCAGTGCCATGCCATCGGGTTCGACGTAAGGGACGGTTCCAGGCTTCCAGAAAAGCAGATGGCTGTCGGGGTCGAAAACCTGCGACTCAATTCGAATCTCCATTCCGCCAAAACCGGAACCGGACTCAGCCTCTCGCTTGCGCGAGGTTGCGCCGCGGTCGACGAGAATGTTTGCGTGATGTACGTAGCGTTTGTCCCCGGGATGAATTTCGATTGCCTTCACCCAACGGGTTTGCTCGATCGGAACCCGAAAAATAAAATTCCAATAACTGTCGGTTCCGTCTGCCGGAAGAATGAAAGGCTTATCTGCCTTCAGAATCAAGTCGGGTGTTCCCAGCCGCCAACCCTGGGAAAACTTCGGTTGCGGTGGCAGGTCACCCACATCGCCCTCGGCCGCGCCTTGAGCCACCCAGCGCTGGATGAGGTCGATTTGCGAATCTGGCAAACGAAGATCGTCCGCAAATTTCAGTTCCTGAGGTTCGGGCAGCCATGGAGGCATGGTTCGCGCCCCGGTTACTTCGGCAATCTGGCGAGCGTGTTTCTTAACATCGGAGTAAGTCAGCAGGGGAAACGGACCGGCCTCGCCAGGATGATGGCAAGTTGAGCAGGAATGAAAAATGATGGGAGCGATGTCACGATTGAAAGTGACTTGGGAACCCGTGTCAGTCGTGGAGTTCGAGGCAGCACGCGTGGAACCCTTCGCCAACAGACTTCCCACAACGCCCGCACTCGCCAATAGCACGAGCACGCATGCCAGCATCCGCGGCCAGGAGTTCATTCCAGGTCCGAGATATAGCATCCCACTCCCCTGACCTGGTTCGCAGCCTGTATTTTGTCGCCCAGTGCCGCTTGGATGGCATCGGCAAGTTCGTGAGTCGTCGGCGCGGGACGCGACCGGCCGAGATCCAGATACCAATTGTCAATTCTTCCGTCGTAGAGGAGTTGATGGCTGCGGTTGAACACCGCGACTTCAGGCGTGATCTGCACTTGCGCCAGCTTGACCAGCGCGTGCTCTGGATCGCGCAGCGCCGGCAAGCGGTAGGCATACTCCCGGAGATAATCGTGGATCGTCTGCGGCGTCTCGGCCTTGTCTGGAAATACCAGCCAGAAACTGGCATCGCGCTCATGCTGCGCGCTGATTTGCTGAATGACCGGGGCGTAACGGCTGGAGACTGGGCAGTCCCGGCGAATAAAGACCAGCACGACGATCTTGCCGGAAGCCGCGTCGAAAGGATTTGCAGGCTTGCCGTCGAGATCAAAAGCACCTTGCTGACTTAACGCCTGTTCGGGAGCCGAAAGGCAAATGAGAAGCAT
>PLUI01000263.1 GCA_003164855.1 Acidobacteriaceae bacterium
CCAGTACTGGCAACGATCGACGCATTCAGGATGACAGAGCTCCCATCCCTAAGGAGCGGAAGCGCCTTTTGCACGGTGAATAGTAGACCCTTGACGTTCGCGTTGAAAGTGTTGTCGAAGTGCTCTTCGGTGATTGCGGCGAGCGGGGCGAATTGTCCGGTGCCGGCGTTGGCGAATAGAATGTCGAGGTGCCCCTTCTGCTGCTTCACGGTGGCGTACAAGCGATCGAGATCCGCAAGATTTGAGACGTCGCCCTGCACTGCAGTAACACTCTTCCCGATCTGCTTCACTGCTGCGTCGAGTTCGCTCTGACGGCGGCCCGTGATAAAGACGTACGCGCCCTCCGCGACGAAGCGTTGTGCCGTAGCAAGACCGATTCCGCTATTGCCTCCGGTGATGACTGCTACTTTTCCTTCCAGCTTACTCATGAGCTTTCTCCTGTTTGATTTCCCATTTCTCATGGCCTATTTCCGTACCGGCTAGTACAGATGTCACGGGCGGTTGAATAGATACAATATTTGTACCGATAGGTATGGAAGAGGCATCATAGATAGGTATGGAACGGAACAAATCCTCAAAACGAATGGGGCGTCCCCGCTCCTTCGATATCAACCGAGCGTTGGACCGTGCGCTGATGGTGTTCTGGCGAAAGGGATATGAGGGCGCGTCTCTGTCGGACCTAACCAAAGCCGTGGGCGTCAATCGTCCAAGTCTGTATGCCGCCTTTGGCGACAAAGAAGCGCTGTTCCGCAAGGCGCTCGACCGGTACTTGAAGGGGCCGGCGGCCTACACCCAAGAAGCATTGAGGGAGCCGACCGCCCGCGCAGTCGTGGAACGATTGTTGCTGGGCGCAGCCGATTTGAACACAGCCCGGCGCAATCCCGGTGGGTGCCTGATGGTGCAAGGTGCGCTTGCCTGTGGCAAGGCGGCCGATTCCATCCGACAGAAACTGACCGCCTGCCGCGTGGCGGGTGAAGCTGCGANNGGCCGGCGTTTCGAGCGTGCGAAATCAGAAGGTGACCTACCGGCCAATGTGAACCCTGCTGATCTTGCTCGCTACATCGCGACGGTCCTCTACGGAATGGCAGTTCAGGCAGCGGGCGGCGCAAGCCGCAGTAAATTACAGCGTGTAGTCGAGATGGCGCTGCGAACGTTGCCGATGTGAGACAGCCCGTGGTCCACTTTTGTCGGAAGCGACAGCCGCCGACGCTTGTCTGTGAATCGAGACCGGGCTCAGCGGGGCAGACACAACTCAATAGACCGGATATGACTGGGGGAGGCGCAGGATCGTTCTGAATGTCCCGTCGTATTTGCCCTAGAATGGCCGGGCCAAATCCGCGATTTTGGGCGGATGACGGGCTACTCGGAAGTAGCTGTTGATAACAGCGATACACTCATGAAGAATCGCTCGTTACGCTTCCAGAATTCGGGTTGGTAACTGGCGCACGAATGGACGTTCGTAATTTGAATGTATATTTCGGCCGTAGTTAAATCAGTTTGCCCACCACTTCAACTAGGCAACTTTGGTCCATCCACGGACAGAAGCACGCCTCGGCAAAACAACAAACCTGGCGGAACTGGAAGTGTGGAAAAGGTATGTCTCGGCTGAAAGCAACAATTCTCTGCATTGACGACCACTGGAACGGGCTCATCGGCCGCAAGATGTTGCTCGAAAACAACGGCTATGAAGTCTTGGAGGCTACCGGCGGCGATGAGGGGCTGGAGTTGTTCCTATCCCATTCTGTGGACGCAGTGGTCTTGGACTACCAGATGCCCGGGATGAACGGTGACGTGGTAGCCGCAAAGATGAAGCGCGTCAAGGCACACGTTCCGATCATGCTGTTATCCGCTTACGGGCCACTGCCAAAGAGGGAGCTGAAGGCGGTCGACACCTTCCTGTCTAAGTCCCAGCCGCCACAGATTCTCGTATCCACACTCCAGGATCTGCTGGATAACCAGCCTAAGCCATTCTTCAGCCGATGGCTCGATACGTGGAAGAGTCATAATGAAGGGGTGAAGTAAATGAATTTCCTGAGGCGGTTTTTCGGCCAAGGTTGCGCACATCGGTTCCCTTGGCCGCGCATCGACGCTGAAGGCCGTCATTACCAGATATGCCTACTTTGCGGAACTGCATACGAGTATGACTGGAGAATGATGCGACGAACGGATCGGTTGCTGGCAATGGATGCGCGCCACGGGTAGCTCCGGAAAAGCCAACGGAGAGGGACGGTCACACACGAGTCTGCAGCGCGGCGAAGGATACTCAGCTCGCTCGCCGATCGGTTGGCATTAGTAGAGTCAAGCGCTGTTTGAAAAGGTCTACTGGTTCGTTCGCAAGGATCTTGTCCTTCCGCGCCCCGCTCGCAATACTCTTTTCCAAGCCCTCAATCTCACTCGGATTTATCCTGGTCCGAAGGTCCTCGGTGAGAGCACGACTGCGTTGTCGTACCGCGGAGGAATTTTCCTCGGCCATCCTGAGCCAGTAGTAGGCAGTATGACCATTCTTCTCGACGCCGTACCCCTCAAGATGAGCCAATCCAACAATGAATTGGGCAGCAGCGTACCCTTCTTCGGCAGCCTTAATATAAATGTCCATGGGATTGCCTAGCCCAGACGCATTTGGTCCTACTGCTCGGCTCGACAAGCCATTGCCCTCGTTGAATAACAGGAAAAGCAATTCGCACCGATTGGAGACGCCCAATTTCTCGAAGACGCGACCCAGGTAATTCTTCACCGTATGCTCGCTGAGTCGTAATTCGGTTGCAATTTGCTTATTGCTGTAACCTTGAGCAGCACGTTCCGCTACTTGGACCTCTCGCTTTGACAGCATGCCAACTTTTTCGCTATCAATGCCGTCGCAAGATGGCGCGTTTCTCACTGCTTCGAGCAGATACTCCGTTTCGATGTTGTTTGGCCCAAATCTTTCCCCGGCTCACCTGTTCGATACAGGCGCGGAACTCCGCCATCGGCTTGTTGCGACAGAACACACCTCCGTCCCTCCCTCGCCTTTTGGCTAGAATGTGTTCCCGGAAGGTGCCGATGCTGGCCGCTCGGACTGCTCCTTGAGCGATCTAGCTGCCAACAAAACACCCTGAATTCCGCCTTCACCCCGGGGTGATTAGATCACCGAGGAAAGACAAAGTGTATATTCCTCCTGCTTCGCACCAGAGTGACCGCATAGCCCAATCGAGCCACAATTGGCACCGAGGAGCTATTTACGCGAACGATGTCACCGGATACTCTCGCGACGTTACTTTGACGTTACTTAACAGTTGGAAAGGAATAAGGTCCGTTTCGCCCGCTAATTTTGCGGAGCTTCAACAGCATTTGCGAGAGCCGTATTCTGCTGGGAGAAAGATTCTTTCGCTAGAACTTCTAGGGCGCTACAAGAGAACCCTGTTTTCGGCAATGATGTTCAGTTTTCTGATGGATTTGGTGTACGAAAGTTCCCTTCCCCTCTTTCGCACACGGGCCCGGTTCCATACGTCTATTTAATAATTTGGGGCTCTGATGATTGGAACGTCTCGGTGGCTGCTCTTCGCTTGGTTAATCGCCTTCGCTTTTCTACCCGCATTCTCCCAGAATGTAACAGTGACCCCCACCAGTGTCTCGTTCGGCAATCAGGCCGAAGGTACAACCAGCTCAATCCACAACGTGACATTGAAAAATGGTCAAAGCACCGCGATCACAATCAGCAGTATCACGACTAGCTTATCCGACTATTCTGCTACCAATAACTGCCCGGTCAGTCCCGCCACTCTTGCACCGGCCGCGACTTGCACGATCTCGGTGACTTTCTCGCCGAGTGCGCTCGGCACCCGTTCGGGCACTCTCACCGTGGTTGACACTGGGACGTCAAGCCCACAACAGGTGACATTGACAGGTAACGGGACCGCTCCGTTGCTGGTTTCGATTGCTGTGACGCCGGGCAGCGTATCGGTGGCAGCAGGCTACACACAGCAATTCACGGCCACCGGAACTTACAGCAACGGTACCACGCAGAATCTGACGACGACCGCGAGTTGGACTTCCTCGAACACATCCGTTGCAACCATTAAAACCAAGACGGGTTTGGCCACGAGTGTGGCGCAAGGCACCGCCACAATCACCGCTACGTCGGGCGCAATCAGCGGGTCGGCTACGTTGACGGTGACAGCGGCGGTATTGACTTCGATTGCGGTGACTCCCAGCACGGCCTCGGTCCCAGCAGGTGACGCGCAGCAGTTTACCGCAACGGGAACCTACAGCAACGGAACCACACAGAACCTGACCAGCACGGTGCAGTGGACTTCGTCGGCAACGTCTGTAGCAGTGGTCAGCAGTGCCGGTCTGGCCACAAGCCTGGCACAAGGTTCGGCCGCGATCACGGCTACGTCGGGCACAATCACCGGATCCGCCAAATTAACGGTGACAGCGGCGGTGCTGACTTCGATTGCGGTCACGCCGACGACGGCGACCGTGGCAGCAGGCTACACACAACAATTCACGGCCACGGGAACCTACAGCAACGGAACCACACAGAATCTCACGACAACTGCGAGTTGGACCTCCTCGAACACATCCGTTGCAACCATTAAAGCCAAGACGGGGTTGGCCACGAGTGTGGCGCAAGGCACCGCCACAATCACCGCTACCTCAGGCTCAATCACCGGCTCGGCGACGTTAACGGTTACCGCTCCGGTGTTGACCTCAATCGCGGTCACCCCCAGCACGGCATCAGTGCCGGCAGGTGACGCGCAGCAATTTACGGCCACCGGAACCTACAGCAACGGAACCACACAGAACCTGAGCAGCACAGTGCAGTGGACTTCGTCGGCGACGTCTATAGCAACGGTCAGCAGTGCCGGTCTTGCCACAAGCTTGGCACAAGGCTCCGCCACGATCACGGCTACTGCGGGCGCAATCAGCGGGTCGGCTACGTTGACGGTGACAGCGGCGGTGTTGACTTCGATTGCGGTTACGCCGACGACGGCGTCCGTGGCTGCAGGCCACACGCAGCAGTTCACTGCCACCGGAACCTACAGCAACGGAACGACGCAGAATCTTACAACAACTGCGAGTTGGACTTCTTCGAACACATCCGTCGCAACTATTAAAGCCAAGACAGGGTTGGCCACGAGCGTTGCGCAAGGCACGGCCACGATCACGGCTACCTTGGGCAAGATCAGCGGCTCGGCTACGTTGACGGTGACACCGGCGGTATTGACTTCGATTGCGGTGACTCCCAGCACGGCATCAGTCCCGGCAGGTGACGCGCAGCAGTTTACTGCCACGGGAACCTACAGCAATGGCAC
>PLUI01000180.1 GCA_003164855.1 Acidobacteriaceae bacterium
GCACGTTGTAAGGCGTGCACAAATAAGAACTGTTCGCGACATACATGCATCCCGTCGGCCCGACCAGAATGGTGTTGTCGCCTGCTGCCTTGCTCGTCATTCTGTATTGAATGGACGGCCCGCAGCCGGCACAGGTGCGGTGCCCGGGGACAAACGGTTCGGATGACGGCAGTTCGGGGTTGTAGAAGCGCGCGCCCTGGTTCGGGCTATCTAAAATCGGCAATAGCTGCCGTTGAACTTCTATAGTTGCCATATCAATTCTCCAATCGCAGGGCCTGAGACCCTGCTGCAATCTTTTATAAGGACGGACATTAGTCCGCTACGACAAATACTCTTCTACTCTTCGAATCCGACCCAATGGGTGCGCTTTTCGATCTTGCCGCGCCGCTGGGCATCGAGCATTTTTTCGGTCATCCAATAAAATTCCTTCAGCACGATCGCTTCGCCACCCATACCAGCCATGAAGGAGAGGACGAGCGGACGCTTCTGGCTTTCGTAGAGGGCGGCGCAAACTTCGGCGTAGAGTGAACCGCCGCTGCTTACACTGCCGAGCCCCATGTTGGTTTCAATCACGCCAACCACTTTGAATTTGCTGAGGACCTCTTTCACGCGGTCGGTTGGATAGGGGCGAATGGTGCGCAGCCGCGCCATTCCGACTTTCAACCCGCGGTCGCGCATGTGCTGAATTGCAAACCGAGCCGTCACCGCATGAGCGCCTTGCAGGAAAAAAACTACTTCGGCGTCATCGGTCATAAACTCTTCGACCCAGGGATCGTAGCGCCGGCCGAAGATCTTCGCGAACTCGTCGTGCGCCTGCTCGATCACCGCCATGGATTCTTCCATGGCGCGGGCGCGTTCCAACTGAAGCGGCGGGCCTTGCTCAGGCATAATCTGAGGGCCGTGCGATACCGGATGCCGCGGATCGAGCGGATAAGGATGCTTGTACGGCGGCAAGAATTCATTTACCTGCCCGGTGTCGGGCAATTCGACATCGCCCGTGATGTGCGAGACGAAGAAACCATCCTGGCAGACCATTTGCGGCAACAGGACGCGGGGATCCTCGCCAATGCGATAGGCGATCAGATGATTGTCGAATGCTTCCTGCGCGTCACACGACCAACCCATAATCCAGCCCATATCGCGCGTGGAGAGCGCGTCGGTGTGCTCGGAACCGAAATCGCCGGGGGGATCGAGCGTACGGTCGGCGATCATCATCTGCACCGGCATGCGGCTGCCTGAAATCGGCGAATAAAGTTCGTAGGCGAACTGCACTCCGACTCCAGAACTACCGGTGAAAACACGCGCACCGCTCGAAGCAGCTCCATGCGCGATGCTCAATTGCGAGTGCTCGCTGTCGGCCACAATGTACTCGGCATCGAGCTCGCCGTTGGCCACCATTTGCGCGAGCGCCATCATAGTCGCTGTATAAGGACGAATGGGGTAAGCCGCAATCACATCGACATCGGCGTACTTAGCTGCCTGCGCCGATGCGACGCAGCCATTAATTCGGACAGTTCTCTTTTTTTGCTCCGCAAGCATTGCCATAATTCACTCCGCACATTCCGTCGTTAGGCGATTGCTGAAATTGGCCCAACTCCAAACCTAAATATTCTTGGCAGCCCGGTCGCCCAGGTTTCTCAATTCTTCAGCCTGTCGTCCGTGCAGTCCGGGCGAGATGGCAAAAGCCGTGTCCATGCGTACGACGCCAGTATCGAAATCAAGTTCAGGAACGCCCTCAAGGCATCCCGTGGGACATTCCTCGATGCACACGCGGCATCCTTTGCAGTAATCGACGAGAATCTTATACATGCCGTTCGAACGTTCCGGACGCGCGATGCAGGGCTCGGGACAGACCAGGTAGCAGTTGTCGCAGGCATTGCAGGTGCCGCAACTGAAACAGCGATTCGCTTCCTCGACCGCCTGCTCTTCCGTGAATGCGTGGATCACTTCGTCCTGGGTTTTCGTTCTGGTTTTGGTCGGTAGCATTTCCTGCTGGACGCGCGGGAAATGCGGGAAGTAGGTCATATTCATGCGATTCAGGTCGAAGATGACATCGACGGGAATGGTGCGCGGCTGTAGCTTTTCTCCGCGCATAACCTTATCGAGATTGAACGCAACGCGCTTACCGTCGCCGACGGCATTGACGACCATGAGCGGCTGACCAGAACCAACCTGAGCGATATCGCCTGCGGCGAAGAAGTTGGTGTCTCCGAGACGGCCGAACTTGTCCATCTTGATAGTTCCGCGCTCGTTTTTGAACTCGGCGGGCAGCCAGTTGAGGGAAGCATGCTGTCCGATGGCGATGATGATGTTGTCGACGGCGAAGTGCTCGGAGGAAGCATCCCGATCTACTGTGATGGGCGAAGCGTTGATCGCGCCGGAGAAGCGCGCTTTGTGCAACTGACATGCTTCGACCTTGCCATTGCCGAGCACGGCGGTGACTGCGCGGCCATGCATCAACTCGACGCCTTCTTCGAGCATATCGTGCAGGTCTTCGGGCGACGCGGGCATTTCTTTGGGGTTGCCCTCCACCGTGATCATGGTCACTTCCACTGCGCCTTGCCGCAGAGCTTCGCGGGCGCAATCGATGGCGGTGTTTCCGCCGCCGATGACGGCGACGCGGGCACCCAGCTTCACTTTTGATGTACCCATGCCAATATCGCGCAGGAAAGGCAGCCCATAGAGCACGCCGTTTTTATTCTCGCCTTCGGCGCGTACAGTGTTGGGTTCGGTGAGGCCGACGGCCAGGACGCAAGCGTCGTAGTTCTTTTTCAAATCGTCCCAGGTGACGTCTTTGCCAACTTCGACGCTAGTCTTGATGGTGACGCCGAGTTGTTCGAGACGCTCGATTTCACGATCAAGAACGTTCTGAGGGAGAACCCAATCCGGAATGCCGCCGCGATTCAGTCCGCCCGCTTTCGGCGATTTCTCGAGAATCGTTACGGTATAGCCAAGGCGTGCCAGTTGGTACGCGGCGCTGTGGCCTGCGGGACCCGATCCGACGACGGCGACTTTCTTGCCGTTCGACTTTCCTGGCTTGACCACATCATTCGTCAGCGTCTGGCCAAGATCGCCGAGAAATCTCTCGACCGCGCGAATCGAAATGGCTTCATCGTACTTTCCACGATTGCAAGCTTGTTCGCACGGGTGATAACAGACGCGTCCTGTGACCGACGGGAACGGCATGTCCTCCTTAATGAGGGCGTAGGCGTCGAGATATTTGCCACGTTTTACGAGGTCGAGATAGCCCTGAATTTTTTCGTTGGTTCCGCAGGCATTATTGCAAGGGGGCAACTTGTCGCGGTACACCGGCCGGATGGAGCGCCAGTTGCCGGTAGGAAATAGATCTTGCCCTTTTTCCTGCGTGGGTGCGGGAGTGATGCCCGCGAAGGGTACGGTAAGCCATTCGGGAATATGAGTGTTCTTGGTCGACATGAGTCCTCTCTTACACGGCCACTGGGTTCAGCGGCATAATATGCAGTTCGTTGAGTGCTACCTGGAATGCGTGTTTGTTCGCAATCATGGGCTCGATCGTTTTCATCTTAACGATTCCAGTGGTCTGAACCACCGCCGCAATCAACGGAGCGGCGATATCGGGTGCGATCGATTTATTTCTTTCGGCGGCGCCTTCGGTCGAAAGACGATCGAGACCGAGTTCGCCAAGGCGATAGTAAAGCCATTTGTGGTCGGCAATTTTGGCCGCATCCACGCAGACCAGTTGCGCCAGCCGCTCGGCGCCGGGCACGAAACGAATCATGTAATCCGGCGTGTAGTGAGTGTTGATCACCAGCGTTCCACCGGGAGGCATACCGCGCATGTAATCCCAACCTTTGACCATCGTGCCCTCGACCAGCACGACGATATTGGGATGTTCATTTTCGTAAGTGAGTTCGTTTTCGAGCACTTGGTCGCTCACGCGGCAATACTTGCGCGTTGGGCAATTGGTGCGATCGGGATTATCGACGTAATTCTCCATCGCCTGCGCGTACTTGCCCTCGATGCGGGCGGAGGCGGAGATGGAGTTCACGATGTCGCGGCCCTCTTTGTCCATGATGATGCCGCGCGTCCAGACAGTTAGTTCTGTGTAACTCATTAATCAACCCTCTTTACGGCTCAAGTTAGTAGATGTGTCAGACCGAGAATCCACGGCATTCTTGCCAGGTTCGTCGATCGTTTCGATTGATTGGGATTGCCACGATCGGATTCCAGCACGGACAGAAAATCGCTGCGCAGACGCCGCCATCTCTTTTGCCAGTTCAGTCAATTCTGATGATCCCCAAATCAGCAGGCTCGGTGGCCTACTCTTATCCGCAACGCGATTGCTATCCCACATGGCTGGCGAATCGCGAATGATCAACTCGCGGCAGAAATCTCCGCGGATTAAAACTCATCGAGTACTATTTCTTCCACGTCTTCAATGTGCCGCCGCATCGCCGCTTTTGCGGATTCGGCATCGTGGCGCTTGATTGCAGCTAAAATCCGCCGGTGGCCAGCGAGAGATTTCTCCGGCCGCCCTTCCACCTGCATCGACCTTTCCCGCGTGTCGCGCAGCAGATCCATGAGAATATCGAGCACCTTCAGCACCACGCTGTTACCGGAAGCCAGTGCAATACTGTAATGAAATTCCGCATCTTCGCCGATGGTGGTTTCTCCACGCGACAGTTTTACTTGCTGCCTGTGCAGAATGTCTTCCATCTCAGAAATTTCGTCGGGAGAAGCGTGGGTCGCGGCGCGCGCCGCCAATGGCGGTTCCAGCATCTTACGAAAATCAAGAAGTTCACCCACCATAGCCTGCTTGCGCTTCAGCGCATGGGTGAAAGGATTGACCAGGGAGTCGGGCGATATTTCGCGGACGATTGTGCCGGCACCTTGCCGCGGCTCGACCAGACCCATCAATTCAAGACCGCGAATTGCGTCGCGAATGGAGCTGCGGCTGACTTGCAGCAGCTCAGCGAGTTCGCGTTCCGAGGGCAGTTTGTCGCCGGGCTTTAGTTTTTTCAGAATCAGGCGTTCGATCTGTCTTGCGACTTCTTCGTAGACTTTGTTTTTTCGAACAAACTCGAAGTCGGATTTGAGGGCGAGGGCCAAAGCGACCTCCAAGTGGTCTGATAAGTGGACCAGCGAACCAGAGGAGTATACATCGGGTGTCAAGACTGTAGCAAATATTATTGTAGGGCGCAGGAGAAAAGCCGATGGCGGCTATCCGGGTTGCCGTTGAGCCCCGCGTTCCGCCAATAGCTTCGTACAGTTGTACACGGTGCGAGTGCAGGTCATGGGCAGGCCAACGCGCTCTCCCAGTTCGACGACCGCGCCCACCAAGGCTTCCA
>PLUI01000082.1:0-32079 GCA_003164855.1 Acidobacteriaceae bacterium
TTTGGCTTGCGTGCGACCGCCTTGGTGTTTGAAGACCTGAAGTCTAAGGCATTACTCGAGAGAATTCACTTGATCAGCCCCAGCACTGCAAATGTGCTGGTGACTGGAGAAACCGGTACTGGCAAGGAATTGGTGGCGCGCGCTATTCACCGGCGGTCACGGCGATCTTCATACCCATTTGTGAGTGTGAATTGTGCCGCGATCCCCCGCGATCTCATCGCATCGGAATTGTTCGGCCATGAGAAGGGCGCCTTCACCGNNAGAAGCGGCTCGGGGCGGAACTTTATTCCTGGATGAAATAGGAGACTTGCCGTTCGCCACGCAAGTCAAGTTGCTCCGAGTAAGTTCCGGCGCAGAAGCTGCCTGGAATAAAGTTCCGGTTAGCCCGTCATCCGCCCAGAGGCGAAAACCAACTAAGCTGGATCGTGAGTGTAATCGCCATGATTACATTGCTTGCTTGGCTTCCCGGCTCGACAAAACCCACAATAGCAACCCTGGGCTGACAACTTAACTTCCTCGCTTCTCATCTTAAAGCTGCACTAACTAAATGTGCCAAGGGGTGTCGAATGACGATGGAAGACGTGTGGCTCGAAACTATCCACGAGTCGGAACGCAGAGCCGGGAAAAAGAGCAACGGCGTCCTAGTCGATAAAGATAAAGATGAGGTATCGGCACAGGCGACAAAAAAGCGTCCGGCTGCGAGCAAAGATAATCCGACGAAAGATAATCGAGGACAGAAAAGGAAACGGGCGGCTTGATGGACAGAGTCTCTGCGGGTGCGGGGCCTAGGGGCACAAGGCGGAACTGCACGCGCTCCAGCCGAAATGATGGAGTTCATCTCCCACATTGGGCATATCTACACGACCCACGACCTGACCATATTTGTCGGACCCGCGGTCCACATCCACAACGACGAGAGCGTCAGGATGATTGCCACCGTTGGCATTCAAAGCGGCCACATAGGCCAGCTTCTCTACTGGCGCTCGCATGGCAAGCTTGGGAGAGGGATAAAACGTTGGATCAGTCTTCCATAGCATGAGATGACCTCCTCGCTACAATCTTAATAGCCCATTAACGCACTAGAGTATATGTCGGCGCCCGCTTAGCAGCCACCAGTGAAGTCCACTGGCTAGACCAGGTAATACAGAGGCTGCTGGTCAGGTCCTGTAAACTCTGCCTGCATGCAATGGTCGCAGGGATTATCTTCCAAGAGTTCGTAAACGTGACGAACAGCTTTGAGCGTGGCAGAAAACTTTTCTGCTTCCTCGGGAAAGACACGATCGGACGGCAGCCAATCGTGAAAGCGCAGATTCGCCATGGCCTTCGCTAAATCTGGACGAATGCCACACAGCAATACCGTGACTCCCCGCGCTTCCATGTCATGCAGAAAATGATCGAAGCGCTCGAGTGAAACCATGTCGGGATTGCGGGTGCGCTTAAGGCGCAACACGACGAAGTGGATGTCTTCGTCCTCGGTACGTCGTTTCAGATGATCGAAACAACAGTCGAGCTCCGGGGCGGCGCCAAAGAACAATTCGCCTTCCAAATCGTAAAGCACCACANNCCGTGCAAGGCCGGTCCTCCGGCAGGCGCTCCCGGACCACGCGGTCACTGCTCACCACCAACTCGTTCCAACGCAACAGCGAAGCGCGCGGAACAAACATCAGAATCGATAGAGCAACGCCGATCAGGATGGAGAATTCGACACTGATGAAGATCGCAGAGAAGGCAGTAACCAAAACTAACGCGGCATCGTAACGCGAGGCCCGCATGGCATAGCTCAGCCGCTTCCAATCGACCAAGCGGACGGCTGTCACCAGGAGCAGGCCGGCCAGAGCGGATTTCGGAATGTAGCGGGCAAAGGGGGCGAGCGCAACCACCACGATGGCAACTGTTCCCGCCGCGAACACTCCTGAAACGCGGCTCACCGCTCCGGCTTGAAAGTTAATGGCGGAGCGCGTCAACGAGCCGGAGCCGGGCAAGCATTGGAAAAATCCTCCGGTAAGATTGGCCAGACCCTCGGCAAGACATTGGCGGTTGTAGTCGAGCGACTGGCGCGTAGTGTTGGCAATCGATTTTGCGATGGCCAGTGCCTCCAGGAGTCCGAGAAAAGCAATGGCCAGCGCGCTTCCCGACAATTCCTTCACCCACCAGACCTGAATCTGCGGAATATGCGGCATCGGGAGATTGCGCGGGACGCTGCCAACGACAGAGATAACAGTTGTTCCATCCAGCGCTGGCTTGGACCAGCCGAAGGCCGCGGCCACCAGCGCCGTAACAATNNAGCGTGAGCCAAATGCGGTAAAGCACATGCTGCTGACCCGTCCCACGATCGCGCAAACCCGTCAGGTTGCCCAACTGGGTTAGTCCCACCAAAGTCCCGGCCCCAGCCATGAAACCGATCACGACAGACTCCGAAATATAGCGCGTCAGATCTCCGAGTTTGAATATCGCGATCAGGATCTGGATGCAGCCAATCATGATCCCCAAGAGGAACATGGCTTGGTAGGCGTCGAGTCGCGCGTCGGAATTGAAGAACCCGAGGGCGCTGAAGACCACGAGCGAAATAGCGTTTGTCGGACCGTTAATCAAGTGCGACGACGAACCAAAGATCGAAGCGACGAGCGTGACCACAATAGCGGAATACAGCCCGAAGCGCGGGTCGACCCCCGCGATGAGCGCGTAAGCCATGGCTTGTGGCAAAGAGATAGCGGCGACGGTAACGCCGGCTAGCAGATCGTGGCGTGTCTTTCCCCAGGAGTAGTTGAACTTCATTGCCCACTCACCTCACCTTTTATGCAAGCAAAGAAACATTCAGTCCGTGGGCCGACAGCGATGTTGGTTTATCGCATCGGCCCACGGATGAATGCTGGGGAGGGACAGATCAAATCCGTGCGGCAATTATGCAGCTTTCCCGACTGTGTTAGCGTCTTCCACTTCAATCAGTTTTCCGAAATGAACGTCAAAGGCAAATCTGGAATCTGTTTTGAAGTCGTAGAGGCTTCCTCTTCGACCAAATCGGCTGCTTCGAGGGCCATCTCGTGCGCGCTAGACGAGAACAGGTGGAACCAACGCAAAATGACCAGGTCCGCTACGATCCACCACAGGAACCACGTCTTCTGAAGGAAAACGATCACGGAATTCCTCCACACTCTGTCGCTGACCACCACGAAAGTGCTATTTCCGCCGAACGTTGGTCACTATACCATATAGTCGATGGAAATACTAGACATAGGGGCCAGCTCATGATCCGCCCGTTATCTGTTGTGGTGTTCCTGCTGCTTGGTCTTGCTGGGAATTCGGTAGAGGCGCAAACGGCGACTGCCGTTAAACCGCCGGAGGTCAGGGTTCTTAAGAACAGTCCGGGTCAAGCCGATGGGCTGATTTTTATCGCTCCCAAAGGCGCAGGCATCGGCGGCGGCCCGCAGCCGGGCCCGGTAGGTCCCGAAATCGTGGACAGCACCGGCCGCGTCATCTGGTTCTCCGAAGTGACAAACGGTCAAATCGCAGCCGACTTCAGGGTGCAATCCTATCGTGGCAAGCCGGTTCTGACATGGGCGCAGCAGAGCAACTTCGGCAAACTCGCCGGGGCGACGTCGGTGAACTACATCCTCGATGACACCTATCACATCATCGCAACCGTGCGTGCCGGCAACGGACTCAACGCCGATGCCCATGATTTCCTGCTCACCCCGCAAGGCACAGCCCTCATTACGATCTACGACGTTGTGACGGCCGACTTGTCTTCGGTCGGCGGATCGAAGAACGCACAGGTGTGGGAGGGATCGATCCAGGAAATCGATGTCGCCACCGGCAACGTGATCTTCGAATGGCACAGCCTGGGCAAGGTTGGCTTCGACGAAAGCTATTGGCCGCTCCCAGACTCGTCGACCAAGGCCTGGGACTATATCCACATCAACGGCATCGCACTCGACGACGACGGCAACTTGCTGCTCTCGGCGCGCCACACCTCAACCGTTTACAAGCTCGACCGCCACACTGGCGCAGTGATCTGGCGACTGGGAGGCAAGAAGAGCGATTTCCGCTTCGGTCCGGGAGCTGGCTTCTATTTTCAGCATGACCCTGTGGTCGCAGGGCCCAATACGCTGCGCATATTCGACAACGAAGTGAATCCGAAGCCGGTGCTGCCCGGGTCGCGCGTCATCTGGCTGAAACTCGATCCGTCGGCAAAGACTGCCACGCTGATCCGCTCCCTCGATCATCCCGAGCACATTTCGGTGCTCTCGCAGGGTAGTGCCCAACCGCTGGACAATGGCAATACCTTCGTGGGATGGGGTGAGCCGGGGCGCTTCTCGGAATTCGACGCCAATGGCCGCCTGATTTTCGACGCCACTCTACCCAAGGGCTACGACACGTACCGAGCCTACCGTTTCCGCTGGCCGCCTCCTTCGTGACAGTCAATTGAAGGCTAGGGCAGGATATTTTCTCCTGAAAGGAAATAGTTTTCCCCTGGCCTCAGTGCTCTCGGAAACAGTTGAGGTTAAGTCCTTGAATCCATGAAGCTTCCGATAGGCTCCTAACTTGCAACTCTAGTATTGAAATAGAGATAGTTTTAGTGAGGTTCTTGTGATGCTCACGAATCAAACTGACCGAGATCAGAAAATGTCCCAGCTTACCGTCGCAATCGTCGGAGGGGGATTCACAGGAACGACGCTGGCGGCTCAACTATTGCGCTCCTCAGGCGGCAGCGTCTCCGTAGTACTCATAGAGCGAGGCGCGCGCCTTGGCCGCGGCGTAGCCTACAGCACTGAATGCACGGAGCATTTGTTGAATGTCCGGGCAAGGAACATGAGCGCTTATCCCGACGATCCGGAACACTTTCTTGAGTGGGCGCGCCTTAACCATGCCCCCGGCGCTTCTGCTGACGATTATCTTCCGCGACCGTTGTACGGTCAGTACATTACATCGGTGCTGCAGCAAGAGATCGAACGTCACCCCGGCCAGGTCGAACATGTGCAAGACGAAGCAGTCTCCATAAGTCGTGTTGGCGAGACCGCAGAGATCCGTCTGCGCAGCGGCCGGAGATTATTCGCGGATAGGGTAGTGATCGCGCTCGGCAATTTTCCGCCGGGTGACCCCCGGCTTCAGGGAAGAACGCCGCACAGCCTGTGTTATGTTTCGAATCCGTGGAAGGCTGGCGCGCTGGGCGATGTCTCTCATGACGAGAATGTTCTCTTAGTCGGTTCGGGTCTCACCAGCGTGGATGTTGCGATCACCCTACGCGGACGCGGATTCCGCGGGACCATTCACATCCTCTCCCGCCGCGGCCTATTACCACAGACCCACAAGGCCACGGCTCTTTGGCCGCCGTTCTGGGATGAACAATCTCCCAGAACTGTTCGCGGACTGTTGCGGTTGATTCGCACACAAGTGAAGGCCGCGGAAAAAGCAGACAGCGGCTGGCGCGCCGTGATCGACTCGCTTCGGCCTTTCACGCAGGAGATCTGGCGTTCCCTCTCGTTGACGGAGCGACGCCGGTTCCTGCGCCACGTCCGGCCATATTGGGATGTGCACCGTCACCGGATCGCGCCCGCGGTCGGCGCTCGAATCGCTTCGCAGATTCAGGATGGCGAGATCGAACTCCATGCCGGCCGCATCAAGGCGTACGCAGAAGACATCGACGGAGTCGAGGTGACCTATCGCGACCGCGAGTCCCGGCAACTTGAGCGGCTGCGCGTGGACCGTGTAATCAACTGTACCGGTCCCGAAAGTGATTGCCGCAAGGTGGATGATCCGTTGCTAACGAATCTCATGCGGCAGAAACTGGCCCGGCCGGACCCATTGTTCCTGGGCTTGGATGTTTCTCCAGACGGCGCTTTGATTGACGCTCACGGCGCACCTTCGAATCTTCTTTATGCCATCGGGCCAGTTCGCAAAGGCAGCCTGTGGGAGACCATCGCGGTTCCGGAACTTCGAGTGCAAGTATCAGAACTGTCAAGCCTCTTAGTTGGGTTCGATGCATGGGAAAAGGAACGACTGCCATTCGTGACCGAGGTACCCGTCGCGATCTAGGACTCCCTTGCCAGATATATCCCTGCTGTGGAAATCGGAGTGCTGCGTTTATCCAAGAATTCGTGGCATAATCGCCACATCATGGAAACCTCAAGTCTCGATCTCTCGTACCTGGAGAGCGATCCCAGGACGAAGCAGCCCTCGGCATGCGTTTACCTGAAAGCGAGCGGTATACAGGACTATGCCGGGATTAAGGCCGAGAAGTTGGTCACTGTTCCTTGCCTGAGTTTCATCGAGCTCGATGCAGAGATTCGACGTCTCCATGCGGAACTGGATGAGATTCGTGCCCGTGCCAAGAAGAAGTTTTACAAGGCGGAAGCTGCGGCCGTTGGTGCGTCCTAGCGGAAGCGGCGCCTCTGCAGATTTTCCTCCTCGTAGTTTGCAATCTTTGCGGTGCGCCGCGAGCTCGGTCGTAGACCGTATCGTTTATTAACAGGCGAACGGCCTGAGCAGTCTCCCACGAACCCCTCTGCACGCTTGGAATCAGGATTACTACTTGCGTAGTCTGGACATGCTGCGCGATTCTCTGTGAATCGGGAGTTCACTGGGAAGGAGAATCGTCATGCGGCTTGGTGAGACCATTGCCACCTACGATGTTGGGCTGGCATTGCGCGGCAAGAGCGGGAAATTCGAAGTCACGAGTCCTACCGGCGAGATTTACGATGTGACCTGTAAATCCACTCATTCTATTTCCAACTTAGAATGGTCCAACAGTGGAACTGATCATTCACCGTTCCTCATCCGCAGGGTGGCGGAAGTCACTTCGCAGGCCGAGACGAAAGCGACGACCACCGGAATGCTTGAGGAGGAGAGTCAAACTGCGTCGTCTCCGCTCCCATTTGTGCTTGAGCGCGCGGAGGCTGAGGGACACTCGCCGAACGCCGGTAATATTGAGCTTTTCTATCTCGAAGACGATCCGAGAACCGGACAACCGTTAGCGTGCGTATACCTGAAGAGCGAAGTACGAGATCATGAATTTGAAGCTGAAGCGTTGATGACTTCCCGATGCGCAACTTTTAACGAACTGGATTCCGAAGTACGAAGATTACAGGCGCAGCTGGATGAGATTCGCTCGCGCGCGAAGAAAATGTTCTACAAGGCCCAAGCGGTCGCGGCAAGCGCGTAGTCTCTCCCCAAAATTCCTCATCGATAAAAAAGCCTGCCGAGTGCAAATCGGCAGGCACCTTGTTTCGCGGCTCACCCCAATAGCCGGAGCCAGGAATCCAAGGCCGTCACAATCTAGCGGATAATATCTATTAATTCAATAGACAATATTGACAAAGCAGAAAGCGTGGTGAATATTTGTCTCGGTAGTCAAATGTGTCAGCGAGCGACGTTTGATAATCGAGTCAGGAATGGCGGCATGTGGAGGCAGCAGGATGTTGAGATTTGCGCCGTTACGTAGTGAGTTTAATCACAGACAAGAAAGCCTCGTGTTGCTGTATACTTTCGGCACCCCGATAATTGGCCTTTAAATTTTGGCTGATCCTGCCGACATTTTCCCACGAACGAATGGGAGATACTCACGCTCGTTCAGGCAATCCGTGCGCAGGGCCGTCCGCTTGCGCTGAGTCGTTACAATTCGATTCCTTTAGCGCTAAGGAGCTAATCACATGGCGACAGCAGAAGTCCGTCAAACACTGACTGAGCAACAGGCTCGCCAGCTCGCTACGGTCACCAAAACAGTTCCGATGATGGAGGCGATCACGCCGCGTTGGCTGATCACTTTCCTTTCTTGGGTGCCCGTCGAAGCTGGTGTTTACCGGCTGAACAAAGTCAAACCTACCCGCCCCGGAACGCGCACCATTGAGTGTGCACCAGACGACGAAGTCGACCTGCCGGAAATTTATGTGGATTACGAAGAGAAGCCGCGCGAGTACGCACTGAACGCGGTAACCAGCGTTTTGGACGTGCAAACGCGCATTTCGGATTTGTACCGCAGCCCGCATGACCAGATCCGGGAGCAGTTGCGCCTGATGATTGAAAAGGTTAAAGAACGCCAGGAAATGGCCCTCATTACCAATAACGAATACGGTCTACTCAACAACGTAGCGCCGGAAATGAAAGTGAAGACACGGCACGGCGCGCCCACCCCAGACGATCTTGATGAACTCATTGCAAAAGTATGGAAAGAGCCGAGCTTCTTTTTGGCACATCCGCGGGCGATTGCGGCCTTCGGCCGCGAGTGCACACGCCGCGGCGTTCCGCCCCCGACGGTCACCATGTTCGGTTCGCCCTTCATGACCTGGCGCGGGATTCCGTTGGTACCGTGCCCCAAGCTACCCGTAAAAGCCGAAACCACGGATATCCTTCTGCTGCGCACCGGCGAGAAGAAACAAGGCGTGATCGGCCTCTTCCAGCCCGGACTTCCCGGCGAAGTGTCTCCGAGCCTATCAGTTCGCTTCATGGGCATCAACCACAAAGCGATCGCCTCGTATCTCATCTCTCTCTATTGCTCCATCGTCGTACTGACTCAAGACGCACTCGGCGTACTGGAGAACGTCCATGTCGACAAATACTACGAGTACAAATAACGGGACGAGCAACGGTGCGAGCGGGCCGAAATCGAGCGCTTCGAAATCGGCAGCCAATGCCGAAGGGGCACGCTCTTATCCATTTGGCGCTATTCCTTTGCCCGATCCTGCAACGCTCGAAAGGCTGGCGAATGAGTTCTTTCTCGCGATGCCAAAAGATCTTGCGAACGGGAACACCGTCGAGGAATCCTCTTCGCCGGAGGTCGAATCGGAGGAAATTCCTACCGTGATGTTTACGGAGGAAATGCTTCCGGTTCAACGCGCACCGTTGTTCGAATCGGCTCCGAGCATTCCTGGGTCAGCTTCGTCTTCACCACCGGGACCACTGACGGAGTCCGATCTAAAGGCGATTGCTGCATCTTTGGCGGGTGAGACGGCGCTTGTTCCGGGTACTTCAGGAACAGTGCCGATGCCGCCGGTTGCGGGCTCGCCTCCGGGCTTTTTCGCTGAGGGGAGGCTTTCGCCTCTGGCGCTTGCCCCCACGCTGCCCTCGGGAAACGAACTCTTTTCATTTCCAGGCATGCCATCGGCGCTCAGTTCACCGCCGACATCCGTGCCGGGGGGCGCGGACATGATTGCAGTTCCTCAATCCCCTGGGAGCGCTCCAACCATACCCGGTTTCGCTCCTTACTTTGTGGAGGGGGAAAAGGGTACATCTCCGGCGGCTACAGCAGTGTTGCCTCCGATCAGCGAGTTGTTCTCTTTCCCTCGCGTACCCGCGATGCCCAATGTTCCCGGCATCGAAACGATTCCCAACGCTCCAGCTCCGCCATCGTCGCCCTCTGCCGCTCCACCGGACGCCTCCACCACAACCGCCGCTGGCCTGGCTCAACCTCACGACGTGAAAGCAGTTACGCCCGCAGTGCCGGCAAACACATCGCCTGAGCTGCGTGGCATAGCGTCAACCAGCCCATCCGGCTCATCCGAAACTTTTGCTGAAACCGGAAAGAGGGCATATCCCGGCTCGGCAACATCACTGCCATCGTTGAGTGATTTATTTTCTTTTCCTGGAGTGCCCGGGGTGCAGTCCGCTCCAGGCGTTCCAGCATTTCCTTCTGCAACGCCAACAGTCCCATCGACGGAAGCCGACCTGCGTAAAGCGAGTCCGCTACCGAACGTTCCCGCCGCAGGCAATGTTGCGGGCACCGAGATCCCGCCTCATGGAACGCAGAAGCAACCCGAAACCACCTCTGTGACTTCGGGACTTGAAGCGTACGAGTTTCGACCTGACCTCGTGCCGCAGGACCTGGGGCTAGCTAAGCGTCCACTCGACGCCAATCTCATCCGCCGCGACTTTCCAATTCTTGAAGAGCGCGTGCACGGCCGGCCGCTGATTTGGCTCGATAATGCTGCGACTACGCAGAAACCCAATGCGGTAATCGATCGTATCTCGGATTTTTATCGGCACGAAAACTCCAACGTCCATCGCGCCGCTCACGAACTTGCGGCGCGTTCGACCGACGCTTACGAAAGCGCACGCGAGAAGACGAGGCGCTTCCTGAACGCGTCAACCACCCGCGAAATCATTTTTGTGCGCGGCGCCACGGAAGGCATCAATCTCATTGCCCAGGCGTGGGGACGGCGCAATGTTCGCGAGGGCGACGAAATCGTCATTACCTGGCTGGAGCATCATGCCAATATCGTCCCCTGGCAAATGCTTTGTTCGGAAAAAGGTGCTCGCCTGCGGGTGGCCCCGGTGAATGATCGCGGGGAAATCATTCTCGAAGAGTACGAAAAGCTGCTTGGACCGCGGACAAAAATCGTTTCGTTCAGCCAGGTGTCGAACGCTCTCGGAAGTATCACCCCCGCGCGCGAGATGGTTGAGATTGCGCACCGTTACGGCGCGCGTGTGGTAGTCGATGGTGCTCAAGCTGTCTCCCACATGCCGGTGGATGTCCAGACTCTCGATTGCGATTTCTACGTATTCTCCGGGCATAAAGTTTTTGGGCCCACCGGAATCGGCGTAGTCTACGGGAAACTCGATGTGCTCGACGCAATGCCGCCATGGCAGGGCGGCGGCAACATGATCGCCGACGTCACGTTTGAAAGAACAGCGTATCAGCCATCACCGGCACGTTTTGAGGCGGGCACCGGCAACATCGCCGATGCGGTCGGTCTTGGAGCTGCGATCGATTATGTGAGCGAAATCGGAATGGAAAACATCGCCGCCTACGAACACGATCTGCTGAATTACGGTACGGCGAAACTGCTCACGGTACCCGGCCTACGGTTGATAGGTACTGCACGCGAGAAGGCCGGCGTGATGTCTTTCGTTCTCGATGACGTTCGCACCGAAGATGTTGGAGTCGCGCTCAACCAGGAAGGCATCGCCGTGCGATCCGGCCACCACTGTGCTCAGCCCATCCTGCGCCGCATGGGAGTTGAGAGCACGGTCCGTCCGTCGCTGGCCTTCTACAATACCTGTGAGGATATCGATGCACTGGTCGCCGCGCTCTTGCGTCTACAGGCGGGCCGGGGACATCGCAAACTGTAATTTGAACGGGAACGAAATAATGTTATTTCGTTCCCCCAGCACTCTTAGATCTGGTAACTCCGACCACAGTTGAGTGCTCGGGGACATTTCGCAGCGCGACTGAACCAGCGCCGATTCGGCTGTTTCGTCCCACCGTGATGTTGCCAAGAACCTTTGCTCCTCCACCAATCACCGCATTGTCTTCGATGGTGGGATGCCGCTTGCCGTCTTCCTTGCCGGTGCCAGCGAGAGTGACCCCCTGATACAAAGTTACGTCATCCCCGACGATCGCGGTTTCGCCGATGACAACTCCAAGTCCATGATCGATGAACAACCGGTTTAGCTCAGATTCCCTAAGCCTAGACCAGATCAACCCCGCTGAGACGTTGAGGCCGGAGGCTCCCGTGATGTCCACGACCGGGACAGTATTCCAGAATCGAGCCTCGGTTCAAGCAGTCATCGGCAGAGAGTCTTGAACTGATTGAGCCCTAAGTTCCGTGAGGTCTTAGGGCTGCGTGCCAACCCTCACAACCAAAGCCCGTCGGCAGTGATCGTGCAATGAATGACGCGTGCGCGAGCTCTGGCGAACGGCTCCCCCTTGCCGCTTGCTCAAACCGGGCTATTCCAAGTGCGAGGGACAGTGATGCGACTCAGGAGCGTTGTGTGGGTGCTCTTTTCGTTAGTGTTGTCAGCCACAGCATCTTTCGCGCAGCCGGCAGCAAAATTGCCGCTGAATGCCGTCGTTCCTTTGGGGGAGGGGAGCAACCGGAACTACGGCAAGCTCCCACTGATATTCGAAGCAAACCACGGTCAGTCTGACCCGCAGGTCAGGTTTATGTTCCGCGGAAGCGGATACACAGCGTTCCTCACCTCTGGCAGTATGGTCCTTTCTTTACGTCCAGCCAAAGTTGCTCCCATCCAACAGGCAAGCGACGTGGCTGCTCCGAACATCTCTCCGCAATCTCAAAAAACCACACTGCAGTTCAAACTCATGGGAGCGGCTCAGAATCCTGCTGTCATCGGAGAGGACCCACAGCCCGGCAGCGTGAATTACTTTATCGGGAGAGATCCGGCGAAGTGGCACACAAACGTACCCACATATGCCAGAGTCCGCTATAAGAATGTGTACCCGGGAATTGATCTCGTCTATTACGGAAACCATCGGCAATTGGAGTACGACTTTGCGATCTCGCCGGGAGCCGACCCTGGCCGGATTCAATTTGAAATCACGGGCGCCAGCCAGATCGAGTTGGACGCGGAAGGCAACCTGGTTTTGCAGACCAGCGGTGCGGAACTTCATTTCCAAAGTCCCATAGTCTACCAGGAATCGAGCGGGCAGCGCGTGCCCGTGTCTGGCACTTATGTCGTGAACGATCCGACGCATATTGCGTTCCAGGTTGCACAGTACGATCAAAGTAAACCGCTCGTCATCGACCCTGTGCTGGTGTACTCCACCTATTTGGGCGGAAGTGGTGATGACCAACCTTCGGGCATTGCTGTGGATAGTACGGGCAACGTCTATGTAGCGGGATACACCGACTCAACCGACTTCCCGTTGGCCATTCTAGGCTCCCTTCCGGGCGGTGCTATGCATGTCTTTGTCGCAAAACTCGACCCCACGGGGTCGAACCTGGTGTATGCAGACTACATCGGCGGCAATAGCCAGGATTATGGCTACGCTCTGACGTTGGATAGTGCCAATGACGTGTATGTAACCGGCAGCACGGCATCGAGTGATTTTCCTATGGTGAATCCCTACCAAGGGACGTATCCCGGGTCCTTCAATGCATTTCTGACGAAGGTCTCAGCCGACGGATCATCCTTGTTGTACTCAACTTACCTGGGAGGAAATGGTTCCGACATCCCATCCAGCATCGCAATTGACAGTTCGAGTGACGTTTTCGTGGCAGGAAATACTTCATCCATTAATTTCCCCGTAGCCAATGCCTATCAGGATTCGGCATCTCCAAACCAGGGGGGGATTTTCGGAAACTATGGCTTCCTGACCAAATTCAGCCCGGATGGGTCATATCTGGTCTACTCCACTTACCTCAGCGGCAATTCGAATGTTGCTTTTGACTGTGGAGGCACTCCGTGCTGGCCTTCGCCCTACAACGCAATCAACGGAATCGCGTTGGACGCCACCGGGAATGCCTATGCTGCCGGTATCACCAACACTTACAATTTTCCAACTACGCAAAGCGCATACCTGACGACAGGCTCGACTTCGCAACAGAATCCCATGGTCGGATTTGTGAGCAAATTGAGCGGCTCGGGAGCTCTCGATTACTCCACATACTTCTACGAGTCCAGCGGCATCCTGACAAACATTGATGCAATCGCAGTGGATGGTTCAGGTTCGGCGTACGTCACCGGTGTCGCCCTCAGTGATGGAACCTTTCCAATTACATCCACTAGCATTTGCGACCCCAGCGTTTCCGGGTGGGGATGCAGCTACGCCTTCGTAACCAAGTTCGATCCGGCAGGCTCGACGTTGCTCTACTCGACTTTTCTAGGCCCCAATAACTATGCCTCCCCGCGAGCGATTGCGCTCGATGCCAACAACGATGCTTATGTGGTCGCGTCTACATCGAGCAATTCCTTTGGTATCGTAAACGGCATCGAGCCTTACACGGGTGGAAGCGACCTTTTGCTGGTGGAGATTGATCCATTGGCTGGTACGCAACTGTTGGCTACTTACCTGGGCGGAACCACAGATGAGGGTCCCGCCGGTATCGCTGTCGATTCCACCGGAAACCTCTACGTTGCCGGCTCCACGGACTCAACGGACTTCCCAGTGACCCAGGGGGCCTTTCAAAATGTAATTGGAGGCGGAACTGATACCTTCGTGCTGAAGATCGGGCCGAACTCGGCCCCAGCGGTAGCCATCAGTCCCAACTTGTTGCAGTACGCCGCGGAGGCAGTTGGCTCGACCAGCCAGCCGCAAACAGCCCTTCTCAGAAACATGGGCAGCTTGCCGCTTTCGATTTCATCCATTGCCATCAGTGGGGACTTTGCGCAGACGGATGACTGCGGAACCACATTATCGGCCGCCGGAAGTTGCACGTTCTCTGTCACCTTCACCGCCAGCGCCGCTGGGACCCGCAGCGGGTCAATCCTGATTCAGGATAACGCGGCGGGATCGCCCCATGTCATCAATCTGATTGGCAGCGGCTCTGCTCCGGTTGCCGCCCTGAGTGCAACAAGCCTGACTTTTTCAGCTCAACCGGTGGGAACCTCCAGTGCGGCGCAAACTGTGACCCTGACCAATACCGGGAACGCAACGTTGACCGTCGGNNTAACTCCAGTTGCACGATGAACGTTACCTTCACGCCGACCCTGACTGGAACTCGGAACGGAACGCTAACCATCAGCGACAACTCTCAGGGGAGCCCGCAAACCGTGACTCTTACCGGAACTGGCTCGTCCGCTTCTGCCCCCATTGCTGCCATAACCCCCACCACCTTGGCCTTTCCCGTTCAGCCTGTGACCACCTCAAGTACGGCGCAAGCTGTGACCATGACCAATACCGGGAACGCAACATTGACCGTCGGCAGCATCCAGGTCACGGGTGACTTTGCCCAAGTCAACAACTGTTCATCCACCCTGGCCGCTAACTCCAGTTGCACAATCAACGTCACGTTCGCTCCGAAGGCTTCTGGGGCTCGCAACGGGATTCTGACCATCACTGATAACGCCCAGGCCAGCCCTCAAGTTGCGAACCTTGCTGGAGTCGGCACAGATTTTGGCCTCACGAGTTCTCCGAGCAGCGACACACTGAAAGCTGGCGCCGCCGCTACATATCAGTTGGCTGTCTCCCCCTCGGGTTCTGCGTTCACCAACATGGTTAAGCTGAGCTGCAGTGGGGCGCCAGCGCTGGCCGCTTGCAGCATATCGCCGAACGCTGTGACTCCCAACGGCAGCGCCGCTGCGGCGACGTTGACGATTACCACCACAGCGTCCGTGGCGCAGTCGGCTCCGCTTCGTTCATCAAAGGACCGGATCTTTTATGCGATCTGGATGCCGTTGCAGGGAATTGGCATATTCGGATTGATTATGGTTGGCTCCGGGGCTCGGTCGAGAAAACTTCGGGTGCGCCTTTTGCTGATGCTCATTGGNNGGAACCAGTCCGGGAACCTACACGATCACGGTCACTGGAACTTCGGGAGCTTTGCAGCACTCCATCCCGATAACTCTAACCGTGCAGTGAAGGTCAGGAAACGAACGCCCAGCTAGTTGCACATCGCCATGTTTTGGCCGACACCTTGCAGGCTGATGATGGAGTTGGAAACCAGAGGCAGACTCCAGAACTTATTGTGATGTTTGCGTAAGTAGTACGCCGCAACCATGGAACCGGCACTTTTCACCGATGCGACCGCATAGGCACGGCCAACGGTCGGGTGAGTTCCATACAAGTAAGCCGACTCAACCTCCACATTGCAAACACCCTTTTTCCCGGCAAGCCAATTCTGGCGGGCAAACAGCGTCGTGTATGAATCAGCGAACGTACTGCCAGTAGAAACAATGGCCAGGCTGAGGAACATCTTGTCGACGCGTTTGACCTCGGGTCTGGCTGCCACAAGCATAGATGCTTGAACAGGCTCCGCAGGCTCGATCATCTCCGCGTTTGACCGGATGACGCTGCTGGGGGCCTCCGGAAGCTCGGCAGCCATCGAGATCGTAACCAGCCCCAGCACGGCAAGTGCAGCACGCAGTGTCGATCTCGTCAGTGGGGCTGACCGGCGTGCACCCGCCGCGACGCTGCTGTGCAGTGGGCTGATCTTCGTGGCCGAGTGCGATAATTCGTTACGATAGGTCATGGTCTGAAGGTAGGCTGGTACCCATCAGCGCACAATGGCGAGTCAGTAATAGAAGTTAGTAACGTGGGGTAACCAGTAGATAGTGCAATTGCAGCCTAAGAGTTTGGCAAGAGGTACGCAGCATCGCGGCCATGCTTCACATCACCGAGCGCCATCAGATGGAGCAAGAGAAACAGAAACTGGTGGAAGTTGCACAGAATAGTCCCGACTTCATTGGCATCGCCTCACCCGATGGCAAGGTCCTCTTCGTAAAATAAAGCCGGGCAGGGGTTGGGCCCTGGGACGGCGAGGTGTCGTTAAAACACTTTGGAACGGGAGAGTTTATTCCGTTCGAAGTGAGAGCTTTCCCATCTAAAACAATTCGAGGAAGCTCTGCGCAAGGCAGAAGAGAAGTATCGTGGGTTTTTGGAGGGGGCTGTCGTCGGCATTTTCCAGAGTGACCTCGGCGGACGACGTCTTAGCGCAAATTCCAGCGATAGCACGTGAGCTTGGTTATGATTCTCCCGAAGAACTGTAACCGGCTTCACTGATATTTATAATAATTCCACAGTGATCTGCCCGACTGGAAGGTCTTCGCGCACTTCAGAATCTCTACTTCATCGGGGCGTGCCCGAAGACACTGATGCTCCGGACCTAGTACGTCGGCAACGAAAGCGTGATCCCCGTCACCGCTAAACCGGAAGACATTATGTACTCTCACCATTAATGTACCGCATGAGTAGAACCAAGAACGGGGTGAGCCTCATCTGTCTTGCCTGCCCTCACACAGAGCGGGTCCGAGACTTTAACGAAAGCGTTCGAAACCAACGAACGCTGGCCGCTCATGCAATGCTGAAGCCCATGCACGCCGAGCGCAGCCGCGAAACCCACGTGCGTAGGATGTCGACGGTGATGGAACGGCAGGGCGCGCCCCGATAGTCTTGCCATACTTCAGAAGAGATCAGAGGAGAAAAGTCCAGAGGCAGAGCTTCTCTTGGGCCAGTCCTTAGATAATGATAGGTCACGTGCGAATCCTCGCGGCGAGGGTGATCACACCAGCGGGGTCTGTATTGGAACTGCCGGCACCTTGCGTGAGCAGAAGACTCGCTAGGCGATAGTCGCAAGCCGATGACTCATTGCAGAGGAGGCAGAGGAGGCTGAGTCGTGGGCTTGCTCAGTGGCTTCCAGGAAGGCTTCGAGCGCCTCCCGATCCTCGGGCAGCATCCTGATGAAGCTTATCCCGTTTCCCACCTGGGGATCGCAGGTAACCACGAGGGCGGCAATCAATATGGTGGTTTCCACGTAAAGCTGCAGATCCAAATTGGTCCCGATTGGGAAGGGGAAAATTGTCTCGATGTAGCAACCGCTCAAGCTCAGATCGGCAGTAGCGCCACGAATCGGGCTACTGCTCGTGTCGGTCTGGATTTGGACCGGCACACTTACTTTTATGCGTATGTGGTCGCGACGATCATCCGAGTCGTTGTTGCTCACGGTCCGTGGCCTTCTTTGTGGAGTGCACATCCAAAGCCGTTTAGTTATTACTATTTATTTGGTTAGCCCTGCCACTCCCAGCCGCACTGGCAGCGGACAGAATCGCACAGCCGAAGCTTCTTCAGAAGCGCCTTGCATACCGCGCATGATCTCATCCACATGGTTCTTCTCCTTTAATCTGACGAATTCCATCTCGTAATCCGCAGTGTCTCTGGTTTCGCTGGCCGATTCTCTTCAACCGTCACGACTCGCGAGGACTGCCTCAGCCAGGGATTCTTGCAGACGATCAAAAAGCCAGGATCGAAGTAGATCGGTCACCTCCGGAGCAACCTGGAGGAACTGGATCCCGACGCGTCCACTGTCGTCGCTCCAGCAGACCTCGCCGCTCACTCTTGCTGACTGATTAGTGCCCGGAAGGGTCATCTTCAGCTGAAGCTTCTCTCCCACGCGCAGGGGAACCGTTGTGGCGAGGGCCATGCCACGCTCACTGATGTTGACTGAAGTAGCGACAAGCTCTCGATTCGAACCTGCGATAGTCACATGCACTGGCATCTCCACCGGGCAGCGAAAATACCGTCTTCTCTCCTGCAGCATCAGCGAATAAGAGGCTCTGAGCGTGGCACCTAAGAGTCTGGGTGCAAAAGGGCGCTCCAGTATGAAGTTCGCGCCCGAGCGAAACGTACTCGGCACGTCCTCGTTTCTGTCCAAAATCGCCAGCACGACGGCGCCGCCGTGAGATGTCATTTTATGCAATTTGGCGAGCAGTTCCAGGGCGTGTGTTCTCTCCTTAAAGTCGATCGCCACGCCTTCGAACTTGGTATGGCAAAGTTTCCGAGTTGCGGATATCACGTCGGAACACACCTCAACATACATCCCTGCCTGCGCCATGAAGTGGCAGAGCGTCTCAATCGTCTGGATGTCCTGGCTAACGAGCAGGACTTTGACTGAAATAGAATGTTCGCCCAAATTGCCTCCGTGGCTAGTTCCGAACTACGGACCTCTTCAATCAAATAGCGAGAGACTCAGGTATCTCCATGTGACCTGCTTCGAAAGCAGTTACAAACGCTTTTACAACGGCCGGATCAAAGTTTGACCCCGCGCCAGCGACGATCAAGTCTTTGGCCTCAAATGGCGACACGGCACGCCGGTATGGTCGATCACTCGTCAAAGTGTCGAAAGCGTCGGCCACCGCCAGGATTCTTGCCTCAATCGGTATCTCGTCGCCTTTGCATGGACGGTATCCCGACCCGTCGTATCGATCGTGATGGGCGAGGATGATAGGCAGGATTCTGCGCAGCGATCCCCCCACCGGCTCAAGCATCGCAATGCCTTTCTGGACGTGTTTGCGCATCTCCACGGTCTCTTCCGGAGTCAAACTCGCTGCTTTGTAAAGGATGTCGCGACTGGTTTCGAGCTTCCCAATGTCGTGGAGCAGGGCCGCTGCCCGAACATCGTCGACGCGTTCTTCGTTAAAGCCTATCGCGCTGGCAATGTTGGCAGCATAAAGAGCGACCCGGTACGAGTGGTTATGAGTGTATTTGTCGTTAGAGATGAACTGCTGAAGTATGGTCAAAATGCCAAAATAGGTCTCTCGGAGTTCACGTACGTGAACTTCCTTCCGCTCGTAGAGGGTTCCCATCGCGTATGCAGTGACCAGGAGCAAGCCACCCCACACCATCAATTCCAGCCAGTGTTGGTACGCGGATGTCGCGGGTAGGGAATGCTTGAACAGGCCTCCATTGGTGCGAGCAAGCAGGACGACCAGGAAAACGCTGGCGGCAGCGGTGAGGACAGCGTGCCGGCGACCGTAGACGTAGGCAGAAAAGATTGTGGGCAGAGTATAGAGTTCCAGGATCATGCCCTGTGAAGCCACGAGCCAGTTGATCAGTCCCACGATCACAAAAAGTGACAGCACCAGCCATAGCTCCTGATTTGCCGCGGCCAGATGGGCTTTAAGCGCAGACGTGAAATTTGAACTGCGCCCTGGGCCGGTTGCTCCGACGGGCGCCATGTTTTCAGCAGCTGAGATCGATGTCATTAAAGAGTCTCCTTTGCGAACCTCGCCAGCATTATCGTGAACTGCTCGAACCAGCATCCCCGTGGCGGTCCTCGTATCCACTGACGAGTCGATTGTCACTGCGGACGAACGCCCATGCTTTCGAAACTCCCGGACACCAGTGCTAGTACACTTTTGTTGCCAGACTAAAATCCGTTCGTTCGAGAGCACTTGGCCGCTGGGCCGGTCAGAAACGGCCCGTCCCGCTGGACTGGAGTCTGGACCGTGGACTCAAGGCAGCTCAGCTGTGCCTAACCTGAATCGATCGCTCGGCTATTCGAGGGTAACGGCCTGGCGTGTTATCGGCCGAGGCGGAATGGAACTACACTAGCAATTGAAGGTTCGAGGAGTGTGGCAAGACATGCCTGAAGACGTGATTTTGGTTGTCGAAGATGATGGCCAGCAGCGAGCGTTACTGGGTGAGTTTCTCAGTGCAAAGGGAATGAAAGTCTTAAGTGCCGGGAATTGTCTTGAAGCGGAGCACATCTGCCGCACCAAACGTCCGGACGCCGCCATCTTCGATTACGAGTTACCTGACGGCAATGCCCTTGATTTGATGCGCCGTGTAAGAATCCTTGATCCCGAGATGCCCATACTCATCCTCACTGGACAAGGCTCTATCCAGCTGGCGGTTGAGGCGGTCAAACTGGGAGCGGATCAGTTCTTGACCAAGCCGGCTGACCTGCCTACGCTTCTCGTACTTCTCCAACGCAGTCTCGAAAACCATCGGACTCGCCAATTACGACTCGCCGACAGGAGTCGCATTCAGCGGGATATTCCAGATCCGTTTGTCGGCAAGAGCACACGCATACGCGAGCTCGCAGAAATTGCACAGAAAATCGTAAACACCAACAGCCCTGTGCTCATTCAAGGTGAAACCGGAAGTGGCAAGGGAGTGCTGGCGCGTTGGCTGCATCAGAATAGCCCCAGAGCGGCTCACCCTTTCGTGGATTTGAATTGTGCCGGGCTTTCTAAAGAACTATTGGAAACGGAACTTTTCGGCCACGAAAAAGGCGCATTTACCGGAGCGGTCCAGAGCAAAGTCGGACTGCTGGAGATCAGCCACAAGGGCACTACGTTTCTTGACGAGATTGGAGATCTGGATGTCCAGGTCCAGCCCAAGCTTTTGAAGGTGCTGGAAGATAAACACTTTCGTCGCTTGGGTGAAGTCCGGGAGCGGTTGGTGGACATTCGTCTGGTGGCAGCGACGCACCGGGACTTGCGCGATTTGGTGCGGCAGAAAGCTTTTCGAGACGATCTGTATTTTCGCATAAGCACCATCTGCCTTTCGGTCCCTCCGCTTCGCGAGCGCGTTGAGGATATCCCTGTATTGGCACTCCGACTTCTTGATCGTATAAGCGTCGACCTGGGCGTTCCGCGTGTTGAGATCTCGGATGAAGCAATGCGTTATCTACAGGCTTACCCATGGCCAGGAAACGTTCGAGAGTTGCGAAACATCCTCGAGCGCGCGGTTCTATTGGGCGACCGAAAAATGTTGACCGCCAGGGATCTTCACTTCGACGTGCGAGCCGACTCCGACGGCCTCGACGATGGATCAATCACAACCCTGGAAGAGGTCGAAAAGAAGTACATCGCAAGGACGTTGAAGATTTTAGGCGGACAGGTACCGGAAGCAGCCAAGCAACTCGGCATCCCTCGAAGTTCACTTTACAACAAGATAAAAAACTACCGAATTAGCCTGGGCACGAAGCGCGAATCGCCGGGTGCCGGGGAGTCGGCCTCTGACGAAATGGAAGAATGAATCACTGAACCCCAACCGGGCTTCTACTCCTTAATTAGCTTTAGTAATGCCTTCCGGAGGCGGAAAGATTGCCATCTGGCGGTTGGCTCTCAATCCAGACCATGGACGAATCCGTCGCGGTCCGGACTACTCGCGGCTTGCTGACTACGAGCTTCAAGAGCGATAAGTCGCTCTAGCATAAGCGCTTCGTGATGCCACTGGTCACTGCGGCTTCCGGCATAGGTTTGGCACCTTCCTTGCAATCCGTAGAGATAGCAGGTCAAAGCCCTCCCCCGTATCAGCCCGACCTGCTTCCTGCTGATACATGTAGACGCGTTTCTCCGGGCAAGATCAGGCTTTGATTCCACGCCTTACAAAGTGAGGCGAGCGGGCTGCCGCCGGAAAGTAATTGGTCCCCATGGAGTGACCTAGCCTCCTGACACGCTCTCGGGGAAGAACGGGAAGAGATCGAATCTGAGACCGTCCATGCATGAACAGCGACTCATCATCCGCCATGCTCTTCTGTCTCTTTCGTTTGTGCTGTTTTTCCTTTTGCTCAACCGGCCAGAAGTCATCATAATTTCTCAACTTGGTTCCGCAGTCTGGTATCCCGCCGCGGGGCTGCTCTTCGCGCTCATGCTGGCGATAAGCCCATGGTATGCGGTTCTGGTTTGCTTTGCTGATGTGCTTGCGGGAGTGCTGATCTACCATCAGCCCCTCACCTCTTTTGGCGGGACGGTTGGTGCGGTCGGGGTTTGCGGCTTTTATGCTTTAGCGGCATACCTTCTGCGTGGCCCATTACAAATCGATCTGGGCCTGCATCGGCGGCGCGACGTGGTCCTCTACATATCTGTCACCACGGCGGCTGCGCTGGGGTCAACCGGTCTGGGCGTTGCGTGCCTGGTCTTGGATCACACGATTTCCTGGGGCGAACGCTGGCACGCGGCTTCGGCGTGGGGTCTGGGAGACGAAATCGGATTGCTGGGTGTTGCACCGTTTCTCCTCATCCATGTGTTTCCTTCGGTGCGGAGATGGCTCTCGGCAAAGGTGGTTGAGGTGCGCACCGAAAAGCAGAGTTCCAGCTGGAAAGTTTGGTCGCTCCTGGAAGTGGTGGGCCAGAGCGCTGNNCCTCTTGTTTCTGCTTTGGGTGATGTTCGGACCTACGTTCGGGCCTCTTCAGCTGTTCTTTCTGAGCTTCATTCCGGTCATTTGGATTGCCATGCGGCAGGGAGTTCGCAGAGTTGCCACCGGACTGCTCGCGCTGAATTTTGGCATTGTCGTCGCCTTGCATTTCTTTCCACCGGCAGCAGGCTCGCTCCCCAAAATGGGCCTCCTTATGTTTGTAGTCTCGGCAGCGGGGCTCATCGTAGGGTCGGCGGTAACCGAGCGGCACCGCATTGCAATCGACTTGCTGGAACGCAGTTCCGAGTTGCTGGATGCAAACAGCCAACTGCAGGCTTCCAAACAAAAGGCGGAGGAGGCCAATCGGAGCAAAAGCGAATTCCTTGCCAACATGAGTCACGAAATACGCACGCCCATCAATGGAGTTCTGGGCATGGCGGAACTCGTTTTGGATACTGAACTGACCCCTGAACAGCGGGAATACGTCATGATGCTGAAGTCCTCGGGCGATTCCTTGCTTGCCGTCATCAATGACATTCTCGATTTTTCCAAAATTGAATCAGGCAAGATGGAGTTAGATCCGATCGAATTCAACCTCCAGGACAGCATAGCGGACACGATGAGAGTCCTCGCGTTGCGAGCCCATCAAAAGGGACTGGAACTCGCTTATCAGGTAGGCCCAGAGATACCGACTTATGTGGTGGGCGATCCGGGACGACTCCGCCAGATCCTGGTCAATCTGGTGGGCAATGCCATCAAATTTACGCAAAAAGGCGAGGTCGTAGTTCAAGCGCAGCTCGCTTCACAAACTGACCACGAACTGAATTTGCATTTCAGTGTTGCCGATACTGGAATTGGCATACCTGCCGAGAAGCATTCGCTTATCTTTGAGGCCTTTGCCCAGGCCGACGGCACCACAACCCGGAATTACGGCGGCACCGGGCTGGGACTGGCCATCTCCTCACAACTTGCCGGGCTCATGGGGGGGCGCATTTGGGTGGAAAGCACGGTGGGCAAAGGCAGCACTTTTCATTTCACGGTTCACTTCGGAGTTGCCGAAAGGCAGCATGCCTCCGACATCCAGACATTTCAGGCTGAACTGTTGCACCTTCCCGTGTTGCTGGTCGACGACAATGCCACAAACCGGCGAATCCTCACCGATCTGACCAAAGGGTGGGGAATGAAACCGGTCGCGGTGGAGAGCGGACCAGCAGCTCTGGAGGCCATGACGCAAGCCGAAATAGATGATCACGGGTTCAAGTTGGCCATCATTGACGGCAACATGCCCGGCATGGACGGCTTCGAGTTGGCCGAACGGATTAAGAAAGATCCCCGCATGGCTGGCGCAATGATCATGATGTTGACCTCTGCCGGTCACCGCGGCGATGCGGCGCGCTGCCGCAGATTAGGAATTGTTGCATACCTTCTAAAACCAATTCGCAAATCAGAATTGCTCGCCGCGATTCTGACTGTCTTAGGGCAACGATCGAGCGGTGCCACCATTGACTTGATTACGCGATACAGCCTTCGCGAGACCCCGAGAGGATTACGAATCCTATTGGTGGAAGATAACCGGGTAAACCAGGTAGTTGTTCTTCGGATGCTGGAGAAAATGGGACACACCGTAAAGATCGCTTGCAACGGACGGGAAGCCATGTCATTTACGGCAGCGGAGATATTTGATCTGGTGTTTATGGACGTGCAAATGCCGGAGATGGATGGGTTGACGGCGACGAGGAACATCCGCGGACGTGAGAAAAAAACCGGGTTCCATATTCCGATCATCGCCATGACGGCGCATGCCATGAAGGGCGACAAGGAGCGGTGTCTCGAAGCCGGTATGGACGGATATATCTCCAAACCCGTGAGCGGCAAAGAAATCGAGGACATGATCTCCACAATCGCGGTTACCGAAACCGCAACGCCAACTCTAATCGAGGTACAGGCCGCACCCTCACCGCCCATCGCCTGGGATCGTGCGAAAGCGCTGGAAAGAGTAGATGGCGATGAACAGCTACTGCAAGAGGTGGTTCAGATTTTTCTCGAGGAGAGTCCGAAACAATTGGCGAAGCTCCGTCAAGCCGTAACGGTGGGCGATGCGGACCTGCTCGAACGTGCCGCGCACAGCATGAAGGGAGAACTAGGGTATCTGGCAGTGCCGGACTCCTGCCAGAAAGCTCGCGTCCTGGAGCAAATGGGCCGAACCCGGAATCTTGAGCAGGCGGCTGAAACTCTTGCAGTGCTTGAAACGGAAGTATCCGCACTGGCTGCGGAAATGAATCGCAGAGCGGAGGCGAAAAATGAAGCTGTTAATTGCTGAAGACGATACCTTCTTTCGCAGGCTAGTGCAGAAGGTTCTCTCGCGCGACCATGAAGTTATCATGACCGGGGACGGAAATGAGGCATGGGCGGCACTGCAGCTGCCCGCGGCGCCGCGCTTAGCTATTCTCGACTGGGTCATGCCGGGCGTGAATGGGCCGGAGATTTGCCGGAGAGTTCGGCAGTCGGCAGATTTGTCTTCCATGTATCTGATTCTCTTTACTGCCCGAAATAGCAGCGCCGACATCGTTTCCGGACTTAGGGCGGGAGCGGACGATTACGTAACCAAGCCTTTTGATCCCGAAGAACTCCGGGCACGAGTTAAGGTGGGTGAAACTATCCTGGGGTTGCACACCGCGCTCGCAGCACAATTAGCCGCGGCCAATGAAGCCTTAAGGCAGGAGAAGCAGCTTCGGGAACTTTTGCTCAGCGTTCCATGCCGCCAACGATCGGCCCTTAGCAAAGACTGGCCCGGAATCGAAGGTTACCTGAAACAACCGGTCGATGCTGTAGGCGGCGACTGCCAAGAATGTGGTCTAACAGTCGACCGTCCGCACCTCCAATTGACAGGCGGTTCTCGGAGACCAACCCGTGCTTGAGATCAAACAGATCAAAACATCGATCGCTGAATGCAAGCCGGAGGACTGCCCCTCGGAGACGATTCTGATCGCGGAAGATGATCGCATCTTTCGTCGAATACTTCAAGGCTGGCTGCAGAAGTTTGGCTACCGAGTCGTTGCGGCTGAAGACGGAGAGAAAGCGTGGGAAATTCTCCAACAAGATAACCCACCCGCCCTCCTCATCCTGGATTGGATGATGCCCGGCGTCGATGGGCCCGAACTTTGTCGCAGAATTCGGGATAGACATCATGTATTTTATCCTTACATCCTATTAGTGACGGCCAAAGACGAAAAACAGGATGTCGTACAGGGTCTGGCATCCGGGGCCGATGACTATCTGACAAAACCGTTTAATCCAGGCGAGTTGCGAGCTCGACTGCAAGCCGGCAAGCGCATCCTTGATCTTCAGCGCAAATTGATCCGTGCACAAGAGGAGATCCGTTTCCAGGCCAGCCATGACGGTTTAACCGGCATCTGGAACCGTACCGCGATCTTGAACCTGCTCGACCGCGAATTGCAACGTGGAGTGCGTGCCCGAACGACGACCGGCGTGCTGATGATGGACCTCGATCATTTTAAGAAGGTCAATGATGAACACGGCCATCTGTATGGTGACGCTGTGCTGAAAGAAGTCTCGGATCGCATCACCCGGGCCGTGCGCTCCTATGATTTCGTTGGGCGATACGGGGGCGAGGAATTCCTGGCCGTCCTTCCCGATTGCAGCTCAGACGACCTTCGTACTGTTGCCGAAAGAATCCGGCGTTCTGTGGCCGAGGCACCGGTTTGCACCGAGACTGCAGATATGGCAATGACGGTCAGTATCGGAGGAGTTGCAACATCGAACCCAACTCCCGATCTCGAACTACTCTCCGCTGCGGATTCGGCACTCTATGCAGCCAAGAGGAACGGCAGAAACCGGGTAGAGATTGGATCGTCGGTTGCATCAGAGCAAGAGTGCTTACTCAGTCAGACTCAGGACGTCTAAAGGCGGTGGAGCAAATGAAAATACTGTTGATCGACGATGATAGATTGTTGCGGCGCACCATTGAAAGAACCCTCACCAAGGCGGGCTACAACATGATCTGCGCCGGCGACGGGGAGGAAGGATTGCACCTCGCGGCCGAGACCAATCCGGACCTGATCTTGCTGGATATGATGTTACCCAAACTGAACGGAGTCGGCGTGCTTCGCATGTTAAAGCAAAACTCATATACCAAGCACATTCCTGTCATCGTGTTAAGTGGCCTTTCTCAACACAATGAGGCGAAACTCCGGAAGGAAGGTGCCGCAGGATACGTGGAAAAATCGAATGAGGTATTCGACAACAATTTCGCATCCTTGGTCAGTGCGATCGAGAGTGCCGGCAAACCGACAATCTGTTCGCTCTGACGTAAGAGCTAAAATTCTTAGGGCCGAGCCAGGTTAGTTCCGGGAAGCGCTGGCGGTTTTTCCAGCTCAGGCAAGCCAAATTCCCAAAATGGGAAAGGAAACATTCGTTGGTCTCGCGCTTTTGTGACGTGCGTTATTGACAGCTCAATGCGGGCCACGTAGCGTTGAGTAGTACCGATTTGGCACGTGCCATAAGGGGCTGATGTAGGCGATTATGTGTGTATTCTCACGCAGCCTCCAGTTACGTAACACGAAAGTGAAAGTCGCCGAAAGTTTTCCGACGCCACCCTGCACGTCCCGTCGGATACGGTGAGTCCGGAGTTTTCTTGTCCGACAGCCCGGCTGTTTGGCATGGTTATTGTTCCGGCCCAGTCGTACACCAGCGTCATCCCCCGACGCGCGCTCCATTACGAGCAGATGCCAGGAGATCTCGACACAACCCAGGACCATGACCGATTCTGTGAAGGTCATAGTGAGTACGCCGGCGGAGCACCGCGACGTGCGGAACGGCTCTTTGCTCTCGCCTGCCGCCAGCCTAGCAGCCGTAATCGTCGGTAGTCTGTCGCTGCTGGGATGGTTGCTACGCATCCCCGCGCTCACAAGTGTTTTCCCCGGGGCCGCCATGAAGCCCAACAGCGCCCTGTGCTTCGTGCTGGCGGGAGTCTCTCTCTGGCTGATTCAGCAACGCCCTAGTGAGATACGGGACTCCCGGGTTCAACTCATGCCGCTGGCACGGGCTCTGGGCGGCGTGGCCGCACTACTGGGCCTGCTGACCTTCGCCGAATATCTCTTCCGCTTGAATCTTGGGATCGATGAGGTATTGTTCCGCAGCGCTGTGCTGGCCACAGGGCTTCTGCATCCCGGCCGAATGTCAGGCGCCACGGCACTGGGCTTCCTACTTCTGGGCGGCAGCGTGCTGTTCATGAGCAACCGGAGGCCTTACCCAGCCCAAGGCCTTGCCCTACTCGCGTTTCTGAACGGATTTATCCCATGCGTCGGTTACCTTTTGAACGCAGAGGAGCTTTATAAAATCCCGGGCTACTCTTCCATGGCGCTGCACGTCGCCATTCTGTTCGTGGTGACGAGTATGGGCGTTCTTGCGGCGCGGCCCCGTCTGGGTGTGATGGCTGCGGTTGCCAGCGATTACATGGGTGGAGTAATGGCGCGGCGAATTTTGCCGCTGGTGCTCGTGGTACCGGTCATTTTTAGCTGGCTTCGATGGCGCACCCGGCTCGCCAGCCCTGATGGCCTGGAAATGCGAATCGCGATTTCCACCCTTGGCGTGGTCGTGACGTTCGCCGCTGTGTTATGGCTGAGCGCGATGTGGCTGAACGGGGTTGACAAGGGACGCCGCGAGGTCGAACAGCGCAACTACGACCTGGCAGCCATTGTGGAATCTTCGAACGACGCCATTTTCAGCAAGGATCTGTCGGGCACGATCATCAACTGGAACCAAGGAGCCGAGCGGCTTTACGGCTACACCGCAGCGGAAATGATTGGCAGGCCCATTACCACGATCATTCCGGCGGAACTGCACCAAGAAGTAACGCAAATACTCCGGGAGATTGCCGCGGGGCGATCGGTGACTCTTGAGCAGGCGGCGCGCCAGCGCAAGGATGGGAGCATGATCGACGTTTCGCTGATCATCTCCCCAGTGCGGGACCCCAAAGGTCAGATCGTGGGCGCCTCTACTATCGCGCACGACGTCACGGAACGCAAACGAGCCGAAGATGCGCTTCGTGATTCTGAGGCCCGATACCGCCGACTGTTTGAAACAGCCAAGGACGGGATACTGATTCTCGATGAGCACTCGGGATTGATCATCGATGTGAACCCTTTCTTGACCAGCTTGTTGGACTATCCCCGAGAGGAATTTCTTGGCAAAGCACTTTGGGATATCGGCCCATTCAGGCAAATTCGAGAATCGAAGGCAGCTTTTCAAGAACTGAAGAACAACCGATATATCCGATATGAAGATCTGCCGTTGGAGACGCGGACCGGGCAGCGCGTCAACGTTGAGTTCGTCAGCAACGTTTACGGAGTAAATGGCACCCGCGTGATTCAGTGCAATATTCGTGACATTAGCGCGCGCAAACGGGCAGAAGAAAGCTCCGCCGCACAAGCCAGGAATTTGTCCAGCAGGTCCGAGGAACTCGTCCGCTCGCAGCAGGCCCTCGAAGAAAAGACGCTTCTGCTGCAATCGGTGCTGGATAGTATGCCCGAGGGCTTGCTTGTGGCCGACGAGCGGCAGAATTTCCTCATCTGGAACCCAGCGGCGGAGAAAATCATCGGCCTGAGCCAAGCCAACATGCCCAGCCAGGAATGGACCAAGCACTACGACATCTTACAGCCCGACAGGGTGACGCCCTTCCCACCCGAGCAAGACCCTTTGGTGCAGGCCATTCAAGGAGAGTCAAGCAGGGTGGTGATGTTTGTGCGCAATCCTCAGCTTGCGGAGGGTGTCTTCGTGGAGGCCTCCGCCAGTCCTCTGAAGGACAAGAACGGCATCGTGCGTGGCAGTGTGGTGGCTTTCCGCGACATGACCGAGCGCATGCGGACGGAGGAACGGCTGCGGGAGTACGAAAGAGTGGTGGAAGATCTGGAAGATATGATCCTGGTAGTGGACAGGGATTACCGCTACGTGATTGCGAATCGCGCGTACCTGACCTACCGGGACATCAAGAGGGAGCAGGTCATTGGCCATCGCGTGGACGAAGTATTAGAGAAAGAGACCTTTGAGTCTGTTGTCAAAGTAAAAATTGACGAGTGTTTTAGAGGAAGGGTCGTCCGATACGAACTCAAGGACACGTATCCCAAGCTGGGCGAGAGAGCTTTGTTCGTGTCGTATTTTCCGATCGAGGGCCCCACAGGCATCACTCGAATCGCCTGTGTGTTGCGGGACATCACCGAGCGCAAACTCGCCGAGGAGGAGTTGCGCAAGTCAGAAGAAAGGTTCAGCAAAGCATTTCGCAGCAGCCCGCTGGCGGTTACGATCTCGACCGAGGCGGATGGCCGGTATCTGGATGTGAACGACGCGTATCTGCAGATGGTCGGGCGCCAGCGCGGGGAGGTGGTTGGGCGCACTGTCGAGGAACTGGACTTCTGGCCTCAACCGTCGCATCGCCTTGAAATGCTCCAGCAGTTACGGGAGCGGGGGCGGTTAACCGGGTTCCATGCGCAATACGCGACCTCCAAGGGAGAGATTCGGGAAGCAGACATGGCGGCAGAACTGATCGAGCTCGAGGGGCAAGCCTGCGTGCTGGTGATCACACGCGACGTCACTGAGACCCAGCAACTGGAGGCGCAGTTCCGCCAGGCCCAGAAGATGGAGGCCGTGGGGCGTTTGGCCGGAGGTGTAGCGCATGATTTCAACAATATCCTGGGCGTGATTATCGGCTACAGCGATCTCTCGCTTGGCCTGATTGCGCCGGAGAGTCCGGCGAACCGGTACGTGGAGCAAATCAAAAAAGCCTCCCACCGGGCCGTAGAACTCACGCGGCAACTCCTGGCATTCAGCCGGCAGCAGGTGGTCTTCCCCAAGATCCTGGATTTGAACGAAGTGGTGCAAAACGTGATCACGATGTTGCAGCGGCTGGTCGGCGACGATGTTGCCATTTCGTACCGGCCGACGGTCCCGATCGACTGCATCAAGGCCGACCCGGGCCAGATCGAACAAATTCTGATGAACCTGGTGGTGAATGCCCGAGATGCGATGCCGAAGGGAGGCGAGATCATTATCGAGACCGGGCACGCTGAACTGGACGAGCATTACGTTTCAAAGCATCCGGGGTCCCGTGCCGGACAACATGTCGTATTGTCGGTGAGCGACACCGGTTGTGGCATGGACGAAAAAATCAGAGCGCAGATCTTCGAGCCCTTCTTTACCACCAAGGGGATTGGGCAAGGGACCGGCCTCGGACTATCGACGGTATACGGAATTGTGAAGCAGGGTGGAGGCACCGTCTTCGTCTACAGTGAACTCGGCAAGGGCACAACCTTCAAGATTTATCTCCCGAGAGTGGCGGGGAAAGCAGAACAGCTGGTGCAGTCTCATAAAGAAGCCGACTTTCCGGGAGGATCAGAGACGATTCTGGTGGTGGAAGACGATTTGCCTCTGCGCGAACTCACGGTCTCGATGCTGCAAGGTGCTGGCTACCGAGTCATCGAAGCAGGCAACGCGGAAGCCGCGCTCGATATAGTGAAGGCTTCTGAACCGGGAATCGATTTGCTCCTCACCGATGTTATCATGCCGGGAAAAAGCGGGGCTGAGCTTCTGGAGCTGGCCAAGGCAATCCGTCCGAGCCTTCGTTCGTTGTTCGTGTCAGGATACACCGGCGATCTGGTTGCCTTGCGAGGCGGGTTGGTGCCGGAAGCCGCCTTCCTGGAGAAACCCTTTACCAGAAGTTCGCTGCTCAAGAAAGTTCGCTCGGCACTGCAAACTCAGCCGTAAACAGCAATCGCAACAAGACCTCCTTTGTTCAGTTCTCAATTAAATGGCGACGCGCCAGGGTACTTGATGTCGGGGACAGGCGCGGCTCACCGCTTCTGGTACGGGTGGAAGATGTAGTCCTTCGCCTTCACCGGCGTATGGCACGCGTATCCGCAGTCTGAGAGGCTCTTGGGATCGGCCGTGAACTTGTCCGATGCGGCTTCGTAGTTGAACACCGCGTATCCCCACCCGCCGCTTTTCGCAAATCTCTTGCTGTCCTTTTCCATGACGAAGGCCTGGCTAAAGACGTCTGGCACCTCCACGACGAAAGGTGCCTCCGTGCTCTTCTTGTGCGTCCACTGGAGCTTCACGATCATGGATCCTTCCGGGAAAGGCTGCCCGTTACCCGGAACGCCCGCCTTGTAAGCCTTGATCATCTTCGGATTGGCGACGATCACCTTGAGTATTTCGTCGGTTCGGGCGGAAGAGACCACCGCCCAGTCCTCGTATCCCCTGAAGTCGGAGAACGCGATGCCGCTCGGCGATTTCAGCGAATACTTGTCCTTGTCTTGGCCTTGCGCGAAAAGGGCTGCGGCGCCGAGGACGGCGAGCACTGCCACGGCTGTCGCAACGAGGGTAAAGCCAGCGATACGTTCCACGCCGGTGCGTGTCTCTATCTTCCGTTCTTGTTGTTCTTGCGCCACAGATTTCGTCGCAAGTTCAGACATGGTGCGTTCTCCTTCACAAAAAAGCTTTCTTAGCCCGATCAACGTGCGTCTAACGATTGCAATTAACCAGTGGTGAGGGGAGTAAAACAATTGGACAATGATATCGACGATACCTTCGTATCACAAGTGTGCGGGAGGAGGTTTCCTTCGCTTTGATCGATTTTCAGGACTAGCTGGATGGAAAAACGCCGTATGCAGATCGACGTTACCTTAAGTTCTTCGGTTCAAACTAAAATGAACAGCCTGTATCCTGACGTCAAGAGAAAGGAAGTCTTGGATTCACGAAGGAGACCGCGACATCCGTATAATCCGATACCTGTGAGGCGCAATGACGAAAACGACGAG
>PLUI01000082.1:32170-32359 GCA_003164855.1 Acidobacteriaceae bacterium
TGACTCGGGAAGGAAGGCTCAAGATGAACGATCAACAAAAGAAGGAACAGGATTCAGGAGTGCGAGATCAAGAGATCCGTGCGGCACTGGATCAGCATTGGGCGGCGTCCGATGCCAACGATTTTGAGACGGAGCACCTCATCTATCACGAGGACGCGGTGCTGGATTACCCGCAGTCAGGCGAGCGAA
>PLUI01000151.1:0-4763 GCA_003164855.1 Acidobacteriaceae bacterium
ACATGGCGCAGGATGAGATCCTGCGGCGTGCGGTTGAGGCGGTGCGCATTGCGCGCGATCTGTGCCCCGACGTTGAGTTCTCGCCCGAAGATGCCTCGCGCACCGAGCTTGAGTTTCTCGCCCAGGTCGTCGAGGCCGTCATCGATGCCGGCGCGACGACAGTCAACATACCCGACACCGTCGGCTATACCGTTCCTACGGAATTCGGCGAGCTGATCGCAACCATTCGCCGCCGCGTTAAGGGAATCGAAAACATCACCATCTCCGCCCACTGCCACAACGATCTCGGGATGGCGGTAGCCAATTCCATGGCCGCCATTGCCGCCGGAGCCCGTCAGGTGGAGTGCACCATCAATGGCATTGGGGAACGTGCCGGCAATGCCGCCCTGGAAGAGATTGTCATGGCCATGCACGTACGCCGCGATCGCTATCCCTACCAGACCGGCATCGCCGGCGAACAACTTTTCGCCGCCAGCCAGCTGCTCAGCGAAATTACCGGCGTGCCCGTGCAGCCGAACAAAGCTGTTACCGGACGCAACGCCTTCGCCCACGAGGCTGGAATCCACCAGGACGGCGTGCTCAAGAATCCGCTGACTTACGAGATTATGACTCCACAGTCCGTGGGCGTGCCCGATTCCAGGCTGGTGCTGGGTAAGCACTCCGGTCGTCATGCCCTGAACATCCGCTGCGAACAGCTCGGTTATCAGTTTGACCGCCGCGCGCTCGATGACATCTACCGCCGCTTTGTGCGGCTGGCCGATAAAATCAAGCACGTTGAAGATCATCACCTGCTGGAATTGATTCGTGATACCCACAAGCCGGCGGCCTCGGCCACGCCATTATTCGAGCCGCTTTCCGTAGCCGCCGCTGCCAGTGTTTCGGCTAGCGACTCGCAGCGGCCATTTCCGCTCGCTGCGCAAACCAATGCATTCGGCGTCCCCTTGCCCATCCCCGGCGATCAGCACCACGATCAGGAAGATTATCTCTGGGGCGTGTAGCAGAAAGATTCAGGATTCATGTGGGGACAGCCGCCCTCGGCTGTCCGTCGAGCGAAGCTCGACCGCTTTTGATCTTTTTTTGATCTCTTTTTGATCTCTCGCCTTCCCCACGTGCGCCAGGCCATCAAGCCGTTCCAGGTTACCCTCGGAATGCAATTAATTACCGATGTTGGGTACTTTGCAGGGTATTATGGTTTATATTCTTGACAATCCTCCGTAGAACAACGCAAGCAGCCGGTACGGTTCTCCGGAGGCCGAAGCTTTTTGTCCGCTTGCAATACCCAGTACAAGAAATTTAGTTCTTCCGTTTAGGAGGCAAAACTATGCACCATCTGTACAAGCTCTGGCGCGATGACCAAGGCCAGGACATTGCGGAGTACGCCGTGATGCTCGCCGTCATTCTGGTCATTGTCGTCGGCACCATCCGGCTGATCGGCTCCAATGCGAACAATGTTTTCTCGAATGTGGCCAGTTCGATCCAGTAGAATTCTACGGCAGCGCAGCAGGACGATTCCCGCGAATGCGCAGCGCGCTTCTTCATTTCGCGCAGCTTCACGGCGCGTAGCTTGATACGCGCATTCATTGACCCTGCTGGTTTTAACGGAGTGTTATGAACCGTACGCGTTTGTTGATGATTGGGGCCGTCGCTCTCTTCTTGGGCGCCTTCGTCAGCCTGTTCGTTTATAAAAACCTGCAAGGCAGAGGCTCGTCCAGCAACGAGCCCGGTAACGATGTCATCGTAGCCGCCGACGACATTCAAGTCGGAGCCAGAATCGAAGAGCATGACGTCCGCATCGTCAAGTATCCTGCTTCCGCCTTGCCCGCGGGAACCTACAGCGCCCGCTCGAAAGTGATGGGCCGCGGCGTGATCCTGCCCATCGCCAAAGGCGAATTCATCCTGCCCAGCAAGCTCGCGCCGGAAAACGCGGGCTCCGGTTTGCCCTCTCTGATCCCGCCCGGAATGCGCGCCGTCTCCGTCCGCGTCAATGAAGTTGTCTCCGTCGCTGGCTTCGTCGGCCCCGGTACCCGCGTCGACATTCTTCTCACCGGAACCCCCAACGGCAGCTCGGAGCCCCAGACCACAACGGTACTGCAGAACGTCGCCGTGATTGCCGCCGGCCAGCGCCTGGAGCGCAACGCCGCCGGGGACGCTCAGAACACTCCCGTCATCACCCTGCTGGTTTCGCCCGATGACGCGGAACGCCTCACCCTGGCCAGCTCCGAAGGCCACATTCAGCTCGCCCTGCGCAACCCACTCGATACCCGTCAGGATGAAGTCGCCGCAGCCAACGCCAAGGGACTCTACAAGGGTGGCACTCCACTCGCCGCCCCGCCGCCGCTTCGTCCCCATCCCGTGAAGCTGCAAAAAACTCAACCACCACCCCCCTCCCCGTCAGTCCTCAGTATCGAGGTCTATCAGGGCGATAAGAAGCCAGATGTCGTTAAGTTCCCGGAACAAGGAAGTGAAGATCCTAAATAGTTCTAGATCGGTTTTCGCCTGTGCATTTGAGTACTGCATTACTGGTTTCCTCATGTGGAGAGCAATCACACGATGAAGTTTCCCACGGCATTCTTAACCGCCCTCGCCATCGCGCTCCTGGCCACTGCTTCCTCTTTCGCGCGCACCTCCCTCCAGGACCCTGCGACTCCCACCCCCGCACCCCAGGACCAGATCGCCCCGGCCACTCAGACCACTCTCCCGCCGCAGTCCGCCCAGCCCCAGGGCTCCGCACCGCTGCGCGTCATGGTCGACAAATCTCTGCTCATCAATACCACCGAACGCCTTAAGCGCATCTCGGTCACCGACCCCACCGTCGCCTATGCCACCGTCATCACTCCCACGCAAATCCTCGTCCACGGCCGCGCCCCCGGCGAGGTCTCCCTGCTCATCTGGGACGAACTTGAACGTTCGCGCAGCTTCGATCTCCGCGTCGACGTCGACGTCAGCGCCTGCGCCGAAGAGGAGCATCGCGTCTTCCCCGATGAACAAATTTCCGTTACCCCATCCCGCGCCGCCATCGTCCTGTCCGGCCACGTCACCACCGAAGATGTTGCCAAACGCGCCGGAGAGCTGGCTTCCGCTTATTCCAAAAACGTCATCAACGTCCTCACCTTCGGCCCCGTCGGCGCTCAGGAAGTTCTGCTGGAAGTAAAATTCGCGGAAGTCGACCGCTCCGCCCTCACCCAACTCGGCGCTAACGTTTTTTCCACCGGCGCCGCCAATGTGATCGGAACCACCACTACCGGCCAATACGGCGGATTCAGCAGCCAGGCCATCTCCCAGACCCAAGGACAAAACACTCCATTCGATGCCACCCAGACCATCAGCAGTGTCCTCAATATGTTTTTATTCCAGCCCAACATTCACTTGGGCACCGTCATCGAAGCGCTGCAAACCAGGAACCTGCTGCAGATTCTCTCTGAACCCAACCTCATCGCCGTCAACGGCAAGAAAGCCAGCTTCCTCGCCGGCGGCCAGTTCCCCTTTCCCATCGTGCAGCCCGGCGCCGGATTTACCGCTGTCACTATTTCTTTCAAGGAATTTGGCGTCAAACTCGATTTCACTCCCGTGATCATGCCCAACGGCAACATTCACCTTACCGTCGCCCCCGAGGTCAGCACTCTCGATTTCGCCGACGCTCTCACCATCTCCGGCTTTACCGTTCCCGCCTTGAGCACCCGCAAAGCGGAAACCGAATTTGAACTTCGCGACGGTCAGAGTTTCGTCATCGCCGGATTGATCGACAATCGCGTCACCGATACTTGGAACAAAATTCCCGGCCTCGGCGATATTCCGATCCTGGGCGCATTTTTCAGGAGCAAAAGTGTTTCAAAGAGCAATTCCGAGTTGATGGTCTTGTGTACCGTACATCGCATTTCCCCCAACAACGAAGCGCCGCCCGGTCCCAAGAATCCCCAACCATTTATTAACAACGACAAGTTTGACGGAACCAAAGGCGCAACCAAACCGTCAGGCAAATAGAAATGAGTAGCACGGAAAGAGTAGTAGGAGATTCGCCGTAAGCAGGACGAAGAAAATATTCGCTGGTAAGAAAAATATTAGCTGGAGAAAAAAAATATTTGCCACGAAAAAAAATCGCCGAGAAGAAGCAGATAGAACCACCAGCTTAAGTCCCGTAGGGACGGAACGTGAAAGCCCGGCACGGAAGTGCCGGGGCGATATGCAAAAAAGTAAACAAGTCCCGTAGGGACGGCACTCCCGCGACCCCCGACGCGCGAATGAACTAATGATGAACTAATTTAGGAGCAGTACTCGTTTTATGCCCGAGCTTTCCGTCGTCATCGTGGCCACCGACAATGAACAGCGCACCGTACTCCAGGTCCTGGTCGATGGTACCAGTGTGGCCAGCACCGTCCACACCTGCGCCACTTTCCCCGTTGCCACCTCCGACCCTGTCATGCGCCGCGTGCAAGCCGCCAGTCCGGATGTTCTTCTGATCGATATCCCCGCCGACAACCATCCCGTGGCCATGCGCGCCATCGAACTTCTTCGCCAGGAACTGCCCGACTCCGCCGTCTTCGCCATCGGCAGCCTTGCCCAGCCTCAAGTCATCGTCAACGCCATGCGCGCCGGCGCCCGCGAATTCATCGAGCGTCCCACCACTACCACCGACCTGCTCGAAGCCTTTGTTCGCCTCACTACCGCTCAGCGCCGCGTTCACAAAGAAGGTCCCCGCGGCAAGGTATTTTCCATCGTCAACGCCAAAGGCGGTAGCGGAGCCACCACCGTCGCCGTCAATCTCG
>PLUI01000151.1:4769-18672 GCA_003164855.1 Acidobacteriaceae bacterium
TGCTGGAAAGTTTCATGACCCGCCACAGCGGCGGCTTGCAACTTCTCGCCGGAACCAACGCCCCCGCCGCCATCGAACCCTCCACCGCCGAGTTTGTCCGCCTCTTCGATATGCTGGTCAGCCACTATCGCTACGTCGTCGTCGATAATTCTTCCCGCCTCGACGCCGCCAGCCGCCTCGTCGCAAATCTGTCGGAATGTGTTCTTCTGGTCGCCTGCACTGATGTCGCCTCCCTATGGAGCGCCGCCCGCGTCCAGCAATACTTGGGAGAAACCGGCAACCGCGAGCGCTTGCGCCTCATCCTCAACCGTTTCCGAAAAGTTCCCGGCTTCACCGAATCCGACGCCGAAAATGCCGCCGGAGTAAAATTGTTATGGCGCGTCCCGAACCAATATTTCGCTATCTCTTCGGCNNCGACAGAATGCAGCCCACGGCGTAAGCCGTGGGTAAGGGAGAAAAAAGCAACCAGCCCCGTAGGGGCGAAAGACACTTACGCAAACTGGCTGTAAGAAGCCAAACCATCAAATCAAATTTTATGGCGAATCTTCAGACCTTCGAGCACAGCGAGTACCAGCAGGTAAAAGCCGACCTGCACCGCAAGATCCTCGATCGCCTCGATCTCGAAAAACTCGGCAAATCCAACGGCGATTCCGCCCGCGAAGAAGTTCTCGTCCTCATCCGCAATGCCGTCAACAACGAAGTCGTTCCTCTCAGCTTCACCGAACGCGAACGTCTCTCCCGCGAAATCCTCGACGAAATCTTCGGCCTGGGCCCGCTCGAGCCTCTGCTCAAAGACCACACCATCTCCGACATTCTGGTCAATCGCTTCGACCGCGTCTACATCGAGCGCGCCGGAAAACTCGAACTCACCGGCTTGTCCTTCAAAGACAACCAGCACCTCATGCAGATCATCGAGCGCATCGTCTCCCGCGTCGGCCGCCGCGTCGACGAATCTTCTCCCATGGTCGACGCCCGCCTCGCCGATGGCTCCCGCGTCAACGCCATCATCCCTCCACTCGCTCTCGACGGCGCTTGCCTCTCCATCCGCCGCTTCGGTCGCGATCCCGTCACCGCCCGCAACATGATCGAGAATCACACTCTCACCGAAGCCATGCTCGAACTCCTTTCCGTCATGGTCAAGGGACGTCTGAATCTCCTCATCTCCGGCGGCACCGGCGCCGGTAAAACCACTCTGCTCAACGTTCTCTCCGGCTATATTCCCAACGTCGAGCGCATCGTCACCATCGAAGACGCCGCCGAATTGCAACTCAAGCAGGAACACATCGTCCGCCTTGAAACTCGCGCTCCCAACATCGAAGGCAAAGGTGCCGTCCGCATGCGCCAGCTCGTTATCAACAGTTTGCGTATGCGCCCCGACCGCATCGTCGTCGGCGAGGTGCGCGGTGAAGAAGCCTTCGACATGCTGCAGGCCATGAACACCGGTCACGAGGGCTCGCTCACCACCATCCACGCCAACTCCGGCCGCGATGCCCTGGCCCGCGTGGAGAACATGGTCTCGATGGCGAACCTCAACATTCCCGAACGCGCCGTCCGCCACCAGATCGCCTCCGCCATTCACGCCGTCGTGCAAATCGCCCGGCTCTCCGACGGCACCCGAAAAGTCGTCGCCATCTCCGAGATCACCGGCCTGCAGGACGAACTCATCACCATGCAGGATATTTTTACCTTTGAACGCCGTGCCATCGACGAAACTGGCAAAGTACGCGGCACCTTCAAGGCCACGGGAATCCGCCCTCAGTTCGCCGATCGCCTGGCCACCGGCGGCGCCCGCTTGCGCCCCGCTTTATTCGAATCAAAAACAGAAATATGAGGACACGAAACAAGACGGAAATCTTTGCGGCAACGTCGTCCTTGATTTTGGGTGGCGCAGCGGTTCACCGCTGCGATAACCCGATCGCCTTAGAGCTGGCTTTAGCCGCTGAGGGTCGGTGGACGCTCCGAATGTCCGCGGGCCTTGGAGAACCAACCCCATGCCAGCGCTGATCGCCCTTCTCGTCTTCCTCTTCGTGGCCCTCGCCGCCTTCGTCGCCGGCTCGCTCATCGCTCAGCGCAACGCCCGCGCCCGCCTCATCAAAGACCGCCTCGCCACCGTGCAAAAAGCTCCGGAGCGCGATCCCAACGAAGAACTCGCTCTGCTGCGCGACGAGCAACTCAGCAAGATCCCCGCACTCGACACCCTGCTCCGCCGCTCCGCTCGCGTCTCCGCCATTCAGGAAGCCCTATTGCAAGCCGGTATGAAGTTCCGCGCCGGCAACTTCCTCCTGCTCTGCGCTTTCTGCGGCGTCGCCACTGGACTCGCCGCCATCCTCTACACCGGCAATGTCGCCATCTCCTGGGCTGCTCTCATCATCGGCGGATTTCTTCCTTATTCCTTCGTCTCCTATCGCCGCCAGAAGCGCTTCGAAAAATTCGAAGAACTTTTCCCCGAAGCCATCGACACCCTCGCCCGCGCCGTCCGCGCCGGACACGCCTTCACCACCGCTCTCGAAATGATCGCCAATGAAATCGCCGAACCCCTTGCCAGCGAGTTCCGCCAACTTTACGAAGAGCAAAAGTTCGGCATGCCCGTCCGCGACGCTCTCATGAACCTCACCGAGCGCGTCCCCCTGGTCGACGTAAAATTCTTCGTCACTGCCGTCATGCTGCAGCGCGAAACCGGCGGCAATCTCGCCGAAATCCTCGACAACCTGTCCTACGTCATCCGCGAGCGCTTCAAAATACAACGCCAGGTCCGCGTGCACACCGCGCAAGGCCGCCTCACCATGGTCTTGCTGATGGCCATGCCTCCGACCGTCGTCGCAATTCTCTCCGTGTTCAGCCCGGAGTTTGTTCGCCCGCTTTTTTATGATCCCATCGGTCACGCCCTGCTCGTGATGAGCATCGCCCTGCAAACCGTGGGCTATTTCGTGATCCGTAAAATTATTAAGATTCAAGTATGAAGAGTTCGGGAAGGGCACGACTTTTAGAGGTTGCGGAAAAACTCAAGTTCGAGGAGGCTCGGGAAGGGCACGACTTCAGTCGTGCCGTTAAGCCCTTCAGAACCGCCCGCGCTTTAGCGCCTGAGGGACTTGCCTTAGATTCAACAACGATTGCACACTAAACAATGCCGTTAATCCTCACCATCGTCGTCTTTGTCACCATCGTGCTGGTGGTCTTCGCCTTCGGCGCCGCCGCCATCACCCCTAGCTCCGTCCTGGGAGCCCGCTTGCGCGCCCTCGGCGGCCACTCCACCATCACCCCGGAAAAGCCCACGGTCAACGTAAGAGAGCGCATCGAGCAGGCCCTCGATCCCATCAGCAAAGCCATCCCACTTTCCCCATCAGACGTCTCTCGCACCCGCGCCTGGCTCATTCAAGCCGGACTCCGCGACTCCCGCCACGTCACTTATTATTTTGGCGCCCGCCTCATGCTGGCTGTTCTCGGCCTGGCCGGCGTCATCGTTTTCTCCGGCGTCGATAGCGTCCCCCTGCTGGTCTGCGTTCCCGCCTTCGGTTTTTTCGTTCCCCGCTTCTTCTTGAAGCGCATGATCAAAGATCGTCAGCGCCGCATCCGCATCGCGCTCCCTGACGCTCTCGATCTCACCGTCATCTGCGTCGAAGCCGGCCTCGCCCTCGATCAAGCCCTCATGCGCGTCGGCAAGGATCTCCACCATGCCCATCCCGATCTCAGCGACGAATTTCATCTCGTCAATCTCGAAATGCGCGCCGGCAAACCCCGCGCCGAAGCCCTGCGCAATCTCGTCGATCGCACCCGCGTCGATGACATTCGCTCTCTCGTCGGCACTCTCATTCAAACCGACCGCTTCGGCACCAGCATCGCCCAGGCCCTGCGCGTTCATTCCGATTCCTTGCGCACCTCACGCCGTCAGCGCGCCGAAGAGCAGGCCGCCAAAACCACTATCAAGATGGTTCCTCCCCTCGTGATCTTCATTCTGGTTCCGTTCCTCGCCGTCACCATCGGCCCGGCGCTAATTCAGGCCTACCACTCCCTCGTCAGCAAGTAGTTTGTCGCCGTGACAGAGATTGCAGATTGCGGTAAGAGAACGTATCGGAGGCTACGTTCGTATCAGGGTATGCCTTCAGGCATACCATAAGTGCCGTTGTCGTAACTGCGCCTTTAGGCGCTGCATGAGGAGATATCCGGAAAAACGTCATGCCCGTCCCACTCGCCCAAGCCTTCAACCAAACCCGCCAGCGCCCCCTCGCCACCCATCTCGCCGTGGCCCAAACCCACTGGTCCCGCCTGCGCGGCCTGCTCGGCGTCCGGGAAAATGACTTTCGTAACGGCCGCGGCCTCTGGATTCGTCCCTGCCATGGCGTCCATACTCTTGCTATGACCTTCCCGATTGACGTAATCTATCTCGACCGGGATGGCACCGTAGTCCACCTCGAGCGCAATCTCCAGCCCTGGCGTTTCGCCCCCATCCGCCTGCAAGCCGCATCCGTTCTGGAATTGCCGACCAACTTAATAACTGAAACAGGAACCGCATTGGGCGATAGAATTGAAATCAAGATCAAGGAGGGCAGCTAGCTCTCGATCCAAGCCAGGGGCCTCGTCGAGATTTGTTTTTTCAATCAGGATTCGTATCAGGGCATGCCTTTAGGCATGCCGAAAAACGACGTATCGTTATTCGCGCCTTCAGGCGCTGTTTCTGACTTTGCTTCCTCCGTGACCGAAACTCTCCAACTCGAAGAACTCATCACCCTCCACGACGCTCCCAAGCTCCTCGTCGAGTGGTCTCCGCGCTGGCAAGAGTTCACCACCAACATCCGCCCCGCCTTCGCCCGCTCCGGCGCGCGCCTCGCCGGAGAAGCCCCCTTCGGCATCCTTCCCTACCGCGGCCTCATCGTCTCCCTGCTGATGCAAGCATTCCTGGTTTTCGTCCTGATGGTTCTTCCCCGCGAAATCGACCGTCTCCGCCCCTACGCCGCACCCCGGCTCCAGCCCGACGAAGTCATCTACTACTCTGGCGACGAACTCCCCCGCACTCAAGATTTAGGCGGAGCTCAGTCCGGCGTCACCGGCCATGCCGGAGGTCGGGAAGCCCATCACCCCACCCAAACCATCCACGTCGCTCGCGGCGCATCGCTCACCCAAAAAGTTGTCGACGCTCCCAACCTCAAACTTCCCTCTTCCCCCAACGCAGTCGCCAACCTGCTCAAGTTCAAATCCATCCCCGGACCGCCTCCGTCCGAAGGCCTGCACTCGTCCCACGCCGCGCCCAATCTCGCTGCCAACGTGATCGCTCCCGCACCCAGCCTCGCCCGCGATCAATCCCGCGCCGGACTCACCCTCAACAATTCCATCGTGCCTCCCGCGCCCAATGTTTCTTCCAATAACTCCCGTTCCGCTCCCGCTCTAAACACGGCCATCGTCGCTCCCGCCCCAACCGTGCAATCGGACCACACACTCTTCGCACCGCGTCTGGATTCCAGCATCATCGCTCCCGCTCCCAATGTTTCCGCCGATCGCACCCGCACCGCGCCCTCGCTCAACTCAACCGTGATCGCTCCTGCGTCCACGCGCATCTCGCGCGATCAGGCCCGCTCCGCTCCCGCTCTCAACGGAACCGTGATCGCCCCCGCGCCATCCTCCGTCACCCGCGAAGTCTCTCCCTCGCGCGTGCAAATGAACAGCATCGCCGTCGTCCCTCCGCCCGTCTCCGCTCCCGAACGCGAATCGTCGCGCACCGCGAAACTCGACCTGCCCGCGCCCTCTGTCGTCGCCCCTCCACCTTCCGCGGATTCTCCTCGCGACCTCCGTCGTCTCGAAAGTGGCGCCCTTCGCTCTTCCGCGCCCAATATCGTTCCCCCGCCTCCAACTCAAGCCGCCAACGGATCATTCGTCAGCAGCATCATCGGCAAACTTTTCGGCACGCAAGATGTCGTCCCGCCTCCACCCAACGTGACTTCCTCCAGTGCCGCAGGAACTTCTCGCAATGCCGGCGGGTCCGGCACATCCCTCGCCACCAACGTCATCCCACCTCCGCCCTCCGTCGGAAACTCCAACTCAAACCCCGGCGGCTCATCTTCGGACAGATTGCCATCTTCTTCCAACGTGATCCCTCCACCTCCATCCGTAGCGGGATCGCACGCAACTTCAGGCGCAAACGGCTCCTCCAGAAGTTTCCCCGGTTCCTCCCTGAACTCATCGAACCCGAACTCACCAAGCGTAGTGCCGCCGCCTCCATCCGTCAGCACCGCCTCAACCTCAGGCACCGGTACAAGAAGTTCCAGCGCTTCCGCTAACGGAGGCCTTCTCGCCAGCAACATAATTCCGCCTCCGCCCAATTCGAGTTCAGTTGGCTCAGGCTCCGGCAGAAAAGGCTTCGGACTCGGCGCTCCCGGCGACATCGGCTCCGCTCTCGCCCCACCCAAAGCCGCAAACGGAACCACCGACAATTCCGGAGTAGTTTTATCCGCCGATCCCGGCTCCAAACCCGGCATGCCCGGCACCGGCGGCAAAGGATCGCTCTCCCTGTCTCCCTCCGGCGGCGACAAGCCCGGCCTCGGTGGCTCCGGCGGAGGCGCCGGAATCGGCGCAGGCACCGGCCCCGGCAGCGGCCTCGCCGGGAAAACGACACCCGATGCCACCGGCGCAGGAAAATCCGGCTCCGGTCGCGGCTCCGATCCCAACGCTCGAACTGGAACCTCTCCCACCCCCGGCCCCGGCGGCGCCGGCTCCGCTCCCACCGGAATCTCCGCCGCTCCCGGCGTCGACATTCGCGGCGGCAGCACCACCGTCGTCAATCTTCCCAGCTTCGACTCCGGCAACAGCAACGCTCCCACCGTTCCCGGACGCTCCACCGTCAAAGGCGACCCCGGCCCCGCCATCACCATCGTCGCCACCTCGCGCTCCGGCGGCGCATTCGATTTCTACGGCAAACTTCCCGGCGACAACTACACCGTCTACGTCGACACCAACATCGGCACCGTCGTCATGCAATTCGCCGAAGCCGACCCCAACTCCCACCCCCACGCCGGAGCCCTCACCGGACCCGAAGGCCTCCGCACCACTCTCCCCACCGGACTTCCCCGCGCTCGCGTCGTCATCAAATGCAAACTCGACTCCAGCGGCAATCTAAAAGATCTCCAAGTCCTCGAACCCGGCCCCGCCGCCATGACCGCAAAAATCATGGCCGCTCTCCCCAGTTGGAAATTCCGCCCCGCCACCCGCGGCCCCCAACCCGTAGAAATCAACGCCATCCTCGGCTTCAACATCGACACCAACGATAGGTATTAAGCCACCACTCCCCATGTGGGGACAGCCGCCCCCGGCTGTCCAATCGAGCGCAGTTCGATACTCTTCTACTTCACGCTTTCTGTGGGATGCCCCACCCGTGGCGGTTTCACGGGTGGGCCGCGATGCCGATGGGATCAGGAGATTTGCGGATGTGAATCCAAGAGCCGTAATGGCGGTGCAGGTTTGTCGGCATCTAAACGATGTAACAGGAACGCGACGATTTCGCCGTGATCCATAAACATGCCAGGTAGACGTCGCAGCAGCCACCCCGTGAACTACCACGGGTGGGGCACCCCACGTCGTGCTGGAGTACGGCTGGGCTAGGCCTCCGTTTGAGCGCCGCGGACAACCACGCTAACTCCCAGTGCCGGCCAACAAAACGGTCTGGGGGCTGCCTCCGCCCGTGTCGGTGATGTACAGGATAGCGCTGCGCGCGCCCGTGTGCGTCGGCTCGAAGGTCGCCGTAATCGTGCAGTTCGCTCCCGCGCCCAGCGACGACGGGCAGTTATTGCTCTCCGAAAAGTCGCCCGGGTCGAAACCGTGCAGCGCCCATTTTGTGATGTCCAGAGGCACCTTGCCCGTGTTCGTGAGCTGCACCCGCTGCGGGGGGCTCATGGTGCCAACTTTCTGCGACGCGAACGTCAAGCTCGACGGTGAAAGCGTCACAACCGTCCCCGCTCCCGAAAGCTCGATGACCTCTGGCTTCGAGGAGGCGCTGTCAATCACTGTGATCAGCCCGGTATGCGTGCCTTGTATAACCGGCGCAAACGAAGTGCTGATCTGGCATTCCGCTCCTGCCTCCAGAGACTTTCCGCACGTGCTACTGACCTTGAACTGACCAGAGCCCTTGATCGAGGTAATTGACATCGACTTTTTGCCGACGTTGGTGAAGGTCACGACCTGCGCAGGGCTCACAGTTCCGACAAGTTGGTCAGCAAATGCCAGAGGTGAAGCCGGGGAGAAGCCCGCAGCCCCCGTATTCAAAACAATGTTCGCGCCGATGTCGAGGCTAAGGAATAGGATGTCGGGTTTATGATCGTTGTTGAAATCGCCCACCAGCGGAGACAACCCGTTCGGCCCAGTAGAGAACAACTGAGCGGGATCGAAAGTACCGTCGCCTTTTCCATAAAATACCCCCAGGCCGAGTGGATATTCCTGCGTCGCAATGTCCAAAATGCCGTCGCCATTGAAGTCGCTGACGACAACGTCCCCTTCGGCCCCGAAATACTCGGTTCCCGGCTGGAGGGTTCCGTCTCCTTCCCAAGAAACACCGTCACCAAGTCGCCGACGACAACATCCAGGTTTCCGTCGTGATTAAAGTCCCCTACAGCAACGTTGTCAGGCGTATAAGATAGCGGGTAGGTTATCGACGACTGTAGAGTTCCATCGCCATTGCCCAGCAGAATTCCGAGATCATCTTCCCCTCCGAAATAACCGACCACCGCCACGCCGAGATTATGGTTGTTGTTAAAATCGCCGACCGCGAGATACTGCGGCCCCACAAAGGACTCGTTGTTGATCGGCGCCTGAAAGGTCCCGTCTCCATTGCCCAACAGCACGCTGATATACGGTGCATCGACGATGGCGATGTCTAACTTGTGATCCCCGTTGAAATCTCCAACTACAACAGAGTACGCGGGCCCGGTTGTTGGGCTCGTTATCGGGGCCTGGAACGTGCCGTCGCCGTTCCCAAGAAAAACCGCAACCCCATCGCCGTACGGGGCCACAAGATCCAGATTACCGTCACCGTTAAAGTCGCCGACGGCAAGCGACGCACCGATCACGTACGGATAGGTCGTAGGCGCTTGAAACGTCCCGTCCCCGTTGCCCAAGGCTATAGAGAGGCCCTTGCCGTTTTGGACGGCGAGATCCAGCTTGCCGTCGTTATTGAAGTCGCCGGCCGCGATGGCTAGCGATTCGCTTGGGATAGTCCGCGTGCTGCGTGCCTCAAACTGCGCCCATGCCGGCCAGACGCCTACAATTGAAAACAAGGTGAGCACCGATGAGAGAACAAGTGGAGCGCGAAAAGAGTATCGGCGAGCCATCGCGAACCTCAAATCCAAATTTATTCCGCAGGGGGGACTTACTTGCCGCAAAGCCTACCACGATTTCCCCACCCCTCTAACAGGCCTTTCTTCTCTGTTTCGCGCCCGCCGCGCCGGTTCCGCTACCCCGCGCTCACAGCCGCAGCCTCGCCAGCAACCCATAAGCCTTCCGAAACCAAACCCGCTCCCGCCTTTTCTGATATCCCGGCATCGTCGCTCGCTTATCCAAAATCTTCTGCGCCCACTCCCGCGCCTCATCCGCTCGCCCCTGCGCGTGCAAAAACAGCGCGTAGTTGTAGTAAGTTTCCGAACTCGTCGAAATCTTCGTCGCCTGTTCAAAAAGTTTCCCAGCTTTTTCCGCCTGCCCCGTCTCCGCATAAGCATGCGCCAGCAGCCCTACCCCACGATGAAAGTCATAACTCGGATCGCTCTCAATCGCCCGCTCCAAATCCGGCACTGCCGCCGCAAAATCCCCCAACTCAACCTCCGCCACTCCCCGCCGGTAAAACGGATCCACCGAATCCGTCCTCTGCGCAATCGACCGGTCATAACAAGCCCGCGCCTTCGCAAAATCCCCGTCATCCAGATACAGCAACCCCAGCTCTTCATAATTTCCCGCTGAAGGGTTATCCCGGATCGCCGCCTCCAATTCATGAATCCTCCGCCGCCGCGGAAACACCTGGAACGACGACCGCAGCAGCCCCGCGTCCGGAATCACTTCCACCACAATGTAAACCGCCGCCCCAATCCATCCCAGAAACAGAATGATAAAAATCCAGTAAGTATCCGGACGCCGGCGAATAAAATGCACCACCGCCACCGCCATCAGAACCAGCTTCCACCACGATATGAAAAAGAAAAAAAGTGGACCCATGCGAAGCGCAATATATCACGCCCCCATTTATTCTTGCATTTTCAGCGGCAACCTGGGCTAGAATGGTCCCCGCTCGCGTTTTGATCGCCCCCCCGCGCGATGCCCCTCGTCTCATCAATAAGCAATAGAGAACGCACGGAGAAAAAAAATGATCTCTGAATCTACTGCACCACAAGCGCTAAATCCCTATACCCCACGCCGCCATCCCAAGCCGCTCCGGCAGCACCTCGCCAAACGTCTCCTCGCCTACACAACCATGGCGGGCGCCGGTCTAGCCGCATCCTCCACTTCCCAGGCGGAAATCGTCTACACGAAAACCAGCACCGACGTGAATCTGGATTACGTCCTCGATCTCAACAACAGCGGAACCGGCGACTTCGAGATCCAGAGCTACTATCTCAGCGGCTTCGCTTCTCTGGTTGTAATCCCACTCAACAAGGGCAATAAAATCGCTGCTGTACATCACCAATGCGGATTCAGGGGATACCACAGCACCGCCGCAGGCCCCCTACCCTTGGGTGCCGTGATCGGACCGAACAGTCCCTTCGAGGCAACTGCCACCTGCATGGTTCGCGCCTTTGAGTCCTCGGCGCCCACTGGTCCCTGGCTGGGCAAGACCGACCGCTATCTCGGCCTCGAGTTTTATATCTATGGCGAAAAACACTTTGGTTGGGCGCGCATGAGTGTCCAGTCGGCCTACTGCTATTCCTGCATCGGCTACATCTCCGGCTACGCCTACGAAACCATCGCTGGCAAGGCCATCATCGCTGGCGATGAAGGCCACCCCGAGGAAGCCTCCGCGGAACCACTAACCCTCGGCGCCCTTGCCCTGGGCGCGCCAGGACTGAAGTTGTGGCGGAGAGATGAAGACAGAGACAAGGTCCAGCAATGAGCAAGGATCCAAGCCCGCTGAGTGGGCGTCTAGCCAAACGCCTGCTTGCCTACGCAACTGTGGCGGGGACAAGCGCAGCCGCCTTCGCATCCCACGCCGACGCCGAAGTCGTCTACACGCCAGTCGACCGGCCCATTCACAGCAATTACTTTCTTGACGTCAACAATGACGGAATCAACGACTTTCAGATCACAAGTTACGACTATAGCGACGCGGGAGAAGTGCAGGTGTTTCCGATGCAGGGCGACCGAATCGTCCCCGCCGCTTCTGCGACCTGCGGACCTCGCTCGTACAGCATGGCCGCCGCTCCGCTTCCTGCGGGCGCGGAGATTGGGCAGGGCAAGCCTTTTCAAGCGCGAGCCAACTGCATGGCTTTCTCTTTGTATGGCGGCAACGGTCCTTGGTTCCATAAGACCGACCGCTATCTTGGCTTTGCCTTCAACATCGATGGCAAAGAACACTTTGGGTGGGCGCGTCTGAGCGTGGGCAGATTTATTTTCAATAACACGGCAACGATCTCCGGCTACGCGTATGAAACCATCCCGGGAAAACCAATCATCGCCGGCGACGAAGGCAACGCAACTAAAGTATCCGGGCAGTCCGGCATGCTGGGAGCGCTAGCCGTAGGTGCCGCGAAGTTTTGAGACGCTGACTTTGAAGAGGCAAGTTTGAAAGAAAACAAAATAACCGTGCCTTTGCGCACAAAAAAGAAAACGAGAACTAACATGGCCCACCAGCCGCAACCCCTCAATCCGGCCCTATCCAAACACCTTCTGGCTTACGCCGCCATGGCCGGAGCAGCCGTCACCGCGTGCGCTACAGCACACGCCGAGGTCGTCTATACGCCCGTGCACGCCAAGGTCGGCTACGATTATCCTCTCGACCTCAATCACGATGGCATCAACGACTTTCGCATCCATAGTTATGAGCTGAGCGGCGACGGTAGCCTGCTGGTCTATCCCCTGCATCAAGGAAATAGAATTGCCGCCACTCTCCAGGCCTGTTACAGGGGCTCCGTCGCTGCCGCCGCTCTCTCGTCAGGCGCGGTAATCGGACCGCACAAGAAATTCCTGGCCAAAGCTAGCTGTATGATCCGCAGCTTCAGCAGCACAGCCAACGGGCCCTGGGACTTCGCGCAAGATCGTTATCTGGGCCTGGTCTTTGTCATCGATGGAAAGGAACATTTCGGTTGGGCTCGCCTCACCAACCGCGGATTTGGGTTCGACAGCACCGATATTCTCGGCTACGCCTACGAAACCATCCCCGGCAAACCCATCATCGCCGGCGATGAAGGCACCTCGGCAAGCGTGACCAGGAACTCAGGCTCGCTGGGATCTCTTGCCTTGGGATCGGCAAAGTTTTGAAAGTGCTTTGCAAAGGCGCGCCTGAATACGCGCCGCAGCATGCCAAGAAAATAACCGCGGCTTCAGCCGCAGAACAGAAGCTAAAATGACCGGCCAGCCACAACCCATCAGCCACCACTTAGCCAAACGCCTCCTCGGCTACGCCGTCGCCGCCGGAGCCGTCACCGCCTGCTCCTCCCACGCCGCCGCCGAAGTCATCTACACTCCCGCCAACCAGTCAATCGGCAAGAACGCCTCGCTCTTCATCGACCTCAACCATGACGGCGCAACCGATCTCACCATCCACGAGAGCTGCTTTGCCACCAATATCGATCCCCCGCAGAATCGTTTAGTAGAAACGCCGTCTCCAAACCTGAAAGTTATGGAGAAATTCGGCCGCCCTGGAAATCTCATTAAAGGAACAAAAATCGGCGCGCCACACGACTACTTTATAGGCCGTGGCGATATGGTGACCTTCAATAACGTCTACGGTGCCTACGTCTACGGTTACTGGGGTTTCGCTTTCAATCGCTATCTCGGAGTAGAGTTCTTCATCGACGGCCAGATCCACTACGGCTGGGTCCGCCTCACCGTGAACTTCGTTACCAACGACCGCAACACCGCCGAAATCCGTACCCACCTGAGCGGCTACGCCTACGAGAGTGACCCCGAAAAACTTATTATTGCCGGCGATGAAGGAAAAACAGCCAACGCCTCTGCACAATCGCGATCGCTGAAAACTTTAGGCCTGCTGGCCCTCGGGGCGGCTTGCATATTTCAACCTAAGAAGGAAACGAATGACTAAAAAAAACTCCCACTTGAAACCAGAGTTAGCCAAACGCCTCCTCGCCTACGCCACCGTCGCCGGAGCCGTCACCGCCTGCTCCTCCCACGCNNGCCGAAGTCGTCTACACTCCCATCCAACGCCACGTTCGCAGTAGCTTCTTCATAGATCTCAACCACGATGGCCTCGAAGACTTTCAGATCTACAGCTCCCTTCTCAGCGGCGCAGGCATCGTCAAAGTGCTTCCCGCCCGCAATAATAGAATTCTTGCGGCCGGACCCGACCAATGCTTCTTAAGCAACGCCGCCGCTCCCCTGCCCGGTGGGGCGGTGATTGGTCCCGGCAAACCCTTCCAGGCTTCCGCCACCTGCATGGCTTATCTGGTTTATGGCGCTCTTTCGTCCGGCGGTCCATGGATGGAGGCTAAGCATCGCTATCTCGGNNCTCGCTTTTGCGATCGACGGAAAAGAACACTTCGGCTGGGCGCGGTTGAGTTTAAGCAAGTTTCTGTTCAACAACACGGCGGAAATCGAAGGCTACGCCTATGAAACGATTCCCGGGAAGCCTATCGTCGCGGGCGACGAAGGCAACGCCACCAACGTTTCTCTGGAGCCCGGCACGCTAGGATCTCTAGCCCTGGGCGCCGCGAAGTTTTGAGAGTTTGAAAAGGCGTGGCTTCAGCCGCGTCGCAAGTAAGAAAAA
>PLUI01000089.1 GCA_003164855.1 Acidobacteriaceae bacterium
GCGGCAACCTTCCCCTCGTGCATGGCCTTGTGCGCCAGCATCGGCGGGACGGCGATGTCGCCGATCGCGAAGATGTGCGGCACGTTGGTGCGCATCTGCTTGTCCACCGGAATGAAGCCGCGCTCAGAAACCTTGATGCCGGCGAGCTCGGCGCCGATCGCCTTGCCATTGGGCACACGGCCGACCGCCACCAGCACGCGCTCGAACAGTTGCGGCGCGGGCGCCTTCGCGCCCTCGAAGCTGACGCGCAGTCCGGCAGACTCAGCCTCGATGCCCGCCACCTTGGTGGCGAGCAGAATCTGCTGATAGCGCGCGCGGATGCGCCGCTCGAGAGGTCGCACCAGATCCGGATCAACCCCCGGCATGAGCTGCGGTGTGAGCTCCACGACGCTCACGCGGCTGCCGAGGGCATCGAACACGCAGGCCATCTCCAGTCCGATGATGCCGCCGCCGATGACGATCACGTCCCAATTCTTCACCTCAGCATTGTAAAAGAGGTGGAGCGACAGTGATTCCTCAGAGGACGCAAGCATTGAGCTGGTCCCAGCCCCATTACTTTCGTTACCCCGGCGGGACACATATCGTTAAGTGTGGTTACCGTTTTGCCGCCTATAATCCGGTCAAACCTTGGAAAACATTGCAGGTCGCAAGACCGCTAACTCTTATTGAGGTAGTGAGCGCCGCGAGCTATGGCAGAGCTAAAGTCAGTCGTGAAATCGAGACACAATACGGATGAGCGGGGAGTTGCTGCAGAGTGGATCTATAATCCCTGGCTCGATCTGATCGTCGGGTGCGGAGCCTGGTCGGCGCCGCTTCTGCTCCTCTCTTACTTCTCGATTGCGTCGAGTGTGCGCACGTGGGCGGTGATCTTCTATGCGCTGGCGCTTTTTTTCAACTACCCGCACTACATGGCGACGATCTACCGCGCCTACCATCGCGCGGAGGATTTTCACAAATACCGTATCTTCACGGTTCACATTACGGCGCTGCTTGCGCTGACGCTGGTCTTGTCGCATTCCTGGGCCGGTATTCTGCCGTGGATTTTCACGATCTATTTGACCTGGAGTCCGTGGCATTACAGCGGACAGAACTACGGTTTGTTCATGATGTTCGCCCGCCGTGCCGGGGCGACGCCGACCAACAGTACGCGCCGCGCGCTGTACGGAGCTTTCGTCGTTTCCTATCTGATTCTTTTTCTGGGCTTTCATACCGGAGCTTCCACCGATCCTCTTTTCATTTCTCTCGGAATTCCCGCGGCCGTAAGCCGGTGGGAGCAAATCCTGTTTGCGGTCGTGTTTGTTGCGCTGGCTACGTTTGGGCTTTCGCGGCTGGCCCAAGAAACGGGCTGGCGAAAGTTGCTTCCTTCGCTGACTTTGTTCTCGTCGCAGTGTCTTTGGTTTCTGCTGCCGGCGGGTATTTCCCTGATCAAGGGCCTTGAAATTCCGCAGAGCCGTTACAGTATGGGCGTGCTTGCGGTGATGCACTCCACGCAATACCTCTGGATCACGAGCTATTATGCTCGACGCGAAGCCTCGGGCGACAAGGGCCGCGACTGGCGCCCTTGGGCTTACTTCGGAGTGCTGATCGCCGGCGGCATCGCCTTGTTCGTTCCCGGACCGTGGCTGGCGAGCCGTTTGTTCCACTATGACTTTACTCGCAGCTTTCTGATCTTCACCGCGCTGGTGAACATTCACCACTTTATTCTGGACGGTGCGATCTGGAAGTTGCGCGATGGACGAATCGCCGGTCTTTTGCTGAACTCGCGAGTGCGGATTTCCGATGCCGCTTCGGAAACAGGCAGCCGGTTGTCTTACGCGTGGCGTTGGCTTACGAGCGGGACTGCGCGCGCCCGCCAACTGCGGGTTGGCGCGGCTCTCTTGCTGCTGCTATGGGCCACGGTCGATCAGGTGCGCTACTATCTGGCGCTCCATGGCGATAATCTAAGTGATTTGCAGCGCGCCGCGGCGTTAGATTCCTTTGATAGTTCGTTGCAAATGCGACTGGCTCGCCAAGAACTGGAACAGGGGCAGGCGCAACCTGCGGAAGCTGCCTGGCAAAAGGCGATTCTACTGAGCCCGTCCGATCCCGCGCCGCGTCAAGCGTTGTTGCGATTTTTGATCGGGCAAAACCGCCTCGACGAAGCGTTCGATTTGACGGAAGCGTCTCTCCGTTACACGCCTGACGACGTTAACCTTTTGATGGATCGCGGGCTTTTGGCCCAGCGCCGCGGCCATCCCGATTTGGCGGTGGAGAGCTGGAACCAGGCGCTGGCCATCGATCCGGGCCACGCCTCGGCGCATCTTTATCTCGCGGACGAACTGGATCGCCAGGGAAAGCCGCGGGAATCGGCCGCGCATTACAGGGCATTTCTAGAGATTGTCGCGCGGCAGACAGGATCGAATCGACCGGAGCCGCAGAAAATTATTGCGGTTTTGCTGCGCATGGCCGATTGCCAGGTGCGTGCGTCCCAATCGGCGCAAGCTCTTCAGTCTTACCAATCAGCCGCAAGAATTGCGGCTCAGACGAAACAGAGCAAGCTAGAGAGTATTGCCAACGTGAATGAAGCGGCGCTGCAAGGCGAAGCCGGCAGATTGGACGAGGCGCTTCAGCTTTATCAGCACGCTCTACGGCTGGATGAATCGATTGGTGATCGCACGGCGAGCGCCGAGGATTGGTTCGCCTACGGCCATTTCCTGGATGACGCGGGATTTCCCGTGGGGCTTGCGTACGCGTGCTTATTAAAATCTGAGATGCTGCAGGATCCTCTCCCCGAGGCACACCAACAGCAGGTTCGGACCGATGCCAGGGAGCAAGCTGAAAGGCGGGCCAGGACTGAAGTGCGCACGATCCGCCACAATCTCGACCGCAGTCTGAGTGAAGCCTTGGAGCTTCGCCGTTAATTAAGACCGAGCATCCTCTGCGCCATTTGACAGCGCGGCCCTCGTGCTTTAACAATTGAAGCGATCCCACAATTGAGGGCCAGTTCACTCCTGGAGGAGCTATGCCGGACGAAGGCGAAGAGATACCTGTTCAAGTGGAGCCGCAATCGAATACAGGGAAATGGATTCTGCTTTTTGTAGCGATCATTTTCGTTGCGGTGTCGGTCTACGGATATGTGACCACGCAACAGCACGTGGATAAGCTAACCAAAGATTTGACCGACAGTCAGAACCAGGTTGCGGAACTCAAGAACAGAATGCAGACGGCCGAAGCGTCTGAGGAAACGTTGGCGCATCAAGTCGGGCTGACGAAAAAAGAATTGTCGCAGCGCGCCGCCGAACTGCAGGCGCAACAGAAGTCCGCCGAATCCCGCCTGGAGAAAGAAGAGAGCGAAGCCAAAGCACAAATCGGCCAGGTGAGTGGCGAAGTAGCTGGCGTCAAGACCGACGTGGGCGGCGTCAAGACGGATGTCGCCTCGACGAGGGCTGACCTGGAAAGCACGAAGGCAAAGCTGCAGAGTGCGGTGGGCGATCTGGGAGTGCAGAGCGGTTTGATTGCCAACACGCGCGGCGATCTGGAAGTGCTCAAGCACAAGGGCGATCGCAACTACTACGAATTTACCCTGCTCAGAGGAGCGAAGCCGCAGCCGGTGGCGACGGTGAGCCTGCAGCTCAAAAAGATCGACGCCAAGCACGGCAAGTTCACCGTGAATGTGACCTCCGACGACAAGACGATCGAGAAGAGGGATCGCAATATCGCCGAACCGATTCAGTTTTATTCGGGACGCGAGCACTTGTTGTTTGAATTGGTGGTTTGGACGGTAGACAAGAATAAAGCCACAGGATACTTGAGTACGCCAAAGAACGCGCCGATTCCGGTGACGGCCAATTGAACGGAGTGCTTTTCCCGGCGGGCTATTCGATCGGCACGAATCGCACGCAGACCGGCTGCGATATATCCAGCACTTTGCCAGTTGCCGCGAGACGGCCGGTTTGCGGATCGATACGGAAGACAACTATGTTGTTCGATTTTTCGTTAGCCGCAAACAGAAACCTGCCTGTGGGATCGATCTCGAAATTCCGTGGACTCTGGCCTTTCGTGGGAACGTACTCGACGAGGGTTAGCGTTCCTTTTTCTGGATCGATGGAGAAAATGGCAATGCTGTCATGACCACGGTTCGAGGCATAGAGAAATTTGCCCGAAGGATGGATAACGATCTCAGCATCGTCATTTTGCCCGGCGAATCCTTTGGGGATCGTGGAAATTGTTTGCAACGGGCGCAGGGCGCCTGCGGCGGCGTCGAAGCTAAACACGGAGACCGTATCGCCCATCTCGTCGATTACATAACCGAACTTGCCGTTGGGGCTCAGCGCGAAATGTCTGGGTCCGGCTCCGGCGTCGGCCTTGGCAAAAGGAGGGTCGTTGGGAGTGAGCGAACCTTTTGCGCTGTCAAACTTGTAGACGAGAGTTTCATCGAGTCCAAGGTCGTCCACGATGGCGAAGCGATTGTCGGGCGATAGATCGATGGAGTGAGCGTGCGGCCCCTCCTGGCGCTTGGGATTGGTGCCGTGGCCGGCGTGCTGCACAAAGGCCGAAGCGGCACCCAAACTGCCATCTTGCAGGATAGGGAACACCGATACGCTTCCGCCCGTGTAGTTGGCTACGAGAACGAATTTTCCAGTTTTATCTACGATAATGTAACAAGGGTCGGCGCCGCCGGAAGCTACTTCATTCAAGAGTGTCAGTTTGCCGGTGGCGTGATCGATGGCGAAGGCGCTGACTCCTCCACTCTTCTGGCCTTTGAAATTGCCGACCTCATTCACCGCGTAAAGGAAATGGTGGTTGGGGTGCACGGCGAGAAAAGATGGGTTGGTAGTCTGGGCCACGAGGCCGATCGGCGTCAGCTGTGCATTGCCGGAATCGAAACGATACGCGTAGATGCCTTTGCTGGTGCTGGCTTCCTCGGTGTAGGTGCCGACGTACACGAAGTAAGTATTTTTATTGTTTTTGGTTGATGAGGCGGCTTCAACGCCGATAGCTGTTAGCAGCAAGGCGAGCAGAGGAGCGGTCGTCCGGAAAAAATGCTGAGTTCGTTTCATGTCCCTATGGAATCGCATTCGATAGCTATCACGCAACTGTTTGGCGCTTACTTGGTCAACAGCACGGGAACGGGTTGGTCGTAGGGTTGGATGATGACGCTCACGGCCTTCCGCTGATTAAACTCGTCCAGGGTCACAGGAAAACTTACGATTACGGTGCGCTTGAGTTCCTGGCCGGGTTGCAATTTGTCTTCCGGAGCGAGAGCCGGTTGAGCGTTCTCTTTTAGCGTGGGAAACGCCTGATAGTAGCGATCGAAATCGACGGCGGAAACTGCGTCGCTGGTTTGCTCGCCACTGGAGGTAGCGACCCTTGCCTGGATGCTGTGCACCCAGAGTGGTCTTTCGCCGGAACTGCGCAGGGTGAAGGTTAGAGCTACTAACGACGCGGTCTGGTTTGGAATCTGTACGGCGGTAACGTTGTCGAGCGATCCGGCAGCCTGCGGCTTGGGGCGCTGGAGAAAGGCTACGACGCCCGCGATGACGAGCACACCGGCCAGAGCGATCAGTAAAACTTTAACCGGCGGTAGGTTGCGCTTGGCAGTGCCGAATTCGTCGCCGATGCGGATGGTGGGTCCGCGTTTGACAGAGGGTGGCGTGCTGGTTGCAGGTCCAGTTGGAGTTGCAGGGGGAACCGAAGCAGGTTTGGGCGTTTGATCGGGCATCGATATCTATTTTCGCGTACTCCAGTGAGATGCTGCCAGAGGGATATCAAAGAACTACATTTTCAACTGGCCGCCGGGGGCTGGCTCGGGCCGTCAACGTGGGATATCCCATGTAAAAAACGAAGGTCGGCTGCCACTCGGGATCGCCCAGAAGTTCGCTGAGCTGTCTAGACCTTAGCGCCGGTCTTTCATGGGCTCTCTCATAATCAATCATTTCGACTGCTTCGTTGCACGGCCGTGCGGCCAAGCCGCGCGCGGTTGCCAGAAGGTGCGCTCGCTGCCAAATTCGTCCGGCACGAAGACAGTGTTCCTGGTCATAGCGGTCATGTACCGCGATGATCCCAATCAAGGGCGCGCTCAGCATCAGTTTCGAATACCCACCGATCGCCCCATGTGACGCAGCCCATTTCAGCATCCAAAGGGGCACGGTCTTGGCAACTGCTGTGGCGATTGGCGGCATTCCGAAGGTATCAAGGGTGAGGCCGTCGCGAGATTTCTGGACCGAGTTCCAATTAATGCGAATCCATCGATTACTGCCACGATCTACCTCCGGATCAGAGTAAATTTCGGTGTTTGCCGCGGAGCTGATTTCCACGATCTTTTTTCGGTCCGCCTCTGCCGGAAAAAGAAAAATCTTGCCGTTTGATTCGTCGCTGGCTAAGTGGCCCAGAGTGTCGACGAACTCGGGCGGAAGTGGTTTCTGCGGGAAGTATGCACTGCGATTGGTATGGCGATGGGGGATCGCATCGTAGAGTTCGCTTTCTTCCTGCTTGCCCGTGGCGAGATCGACGCGCGCCAGGAGCTTCGGCGTGGGATCGGCAGGAATCGTGCCGAGCTTACCGGGAAAAAACTTCACTGTGGCCTGATAGCCATTGGCGGCTGCGGCTAGCATCAGGTTCTCGAGGGCGCAACCCATACCGATGTGCTCTTCTCGGAGATAAGGATCGAGTGCGCCAACGTTCCTTTTGGTATCGATGTACAAATCAATGGAAGAATCGGTGACTTTGAAGAGCCAAGGCTGAGTGTTGTGCGGGCTCGCAGCGAGGATTGCGGCGCGTACCAGCGCGAGACGTCCGTGCGTTTTGCCTGAATCGTTACTCCAGTCTTTCCAGGGCTCGTAGGCTGGCCCTTCGCCAACACTGAAAACGCCCTGGTCGTAGGCGCGCCAAACCACGCCGCCCACCACCACGACGGTAACGACCCCTGCGCCCTTCAGAAACGATCTGCGGTGCATGGATGGACCTCTAAGGGATTCGTTCGTTTGCCTTTTGAATTCTACTCCGCGAGATTCATTCCTCCTCGGGGATTGTTTTAATTCCATTGGTGCTTCATCGCCCTGGCGAATTGTTCTGCGGGCAGAGTGTTCAGGACGTCGTTTTTGGTCAGCCAGGCGCGGCGCGCCTGCAGAATGCCGTAGCGAATTTTATCGAGGTGCGAGGTGTGGTGCGAATCGGTGTTGATGACGATCTTCACGCCCCGCTGTTTGGCCTGGCGCAAGTGCACATCGTTGAGATCGAGGCGGTCAGGGTAGGAGTTTAACTCCATGGCGACTTTGTGTTTAGCCGCGGCCATCAGAATCGCATCCATGTCGAATTGGTATGCATCCCTCCGAAGTTGCAGGCGGCCGGTGGGATGGCCAATGATTGAGGTATGGGGATTCGAAACGGCCTTAAGCAGGCGCTCGGTCATCTTCGCCGGTTCCTGATTGAAAACAGAATGCACGCTGGCGATGACCACGTCCATCTGCGCCAGCACGTCGTCGGAAAGATCGAGATCACCATCGGCGAGGATATCCACTTCGATCCCGGCGAAGATGGTGATGCCGTCGATTCTGCCGTTTGCCTCGCGAATCTTCTGAATGTGTGCGAGGGCGCGCGGGTCGTCGAGGCCGTTGGCGAAAGCCAGGTTCTTGGAATGGTCGGTGATGGCCATGTATTTGTAGCCGCGCGCCTGGGCGGCCTCGGCCATCTCTTCGATGGTGTTCTTGCCGTCGGTTTCGACGGTGTGCATGTGTACGTCGCCTTGAAGATCGTCCAGAGTAATCAGGTTGGGCAGTGTGTGCTTTTCGGCGGCATCGATCTCGCCGAGATTTTCGCGAAGTTCGGGAGGAATGTAGTCCAGGTTGAGCTTGGCGTAGATTTCTTCTTCGGTTTTGCCGGCAACCGCCTTCTCGGTTTCCAGATCGGCGAGACTGTATTCGTTGAGCGTGTAACCCGTCTTGAGGGCGCGCTGGCGCAGGGCTACGTTGTGGGCTTTCGATCCGGTGAAATACTGCATGGCTGCGCCGAACGATTCGGGAGGAAGCAGGCGCACGTCGACTTGCAAGTCGCTGCGCAAGCGGAAGCTGATCTTGTTATCGCCTTGCGCGATGATGCTCATCAGGGGCGGATATTGTGCGATGTAGTGCACGGCCTTTTCGCGTTCCTCGGCACTGCAGCAGGCTGCGCCGGTTACCAGAATGTCGAGATCGCCCACCGTCTCGCGGCCGCGGCGGAGAGAACCTGCGGGAGTGATTTTGTCGAAGCCGGGAAACTCCGCGAGATAGTCGGTGAGTTTGTCGGCTTCGGTCTCGGCGGCGTCGATCAGAAACCGACCTGAAATGCGGCGATAATCCTCGATTGCTTTCAGGAGTTTTTTTTCGTGTTTTTCGCCCATGCGCGGCAATTCGCGGATCTTGCCTTCGCGGGCGAGTTTTTCTACGCCATCAACGTCACTGACCTGGTAGGCGCTCCAGATGAGCGCAGTCGTTTTCGGTCCCAGCCCCTGGATCTTCAGCAACTGAAGCATGGAGGGGTGATATTTTTTGAGCAGTTCGGCCTGCATACTGAGGCGGCCATCTTTGAGGAGTTCCTGCAAGTTCAGCAACATGCCTTTGCCGATGCCGGGGATGGCGAGAACTTTCTTGGGTTCGCCGATGATGTCTTTGATTTGCTCGGTGAGATTTTCGATGGCCTGGGCGGCGTTGCGGTAGGAGCGAATGCGGAAGGAATCGGCCGCATCGATTTCCAGCAGGTCGGCGGTTTCGTAGAGGACCGTGGCGATGGATTTATTGTCCACGGGTTCAAGATTAAACAAGAATGGGGCGTAGCGCTAGCGCTGGATGGAGGGAGGTGGTGCGTGTTTTTTGGACAAAATCGTCCGCGGACTTGATCCTCTGCGCGGTGCCGCTGCGTTCAAGGATTGCCTTAACCTAGACCTGGGCGCTCTTGCTCACATTGGCCGCTTGCGGCCCCTTCTGTCCCTCGGTGATTTCGAACTCTACCTCATCACCTTCCTGAAGGCTTTTATACCCCTCGGATGTGATGGCGCTGTAGTGAACAAAAACGTCGGGACCATCCGCACGTCCGATGAACCCGTAGCCTTTTGCGTTATTGAACCACTTTACCGTGCCTTTCACCTTTCGCCTTACCCCCTTCTTCCGCACGTCTTATAGCGGGGGATCACAAGACGTGACTTGGAATTAGGATGCACTTCGAAATGATTAGGATGGAGTAATTACGGCAAATATGTACGGACGGCAACTGCTACGTGCGCTCCCCCGTACATAATTAAATTACCCTGAGGCGCGAGTCAAGCGGGGTGCTGGGTGGCGGTCTTTTTGCCTTGATGCGGAGCCTGACCAGTTCGTTGCGAAGGATGGAGCGGGAGATGGTTCGCCACTTGATGATCCAGCCACAGCACTGAAGAAATGGTTTTTGCGTCGCGAATTGTGCCTTTCAGAACCATACGAACGGCGGTCGACAGCGGAACCATCCGCAGTTGAATTACTTCGTCGGCTTCGGGCTGTGCGGGGCCGGCGCGAAGTCCGGTGGCGAGATACACGGACATGGTTTCGGCGACGAAGCCGGGGCTGGCATAAAACGTAAAAATGCGCCGCCAGTGGGCGGCAGTGAATCCAGTCTCTTCCAGGAGTTCGCGTTTGGCAGCGGGCAAGGGCAGTTCGCCGCTATCAATGCGCCCGGCGGGGATCTCCCAGAGATAATCCTTCGCGGCATGACGATACTGGCGCTCTAGAAGGACACGCGGCGTCGAACGCGATTCATCGACGGCTAGAATTACCACCGAGCCGGTGTGATGAATGACATCGCGGCGGGCGCGCACGCCTCCGGGCTCCTGGACGTCGTCGGTAGTCACCCAAAAGACCGGGCCGCGATAAACCGTACGCGAGGAAATGATGCGTGCTTTGGCTTGTGGATTCCTGCGGGACTTGACCGGCCCTGACTTGGAACGCGAAGATTTAGCCATCAGAACAATATAAAACACTGCTCAAGTGGGGCGCTCACGTTCCGGTGGGAAACCGGGATGATAACTTCGGAGTCCCGAGAGCGATTCTGCTATCCTGCCCGGCATGGGGAAGAGCTATCTGCAAGGCAGGCGATGAAGCCGCGAATTGCGATCGTCGGCGCGGGGAATCTGGCCAGTGCTCTGGCGACAGCCTTGCACGCAGCCGGCTACGTGATTGACCAGATCGTTTCCCGAGGACGAGCGGCATCTTTACAGCGTGCGCGGCGACTGGCCAGCGAGCTGGGTTCTTCTGCCGTGACGGCATCGCGCGNNGCGGGCGCAGCTTCACGCCGAAGTGGTTTGGTTTTGTGTGCCCGATGGAGCGATCGCTGCCGCCGCAGCATCGCTGAGCGAGGCAACGGATTGGAGCGGCAAAGCAGCGCTGCATTCCAGCGGCGCTCTCAGCAGCGACGAACTGGCGGCCCTGCGGCAACGAGGCGCGGCGGTCGCATCGGTTCATCCGCTGATGACGTTCGTTCGCGGCTCGCGGCCGTTGCTGGTGGGAGTTCCCTTCGCCATCGAGGGAAATCGGAGAGCGATGCGTGCCGCTCGCGAGATAGTCATGGATTTGCGTGGGCAGCCGTTCTCCATTCGCAAACAAGACAAAGAGGCTTACCACGCATGGGGAATGTTTGTTTCTCCGTTACTAACCGCGCTGCTGGCGGTGAGCGAGAGGGTGGCGGGAGCCGCTGGGGTTCGGCGGAGCGCAGCGAAAGAACGAATGTTGCCCATCCTGGGACAGACGCTGGCGAACTATGCGGCGTTGGGTGCGCCGCAATCTTTCAGCGGCCCGATTGTGCGCGGAGACGTCGAGACGGTGAGGAAGCATCTCAGCGCGTTGCGGGCGGTGCCGGAAGCCCGGGAAGTCTATCTTGCGCTGGCGCGGACAGCGCTGCGCGATCTGCCAACGAAGAATCGTGCGACTTTGGAAAAAACTCTTAAACGGTGATTGGGCCCGAGCCTGCTATCAGTTCGCTTCGTTGCCGTTTCGAGTTTTCTTATCCGCTTCCCGCCACATCATCAGACCGAGAAGCGCGCACACTCCGAAAGGAATTGAGGCGGCGGTTCGGATGGGAAGGGTCAGCATTTTCGAAACAAATAAATCGTGCGAAAGCATTGGCCGGATTGCGATGACAATCGGAGCGCTTATCCATGGCCAGAACACAGCCAATGCGGTTATGGCCAGAATCACGCGAAAGGGCCGAGTGGCCGCGAAGTTCCGCCAGGACAAGACGATCACAATGACTCCGGGCAGGAGCAGGACGTGGTCGTACACCGCGTGTCCCGGGAGCAGAGTGATGACAGTGATGGCGAGCAGGAAGCTGAGAGTCAGTGCGAATTCCATGGAGGCGGCGGATGAATGACGCATGCGCCACGCAACAGCCAGCGCGCTTGCCAGCAGTGCAGCGATCAGAATTGGACCGAGGCGCGAACCGATCTGATGGCCGAGCAAAAGACTCGCCAGCGGCGGCGTAGAGTATTGCCGGTAGCCGAACATTACCCGCAGCCATTCTTGAATCCAGCGCGGCCACACCAGCAAAGAAGAGACGAGCAGGAGCGCCGAGACCGAGAAGAAACCGGCAACGAACGGCCAGCGGGTGCGCCATCGAACGCAGGCCCAGCACAGCAGATATAAGGCAACCAGCAAGATCATTTGGGGCTTGATAAGGGCTAGCGCCAATAGACTTCCCGAAAGAAAGAGCCGTTCCCTGACCAGTGCGGTGAGTGACGCCGCGAGAAGAAATCCGACGAGCAATCCCATTTGTTCCGCGAACAGACCTTCGAGCACGGCATAGCTCGAAAGGGTAAGAAGGATGAGAGCTGTTAGCATCGCGGGGCCAGCGAGGAGTTGCAACGCCTTGAGCCAGAGCACAATACTGAGCGCTGTCACCGCGGCAAGAATCAGCGCAAGAACAATACGGACGACGGAAAAGGGCAGGATTGCTAAGGGCCAGAGCAGGATGTCGGTGAAGGCCGGATAAGCGAAGGTTCGGTAATCGATAGGGGCGGCGGGGTGCTGCGCGTCAAGCGGCCGTCCGAATAGACCAATTTGAATTTTCCGCGTCATCTCGGGGCTGTAAGGATCGCGATGCTGAAGCAAACCCTCACGCGCGGTGAACCAGATGGGATAAAAATCGGCGCCGAAGGAATATCCGGTACCGAATCCCTGGGCAGTGCGAATCTCCTGCGCTCGCGGCACGAAGTACACGAGATGGTAATACACCATGCACACGGCGCAGAGAATGACTGCGCCAAGAACGCCGCGAGATCGCCAGACAACCGAGTTGGACATGAAGCAGGAGTGCCGTGGAGGATTTAAGCACGCGGCGGCGGATGTAGGCAAAAGGTTTTGCCAGTGGGCGCGGTGCTTTATCGCGACGAGAAAAGATGGCCGAGCTTTTCCTTCTTGGTCTTGAGGTATTCTTCGGCGTGGGGACTGGCGGCTACCTCGCAGGGCACACGCTCGACCACCTCAATGCCGGCGCGCTCCAGGGCTTCGACCTTCTCGGGATTGTTGGAGAGCAGGCGCACTTTGTGGACTCCGAGCCCTTTGAGCATCTGGCCGGGAAGCGCAAAGTCGCGTTGGTCGGCCTTGAAGCCCAGCCGCTCATTGGCTTCGACGGTGTCGAGACCCGCGTCCTGCAACTCGTAAGCCTGCAGTTTGGCCATCAACCCGATGCCGCGTCCTTCCTGTTGTTCGTAGATAAGTATGCCCGCGCCCAGATCGCGAATCATGGCGAGCGCCATCTCGAGCTGCTGGCGGCAGTCACAGCGCAAAGAATGAAAAACATCGCCGGTAAGACATTGCGAATGGACGCGAACCAGCGGCGGAGCGGACTGAACATCTCCCATCACCAAGGCGACGGCTTCCTCGACGCGCCGGTTTCCATCGGAACCGAATTCGGCGCGAAAACCATGGATGCGGAACTTACCCCAGCGAGTGGGAAAGTCCGCAGTTGCTAGTTGCTGGACGGCGTTGGTGGTCACACTCTGATTATAGCGGCTGCGCGAGCGGATGCGGCCGATCCGGATTTGACCTACCCGCGCGCTTTGAAGGGAAAAATGGCGTCTTGCTTCGAAGCAATGGGGGCTCCATTGCGTGTAGCTGGGCGAAAGTGCCAGCTCTCCAGGGCCGCAAGGCATCTTTCGTCGATCATCGGACCAAGGCTCTGCAGTACGGTTTTGCGGACAATCTCGCCCCTTTCGTCGATCGTGATTTCGATGACGACTTTGCCCTCCGATGTTGGTCTTTGCCACGGATAGACAACCGGGTCGGCAGTCGAGATGGGCAAAGCAGGACGAACCTCATCGCCGAAAATGGGGCCGCCAGGCAAACTTCCATAGGGAAGCCCTGCAGGTGCGCCGTGGCCCAGGTTTGAAAGTGTCGCGGTCTTCGATTTGTCCTCCGCTCCCGAGGGCGCGAGCGGAGCGGGCGGGAGCGACATCTTGGCCAGCGCCGCATTCTGCTTCAAAATCAATTTCTCGTGCCCGACACGTTGATGACGATATCTTTCAGTTGCATGGTCGGACGAACTGGTTGTGCTATCGTCGGGCGACTCGGTAGGAAAATAGACTCGTGTAAGCAGCTTGCCGTTATGTCCGAGCGCGACGGAAGTCGCATTCAACAGCGGCGGCTCCGGCGTATGCAGAAGCCAGGCGAACAGCAAGCCATGCAACGCCAGTGAACCTGCCAGGACGTTCCGCCGGCTCTGTGACCCGCCCGTATTCAATTGGGCAAACATTCACCGAAACTCCCACAGTGTTGTTTCTTAGCTTAGACGCGGGATGGGGGCATTCGTCAAGCTCCGTTGGTGCGGAAGAGGGTACGCTGGTAAAATGGGTTGGGTAAATTAGAGTTTCATCCGGTACGGGGCTATAGCTCAGCTGGGAGAGCGCGTCGTTCGCAACGACGAGGCCGTCGGTTCGATCCCGACTAGCTCCACCATTTCAAACCCCACTGCCCCCGTTGGCAGGGAAGTCGAGACTGACAATCGCTAGCTGCTAATTGCCGATGGCCTTTCTACTTCTTGACACCGACCTGCCCGCCAATCACGTACTCATCGAGCGGACCGAACTTGCGTTTTTCCGCGTACAGTCGCCAGCGCCGGAAGACGATACGCAGGCTGGCCATTACGGGAATCGAAAGAAAAATGCCAAGAATGCCCGCAACCTCGCCCCCCGCCATCACGCCGAAAATTGCCGCGAGCGGGTGCAATTCCATGCTGCGGCCCATGATGCGGGGTGAGGTTACGTAATCCTGAATCAGCCGCCACGTGCCCAGGAAAATTACCAGCGCCAGCCAGTGCGGGTAGCTCATCAAGAGAGCCACACCCACGATGACCACGGCGGCTACCAGAGGCCCTACTACGGGAATGAATTCGAGCAATCCTCCCAATGTCCCGAGGACGAGGGCATAGGGCATCCTCATCATGCCGAGAACCGCTGAATAGATCACGAGGGTAAGCGCAGCCAGGGTAAGTTGGGCGCGAATAAAATGCGCCAGCATTTGATTCAGGTCGCTGAGCACGCCCTGCAGCAGTTCGCGCTGGGGACGCGACTGGACCAGGTCGAGCAAAACCTGGCTGAAGGCGCGCCCATCCTTCAGGAAAAAAATCGAGAGCAGGGGGACAATTACGAGCAGCCACGCCTGCTTGGCCACATCTGCCACGTGCAGTCCTACGGCCTGCGCCAGTTTCGTGATTTCGTCACTGTGGCTGGCCAGGTAGTCGCGCGCGAGATCGACCAGGCGGGCGTTCCAGCCGTGCTCTTGTCCCAGTTGTTCCGCGATCTGCCCGGAACTCAAACGGGAGATGGCGGGCAACGATTGGCCTAAACGCTCGCTTTCCCGTGCGATCCGGGGTCCCGTGGAGACGAAAAACAGCACTACTAATCCGAGCAGTAAGACGTAAATGACGGCGATTGCCAGTACCCGCGCGCGGAGCAGTTTCTCCAGATACGACACCAGGGGACTCATCAGGTAGGCGAAGAAAATGGCAAACAGGAAGGCTACTAAAGTCTGCCGCGCGGCGTAGAGAAAGCCCAAGCCGAGTGCGAAAAGCAGCACCGTGATAATGACCCGAGCCGTGCGTCCATCCGCCAGAGGCAATTTGTTTCTCCCCTCAACAACGAAGCCAATCCCGAGCACGACTGCATTTCATCAGTCCCGTACTACCTCAGTATTATCGTCCGCAATCTGAACTCGCATAAGCTTGAAATGATCTTTATCGTCCACCCAAAGGGCCCAGGAGAAGTTTTCGCCCTTAAGATTCAGCCGCAACAATTCGCGTTCTGTTCCCCGGATCGTTACCTTCTCTCTTGCCCCAAGTTCCATGCGTACCCGCATCGAAGTGCGGTCCTGCGGCACCAGCACACCGAACTCCACCGGACCTTGCTGGCACTTTAGAGTACCGTTATCGGTGTGACAGTTGGTTGCCAAGTAGCGCCAAGCCAGCACTTCGCGATGAATAAAGAAATTATTGTCCAGAATTGCCGAAGTGTTGGGCATCAGAAACGGCTGTTCCGCCGGTTTGGAGGAAGACCCGGTCGTGATCCGCTCCAGCAGGAATTCGTCTTTTGGCGTTACCACCAGAGAACTGTTGCCGTCACTCCAATCGTAACGCACCAACTCTCCGCTGCCCGTCATCTGCAGGTCCGATTTTTGCCCGGGCCCGGTCGAATTGGCCGTTTCCTGCAGGTGGGATTTGACTATGCTGACGCCGTTGTCCTGCTGCACGCTGAAACTCTCAGTCACTACGCGCTGGCCCCTGACAAATACGCCGAAGGAGCCGGAATCGACCATCTGCACGGCTGGCGGTTTCGGATCTTTCTTGTCTCCGGCAAAAGTTCCAACTGCGCAGAGCAGAACGGTCAGCATTCCCCAGCGCAAATGCGCCATCAAAGTCACTTGGTTTCTCCTTGCCTTCCGCGCCGTGGACCCAAGTCCAGAGCCCGAATCAGCTCGGCCACGATGTCCTCGACCGCCTTCCCGCCCGTCTCTAGTCTTAAAGATGCTCTCAAGTAGTGCTGCCGCCGCTTCTCATAAAGCTCCCGGAACCCTTCCACGCTTCCGAGCAACGGGCGCTCCATTCCTTGCTTTTCCGACTGCCGGCGGCACCGAGCCCAAAGTTCGTCGACCCCCGCATCCAGGAAGACGGTTGGCAGGTTTGCGGCTTCAATCAACCCGATATTCGATTCCTGAACGAAAGCTCCTCCACCCAGGGCGACTACTTTTTTGGAGCCGCTTTGCAATTCCTGCAGCAATTCTTGCAGAGCCTCATGCTCGGCGCGACGAAATTCAGATTCTCCGGCATTCCTGAAGATTTCAGCTACCCTTTGCTTTTCGCGCCGCTCAATCCGGTCGTCAAGATCCTCGAACCTCCAGCTCATGTGCTCTGCCAGAACCGGTCCTACACTGCTTTTGCCGGCGCCCATGAATCCGACCAGGATTATGGCTTGCATTTGCGGGGGCCGGCTGGTCATATCAGGCCTGTCAACAGGCACATCAACCCCTGCGATTTTGGCCGCCTCCAGGACGCCGTGCTGGCTGATTCAGTTTTCTGTGTTATTTGTTCTCGGCGCGTTTTCTGAGATGAATTTTACCACTGAAGGTTCGCAAAACTACGGTGGACGAGACCGCCACCCGACCCATGGTACCTGCGAAGGCACGCCCCTTATCGAGCGGAAAGTAGGTGTGGGTCTTGGGCTGGAGGGGAATGTCGTCATGTACTTCTCCGCGGACGGAGCGAGCGCTCACGTCGGCCGAGGTCCACTCGGGAATGGTGGCGTCTATATCGCCGCTGTGGCTGGTCAGCCGGTATTCGCCGCTGTTGCCGAAGTCTCCAATATAGTGGATTCCGCCGCTGGTCGAAACCACTTGAACCAACGAGCCATTCACCCCGTTCAGGGTGACTTCGCCGCTCAGCGAGTCGACTTCGACGTGCCCATTCTTGATGTTGTCGAGATTGACGGAGCCGTTCATGGTTTTCACATGCACATGCGCATCGGAGATATCGCGAACATCCACATCCGCCCCTGGACCCTCCAGGCTGACGTCGCCGTGCAATTTCTCCGCGTGCAGTGTGCCGGTGCTGGAATGCAAGGTGACGCTGGCATCGGCTGGAACCAGGATTTCATAGTCCACGCGTCCGGACTCGGCATCGGCGCCAGCCAGCAAATGCGATTGGATATCCACTCGATTGCCGCTTTGATTGTTATCCACTTCGACCTTGTCGGAGTGCAAAATTGCGGTCACGATAAGCGCATTATTCAGCGAAGGCTTTACTGAAATTGAACCGTACGGATTCATTACCGACAAGCCAGCACGCGGCCCCACGGCGAAGTGAAACTCCTTTTTGTTTTGCGCCGCCAGCGTCCCCGCCAGAATCACGGTGACGGTGACGAGTTTTGCCGCGTTTTTACTCAACATAGCGGACTCCCCGAACTTGCTGCCACATCCCTTTGCCGCACAAGGCATTCCGACAAGCTCCACACTATTGCATTGGCTGGTCCATCGCCATCTCAAACAACATGGATTTCTGCTGGTAGGCATCCATCAGCGCCCGCCGCGCCTCCGGATCCTCCGGACTTTCATTGACCGCACTCTGCGCATCCAGGATAGAGTCATTCACCCGCCGCAGGTTCTCTTTGTATTGGCTTTGCATGGCAGGAGCGTTGGCGGCGACTTCCTGGATGAAGTCTTCATCATTCAGCCCGGATGGATTCAAGACCGGCGCCACCACGGCCGCTTCTTGTCTGGGCCGGTCATTCACCGACACCGGTTGCTGCCGCCGTTCATAGATTCCTACCAGTAGCAGCAACATCGCTGCCGCTGGTACCAGCCATCGTGCCCAGCCCCAGCGGGCGGAGAAAGAGGGGACAGTCGACTGGGGGGCGGAAGGCCGCGGACGAATCAGCCCTTCTTGCCGCAATGCAATTTCAATGGAGTTCCAAACTCTGGGGCTGGGTTCGTCGCCGGCTTGCAGTTCGCTCGCGCCGGCAACGATCAAATTCAATTCTTCCAACAACTCTGAACACGCGGGACACGTCTTCAGGTGTGTGCTCTGTTCCGGAGTGCTTCCGTCTTCCACTTCCGCCAAGCTCTGCTGCAGCTCAACGCAATTCATACGTCCTCTCCCCGAGTTTACTGCGATTTCTAACGCTCACCGCAGCTCGAACGCCCCTGCCGAGGTTACCAATGTTCCTCGTTGCTTCTGATTGTTTACGCTGCTAACCCGCTCGAGACTTCCCGGCCTCTTCGGCTCTATTCATCTTGAGCAGATCGCGCAATTTCATGCGCGCCTTGTGCAATTGCGACTTGCTGTTTCCAATCGAGCATCCTACCAAACCGGCGATTTCATTATGCTCGTATCCTTCCACATCGTGAAGGACAAAAATCGTTCTGTAGCCGGGAGGCAAGTTGTTCACTGCCCTCTGCAACTGCATCCGGTCGATCGAGCCGGCCAAGGCCACATCGTCCGCCCCGAAATCCTTCTTTGGCGAGTCTTCGTCGCTACCCTGGGTGGCCTCCTCCAAGGAAACCACGGGAAGACTCTTCTTCCTCAAATGCATCAGTACCACGTTCACCGACAGCCGGTGCAGCCAGGTAGAAAACGCCGACTCCCCGCGAAACGTAGCGATTTTGCGGAAAAGCTGCAGGAATGCTTCCTGCGCCAGGTCTTCCGCCTCGGCGGTATTCGCCGTCATCCGCAGACAAAGCGAATACACGCGCCGCTTGTGTTTGTCATAGAGCACCTGGAACGCATCGGCGTCGCCCTGCTTGGCCCGTTCGATGGCCTCGGCTTCGCTGAGTTCGGTGCCAGGTTTCTGTCGTGGCTCGGTCAAATAGTCTGTTTCCGGCCGCACTCATTGGGATGCGGCATAAGTAGTTTGTGTTGTACNNGGAAAGAGTAGCGATCTGCGGAAAATGGTAGTTTTCTGCCGAACTCAAGCCGCACTTTTGCCTGTTGTGATCGTCTCCAGACCATGCCCATGCGGTCCCAACTCCCGCTGCCGCAGCAGGAAGGCGAACACGACGCCTAGGATTCCAAGGATCGAGAATATCCACATGCCTAGGCGGTAGCCCGCCGGATTGCTAGCATCGGCGTGACCAAAGTTGTTGGCCCATCCCACCAATAAGTTCAGTCCAAACAGCCCTATATTCTGGATCATGGTCATTAACCCATACGCCGTTCCAAGCTTGGCCTGATCGACGATATAGGCGACCGATGGCCACATCACCGCCGGAATCAGCGAAAATGCGATTCCCATCATGGCCATCGGCACA
>PLUI01000013.1:0-3205 GCA_003164855.1 Acidobacteriaceae bacterium
GACTTCCTGATAACGAGGTGTGCATCGGCGATCGCTACCGCATCGGTGGCGCTGAATTTGAAGTAACGCAGCCGCGCGTGACGTGTTACCGCGTCGGCATTCGCATGAATGAACCTCGTATGCCAGCCCTGCTCGTAGAACATCACAGACCAGGATTCTACTTTCGCGTGTTGCAGGAGGGAGAAGTTGGTGCGGGCGATGACATCGCAAAAATTGCTGACGGTCCAGAGCGAATCAGTGTGGCCGACGTTGACGCCCTCCTGTATTTGCCAGGACATTCTCCCGAACAATTGGAACGAGCGCTACGGATCCCTGCTCTTAGCAAGGGTTGGCAGAGTTCGTTCCAGGCAATGCTCCAACAAGACTTGAGTTCCAAAACTACGGTGGGGAATCCGGGACTCGCCGATGAGGAACAAGCGCCAGCATGGCCCGGCTTTCGAGAGATGCGAGTCGCGAATATTCATAAGGAAAGCGAGAGCGTGACTTCCTTCGTTCTGGCGCCGATCGACGGGCAGCCTCTTCCTGTCTGCCAGGCGGGTCAATTTGTTGTTTTGCGCTTGCTTGTCGATCCTGGCAAACCATCGGTTCTTCGCAGCTATTCGCTGTCTGATCTGCCGGCAGCCGATCATCTCCGCATCAGCGTCAAGAGCGAATTGAACGGGATTGGAAGTTCATTTCTGTGCAACCGTGCGCGAGAAGGCGATCTGTTGGATGTTAGTGCGCCACGCGGTAGCTTTACTCTGCGCCGAGGCCTGAATCCTGTGGTTCTGCTGAGCGCTGGAGTGGGCGCCACGCCTGGGATGTCGATGCTGCACTCACTCGCCGCGGAAAGATCGCAACGAGAGATATGGTGGATCTTTGGAGCGCGCAATGGCGCTGAGCATCCATTTGCAGAAGAATCTCGCTCATTACTGAAACAGCTCTCTCGCGGACGAGGATACATTGTGTACAGCAGCCCCGCTGCAACCGACCAAGTCGGGGTAGACTTCGATGCTCCCGGGCACATTGACGCAGCTTTGCTGGAGAAAATTGGCGTGTCACAGAGTAGTGACTTCTATCTCTGTGGCCCACCTTCATTCTTGCAGAACATGCGCGATGGGCTGCGAAACTGGGGTGTGCTCGCCGGGAATGTGCACACGGAAATCTTCGGTTCTCTCGAGGCTATAACCCCGGGTATGGCGCAGGTTGTTCACACTCCTCACCTGCCACAAGGGCCGCCTGGTTCTGGCCCTCCGGTCTCATTCGCGCGTAGCGGGATTACTGCCGCTTGGGATTCTAAGTTCGCGAGTTTGCTTGAACTGGCGGAAGCGTGCGACGTTCCGGTCAGATGGTCGTGCCGGATTGGAGTCTGTCATACCTGCATGACTGGTCTGATTGATGGATCGATTACTTACAACCCTGAGCCGCTGGAGAGGCCCGCTCCCGGGAACGTGCTCGTATGCTGTTCCCAGCCAAACGCGGGCGTCACTCTGGATCTTTGAGAGAAGATCTTTAAGAGAAGAGCTTTAAGAGAAATGGGAGGAATCCAACCATGCGTTCTGATATCGTGCCCGGAGGAATTTTCCCCGATTACGAACTGCCCGATCACACGGGCAAACTTTGCAAGCTCAGCGAACTACAGGGCGAAGATCCGCTAATCCTCACACTTGCGCGCGGCCACTATTGCCCGAAGGAGCACCAGCAGCATTTGGAAATCGCCGCGTTCTACCCGAGGATCGCAGTGGCGTACACGCAGATCGCCACGATCGCCACCGACGATCACCATACTCTACAGGAATTCCGTGCGTCAGTCGGAGCCCAGTGGCCATTCCTTTCGGACCCCGACCGAACCATTCAGAAGGATCTCGACATCCAGGAGTACACCGACCCCGAGCANNCCTGGACTCCGCGAGGCATGGAATGCGGGTGACTTCTCGCGTTTCCACGGGTGGAATAAGCGGGCTGGTACGGAAGATGCCCCGATTGCACGGAAGAAATAGCGGAGCGCCTTTCGACACTTGGTGCTGAAACACGACCTGCGGTGGGGGCGCTAATTCATGCGAAGGTGTTGCAGTATTCTGACACTTCACACCACCTCCCTTGGTGGCCGGGGCTCTCTTACGAGTGCCTCGCTAAATAAAAGCAGCAACCTGAAGGCAGTCAGTTAAATCAAAAACTACAAAGCTCTTTAGATTAAAACGCCCGAATACAAAAGGAGTATGCATATGGCAGCACAGGTCCAACCACTGACGAAGCCGCCGAGCACCGGACATACAGCGTGGAGCGCACTGGCGTTACATTACAAAGCCGCTTCAAAGATCCATCTGAAGCAGCTCTTTGCGGATGATCCGAAGCGCGGTGAGCGTTTGACGGTCGAGGCCGTTGGTCTTTACCTCGACTACTCCAAGAACCGTATCACTGATGAAACGCTCCGACTTCTTCTTCAACTGGCGGAAGAATCTGGTCTGAGGGCGCGAATCGATGCCATGTTCCACGGGGAGAAAATCAACATCACCGAAAAGCGTGCCGTGTTGCACGTTGCCCTGCGTGCGCCGCGCGACGAATCCATCGTCGTCGACGGGAAGAACGTGGTGCCTGAAGTCCATGCCGTGCTCGACCGGATGGCGGATTTCTCCAACCGCGTGCGCAGTGGTGAATGGAAGGGACACACCGGCAAGCGCATTCGCAACGTGATCAACGTCGGCATCGGCGGCTCGGACCTGGGTCCGGTCATGGCCTATGAGGCGCTGAAGCACTATAGCGATCGAGCCATGACGTTCCGCTTCGTTTCTAACGTTGATGGCACTGATTTCGCGGAAGCGGTACAAGACCTCGACCCTACCGAAACACTATTCATTATTTCTTCGAAGACTTTTACCACCCTGGAAACGATGACAAACGCTCACACGGCTCGCGAGTGGTCTCTCGCGGGACTAGGCGGGGACGAAAAGTCGGTGGCAAAGCATTTTGTGGCGGTCTCGACGAATGCGCCCGAGGTTGCGAAGTTCGGGATCGATACCGCCAACATGTTCGAGTTCTGGGACTGGGTTGGAGGACGCTACTCGATGGATTCCGCCATTGGCCTGTCAACCATGGTCGCGATTGGCCCTGAGAATTTTCAGGCAATGTTGAATGGTTTCCATCAGATGGACGAACACTTCCGGACTGCTCCCTTCCAGCAAAATCTGCCGGTGCTGTTGGGTCTTCTGGCGATCTGGTACAACGA
>PLUI01000013.1:3237-5302 GCA_003164855.1 Acidobacteriaceae bacterium
CAACACTCTTTCTACCAACTGATTCACCAGGGGACGAGACTCATTCCGTGCGACTTCATCGCTTTCTCGCAGCCGCTCAACCCGCTGGGGCGCCATCACGACATGCTGATTGCGAATGTCTGCGCACAAACCGAGGCGCTGGCCTTCGGCAAGACGCCGGAGCAGGTCACGGCGGAAGGCACTCCGAAGTGGCTGGTTCCGCACCGGGTGTTCGAGGGCAACCGTCCATCGAATACGATCCTGGCTGACAAACTCACGCCGGAAACTCTCGGAAAGTTAGTGGCGCTGTACGAGCACTCCGTGTTTACCCAGGGCACAATCTGGAATATCGATTCATTCGACCAATGGGGCGTGGAGCTGGGAAAAGTCCTCGCGCAACGCATCATCCCTGAACTGGAGAGCAAAACAGAACCGCAGCTTGCGCACGACAGTTCCACCAACAACCTGATCAGGTATTACCGGAAATCGAAGCAGTCATAAAGGAGATGTGCCGAACAGCAAACTAGGGTTCATGACTGAACAGCCCAGAAGCAGAAGGGAAGACCGCGTGCAGCGGCCCAAGCCGCTGACCGATTTTTATGGCGAGGATCGTCATGAACTGGTGCAAAAACTCGCGTACCAGCACTGGGAAAAAAGAGGCGGTCCGCTTGGGTCACCGGAAATTGATTGGTTCGCGGCCGAAAAGGCCATGCGTGCGTACCTTTTAGCGTCAGGAATTGAGCTCGGGCCAGACGAGGATCTGTACTCTTGACCGGCTTAGCTTTGTACATTGAACACGAACGGTTCCACAACCTGGAAAACTAAGGACCATCTTATGAGCACCAATCCCGTGGCGCGCCCAAGCTCCGCAAAAGTCGTTCCCATGACCACCAGCGCAACTAATGTTTCAGATGTTCTGCAACAGTACGGGTACGGCGCGATGCCGTTTATCGGGACGGAAAACGCTTTTTATGAACGGCACCTGGTTTTTGACAGAGCGATCGATCCNNAGTAGCGAGTGCGCGTGAACGCTTTGAGGCGTTCTCCCATTCCGTGCGAGACATTCTCACTAAGCGTTGGGTGCTGACCAAGAGCACTTATGAGCGAGAGAATGCCAAACGCATCTATTACCTCTCGATGGAGTTTCTCATCGGACGTTCGTTGGCCAACAACATCACCAACCTGTTGCTCGATCCGCTTTTACCGGATTGCGCTCGAGAACATGGTATCGACTGGCTCGAACTGATCGAGCAGGAACCAGATGCTGGGCTGGGCAACGGCGGCTTGGGCCGCCTCGCGGCGTGCTTTCTCGACTCGATGGCGACCATGCAACTCCCGGGCACCGGCTATGGTCTCCGCTATGAATACGGCATGTTCAAGCAATCGATCGTAGATGGCTGGCAAAAAGAGAATCCCGACAACTGGCTCCGCTACGGCGATCCCTGGGAGATTGCGCGGCTTCACGAGAAGGTGGAAGTCAGGCTGAACGTCTCATTCAAGTTGCAAGAGGGTAGTTTTCAAGTCATCCCCGATCGGCCATCAAGCCTGATCGGTATCCCGTTTGATCGTCCCGTGGTGGGCTATGGTGGAAAGACGATCAACACGCTCCGGCTCTGGTGCGCGGCGGCGCCCGATTATTTCGATCTTGAGAGGTTTGACACCGGAGACTTCGTGGGCGCGCTCGGCGAAACTCTCCAAGCGGAGTCGCTCACCCGCGTACTGTATCCGGACGATTCTACGACGAAGGGGCAGGGGCTGCGCTTTCTGCAGGAGTATTTCCTGGTCGCGTGTTCCATGGCCGACATGGTGCGCCGTTTCCAGCGCTACAACTCGGATTGGGAAAAGTTTCCGCAGAAAGCTGCAATTCAACTCAATGACACGCATCCTTCCATGTCGGTCCCTGAACTGCTCCGAATCCTGCTGGACGATGTGCACCTGGGATGGGACCAGGCCTGGGACCTGACGAAGAGGACGCTCGGGTACACAAATCACACCTTGCTCCCTGAGGCTTTGGAGAAATGGCCGGTGGCATGGTTTGAGAAACTGTTTCCTCGTCACCTGGAACTCATCTACGAGATTAACCGTC